>JAAEOA010000340.1 GCA_024223715.1 bacterium | reverse complement strand
GTGGAAACTGTCGGTGTCGGCCAAAGCGAAATTATTGTGCGCAGCATGGTCGATTTTTTCCTGCTCATTCTCATTGCCGGAGCCGGCGATGAATTGCAGGGAATCAAAAAAGGCGTGGTGGAAATAGCTGACGCCATTTTGATAAACAAAGCCGATGGCCCCGGTAAGCAAGCCGCTCTCACCGCCCGATCTGAATTTGAGAGGGTTTTGCATTATTTGCGTCCTGCAACCGAAGGCTGGCAAACTCATGCTTTTAACGCTTCTGCCCTTAAAGAAGAAGGCATTGAGGAGATTTGGCGTGTAGTTACCAGGTTCGACGAAATTACCCGCGCCTCGAGAGTTCATGATCGGCGACGACAGGACCAGGAGCGCACCTGGCTGAACGATCTGGTTCGTGAAGGCCTGACCGATATTTTTGAATCGCATCCCGGAATGAATGAGCTAAGGGATGAGCTGGAGCAGAAAGTTGCCTCTGGCGAAATGCCGGCTACGGCTGCGGCTCGTCTGTTGTTGGAGCGTTTTCAAGACAATCGGTAAAAAAAGAGCCGGAAAATCCGGCTCCTTCTTTCGGTGATGTTGCGCAACGGGGGAACGAACTTACAACATCACTTTTTGGTTAAACTGGGAAACCGGTTGTCGCCAACACCATCCTCGAAAATCAATTCTCCCCGGTGTTTTCATCACCCCTCCAGTGAAGGCAGCGACAACCCTGGTTTCAAAAGGGATATTTGATAAGTGAAGAATGTCTTACAATTTATTTTGATAATATTTTAAAAAAATACCGAACACCCTCAGGTGCTCGGTATTTTGGAATTGAAGAAAAAATTATTTATACAGACTCTTGATTCCATCCCAGGTGCTTTGTGTGTTGGCCACTGAAGCAGGTGAAAATACAATGTCGCCAAAAATTATGACTTTTCCACCACCGCTTTTATCGCGCCCATTGAGATCCTGCCAGCCATTGCCCCGATTAACAAATTCGGTGCAGGGCATGGGTTCGTCATCAACCACAAGCTGGGCCATGGCACCGCCCTGGTAACTCATGACCAGGAAATAGTGGTCGTTCAACAAGTAGGCAGGGCCACTGGCAATGGGGACCTGAATGTTTAGGATGCCGTTGTCGGCAATGGTGAATGTTTCTTCCATGGATTCGTAGAGGGTGATACCGGGCATCCAACAGCCGCTCGGGGTGTCGAATTGGGCGGAATACAGAGCTGCTTTGACTATTAGCACCGCAGGTATCTGGTCGGTATTGAAATGCAACATTTGGGTGACGCTTTCAAGAATGAAACCATCTTCAGTACTTGTGCATTGGTCAATGGGTTTGACGTGGTAGGCGTAGGCTTCTTCACCGAAGAACAGGTCAGGAACCGGTGGGCCAACAGGCGGATTCAGGTTTCCCACCTGACAGTCGCCAAGAATGAAAGGGTTGGGGTTCTGGCCTGAGTCGACGGCAGCCAGAGCAGTGGTAGTCATTGTTAGACAAATGAAAATCCAAAGCAGGGTTGAAGTTCTTGTAATGAATGTGGAAGTCATGGTTGTTCCTTCAGGATTGGGCGAAACCCCTTGATTTACCTACAATTGTCTAAATATTGTAACCTAATTGGAAAAAAATTGCAATACTTCGGTTGTGCCTAAAAGAATGTCGCTGGTTCAATTTGTGGCTATAGATTTGATTAAACACTGGATATTTATGTGTTTTAGATTGAAGATTGCTGGGCACTTTTGCATAAAAGCACCCAGCGACATTCTCTTGGGCACAACCCTGTATTTGGGTCACTTGCCCAATAAATCCTCAATCTGTTCCATCAATTGTCGAGAATCGGAACCAAAAACAGGACTGTCAATCAAGGCCTGCAAGATACCCACCGCTTCATCTGGCATTTCATTCAACAAATAGGCTTGGGCTAAATACCATTGACACTTTTGGCTGACTGGTGGCAAAGAACTATTGGCCGCGTTTTGCAATGAGCCAATGCATTGATCAACCTGACCAGCCAGCATTTGCGATACTCCGAGGTAAAGGCGGGCATTATCCAGAACAACATAACGCTCGTCATCAGCGGCATTGTCAGCTGCCAGTATTGTTACAGCCTGAAGCAAATCCTCTGCTGCGGATGAATAGTTTTTATCCTGATAAAACTCCATGCCGTTTTCCCAAGGGGCCAGCCATGAGTCTTGGTTGCCAGCACGAACCTGCAGCGTTGAATAGGCTGGTGCAGAAGAAATGGCCAATTGACTAAATTGCTTTTCCTGTCCCTGGGGCAGAAAAATAACAACAGCCAATACTGCAGCAGCAATAACCGGTACCAGAACCCGACTTGGTCCACCTGAAAGAATCCCAGCCAGCCGCTCCCACAGCGATAAACTTTTATCCCGTTCCAGATAACGCTGGGCCTGATCTGCAAAAACACCCGGTTCGGCGTTCATGGCCGCTGTCGCCGGAGCCATACTGTACATTTCTTCCAAACAATCAGGACAATCGGGTAAATGGGCTTCAAAACCAGATCGTTCGTCACGTTCAAGCAGATTCATTTCATATGCCGCCAACAGGTCGCAAAGCTGCTGGGGCGGGTTCTGCTGGGTGTTTTGGCTGTTATTGCTCATGACTCTTTCCTCTGTTCCATTCGGTCCATGACATCGCGCAGCTGGGCTCGGCAACGGTGCAGGGCGGTATAAAATCTTCCCCGGTTCATGTCGGGGTCATCTTTTTGAACCAGGCCGAGGCAGTGAGTGGAAACCTCGTTGGGGCTCCCTCCGTACTCCAAACTGGACAAAAGATGATGAAAGATTTTTCCGCAGCGGGGAAAGCGTTCAGCCAAAGTGGCAATGCCTTCGAGCAGGTTATCCCGGGTTTGTGCCAGTTCCGTTTCACCAAGGAAATCGGCTTCGCAGGCGGCATCCGAGGGCAGCTCTTCCACAAAGGAGAGTCTGCTATTTTCCCGGTCTTTGGCCTGGTAATAGTTGCCGATGACATTGCGCAGCACGGTTAGCCCCCAAACGAGTATTCCCTGTCCTTCGTTGCGTTCACCGTAGCGGTCGAATACGATCCGCAGGGTGTCCTGAACCAGATCCTCTGCCTGGTCCACTTGCACCCTTCGTTTGGCGATGGGAAGAAATCTTACACGCAAAGATTCAAAAAGCTGAGTTTCGGCCTGGGAGTCACCAGCCAGAGCTCGGTCGCTGAGGGTATCTAGGCATGTTTCGGGCGAGCTCAAGTTCTACTCCGGACGACAGATGAAACAAAAACCATGGAGACTTTTTTAATGAGCCTTATCATGGGGTGTGAACAGTCTGAGCATAAACAACGAGGTTCACAATGATCAGGAGCATGATCCAGATGGCAAAAATTGGCAAGGACCTTCTGACAGTGGCAATATTGGTGACCCTGCTTCTCGCTTTGGTGGGTTCAGCACTGGCCGCACCTGAAAACGAACAAGCCTGGATTCTCCTGGAGCGTGGAGAACCCGCTCAGGCTTTGGCATTGGTTCAGGGTAGATCGGACGTTCTTTCTCGCTGGCTGATTGTGGAAATGGAGGTTAATCAGGGGCTTGAAGCTTCCGACGACAGTCCTCTAAGCCAAGCTGCTCAAGTTTTTGAGCAGGGTGATTTTGCTCAGGCCAGTGAACTTCTTCAGCCTTTGCTGGACAAAACCACTGATCCGGCTGACCGGCTGCATCTGCAATTGCGCCTTGGCGCCGCCATGGTGGAAACAGGTCAAATTCCTGCTGCCGAAGAAATTCTGACCAAGGCCATTGACTCAGCCCGCCAGCAGAACCGCACGGCCTCCGAATTTTTTGGTTTGTTATCACGTGGCCGTGCTCGTGCCCGTTTGCGCCAAATTGATTCCACCCGCGAAGATCTGCAAGGGGCTTTGACTCTGGCCAGACGAATGAATACCTACCGCTGGGCCGGTGTGGCGGCCATTGGCATGTCTGTGGTCAGCCGTTTGCAGATGGATCTGGACGATGCTCTTTTCTGGCGGGAAGCCGCCCTGGAGCATTACCGCCACGCGGGGGATCTGGCCGGACAAGCCCAGGCCCTGCACTACATAGCCACCATTGGCATTCTCAAAGGTGATTTGACCCGGGCCATGACTCAGTTACAGGATGCTGACGCTTTGGCTCGACAAGCCGATGACTCAGCCAAGCTGGGGGGCATTCTGGGTGAAATGGCGGCCATTAATTACCTCCTGGGTGATTACGACAAAGCCTTAAATCAATACATGGAAGCGGTTCGTCTGGCCCCAAATCCCTGGCGCAAAGGCATGATGTTGGGGAATATTGGCTCCATTCACGAGTATCAGGGGAATTTGGATTTGGCGGTTCCCGCTTTGGAAGAAGCCCTGCAATTAATGCAGCAAACTGGTGACCACCGAACCGAAACTCAGGTTTTGCAGTCGCTGGGTGAAGCTTTGTGTGAGCTGGATCAGTGTGAAAAAGGGATGCTGTACCTGGACCAGGCCATTGCAGCGGCTCAGGAATTTGATATTCCCATGAGTGAAGCTTACGCCCGGGAAATCAAGGGACAGGTCCTTTTGCGTCGTGGTGAACTGACAGCAGCAGCCGCTTCATTTGAACAGGCGGCCCTGCTGGCCGAAGAAATCGATTATTTCGATATTTTGGAAATGTCTTTGCTGGGGCAGGCCAAGGTAGCGCGTGCCGAAGGAAATGCTGACCAGGCACTGAATTACCTGGAGCGGGCTTTGGATAAGGTGGCTGAGGTTCGCCGGCGCAGTGGGGGGGCAGACCGGGTCACCAGTGGCATCGTCAACCAGGCAGGCTCTTTGTACGACGAGATGATCAGCCTGCTCTTTGAATTGCAGAGCAGGGATCATGATTCGGGCTATGATTTGCAAGCCTTTGAAGTTGCCCAGCAGGCCAGGGCCAGGGCGTTTCTCGATTTAATGGCTGAAGCTGAATATGATTTGCAAGTCAGTGCGGATCAGGGTTTCCGTCAAATGGAAAGTGAAATCCTGAATCGAATTATTGACTTGGAAACCCGACTGGAAAATGCCGAACCCGATTCGGTGGGGCCGTTAAAGGCCAGTTTGGCCGGGGCGGAAGATGAGTTGCAAACTCTGGAAGCAAGACTTCGGTCTGAAAATCCTCGTTATGCTGAGGTCATGTATCCGTCGCCTCTTGCGGGTAAGGATATTCAACAAAATGTGCTTTTGCAGGATGAAGTTCTGCTGGAATATTCTTTGGGAATAGATGCGTCATATCTTTGGGTCATGAGTAAAAATGAAATCCGAATGGTTCAGTTACCGAGTAAGGATGAAGTTGAAAAACAAGTTCATCAATTGTTGCCTCTATTACGAGACTATAATTTGACCGGAGCAGAGGCGGCCTGGTACACCCAGCCTGCCCGTGATGTTTATGAAATGTTGCTTGGGCCCGTGGAAAAGGAAATTGTCCAAGCAAAAAGATTGATGATTTGCGCTGACGGTATTCTTCACTACCTGCCGTTTGAGGCTTTATTGAGTGAAGATACCCAAGGTAAAACTTTTTCTGAATTGCCTTGGCTGGTGAATGAAAAAATTATTTCCTATGCCCCGTCAGCAAGTGTGCTGGGTAAAGTACGGGGTCCCCGGACTGGGGAAGAACCGCTGAATCCATGGTTGTTAATTGGCAACCCGATTCTGATTCAAGGAGAGGATGCCAGCCTTTTTGCCAAGGCGGCCGGGGCGGTGGAATTACCCGAATTGCCTTTTGCCGGACAGGAGCTGCAGCGCCTTGCCGCCCTTGCCCCGGCTGAAGTTCTTTCCGGAGACGAAGCAACTCTGGGGAATCTGTCTCTTCAATCTGAAGGCAACAGGCTGAGTCTGGTTCATTTTGCCAGTCACGGCTTGTTTAATGAAGCCAGGCCCCGATATTCCGGCCTGGTTTTGAGCAGTGATCCCAGTCTGGATGACGATGGTTTTCTCAGCATACCGGAAGTGCTGGCTTTGGATCTGGATTGTGATCAGGTGGTCTTATCGGCCTGTGTTTCGGCTTTGGGGCCACATGTAACCGGTGAGGGTGTGGTGGGGCTGACTCGCAGTTTCATGTTTGCCGGAGCCCGCAGCGTTGTTTCGGCATTGTGGAATGTATCGGGTCGGGAAACGTCTGAATTTATGGAGTTGTATTATTCCAATCTGGCGGCTGACTCCAGTGATCGGGCCGAAAGTCTTGGTATTGCCAAAAGGAAGATGATGGCCCAGAAAAAAGCCTCTGGAGTTGACCTTGCCCACCCCACATTCTGGGCCGCTTTTGTCCTCAGTGGGTCCGGACGTTGATACCCGGGCAATGAATGATTAGATTCTACACAAGATTTCAGCCGCCACCTCATTTAAGGATTGTTGATTATGTCTGACACCATTGTTCTGTTCAATACCCTGACCGGTACCAAGGAAGATCTCAAGACCCTTGAACCGGGTAAGTGCGGGATATATTGCTGTGGACCGACTGTCTACGACTACACTCATTTGGGCAATGCCCGGGCTGCAGTGGTTCCCGACCTTTTGGTGCGGTTTTTAAGGCATCAGGGGTATGAAGTGAAGTATGTGCGAAATGTTACCGACATTGACGATAAAATCATAGCCCGCAGTGCTGAACAGGGGCTCGATTCAGCCGATTTGGCTGAGAAATTCACCTCTGAATACCATGTGGACATGAGTTCTTTGAATGCGGTGGATCCTGATGTGGAACCCCGGGTCAGTGGAACCATTCCTGAAATCATCGAACTGGTATCCGATCTCATTGAAAAAGGATTGGCTTACGATGTGGATGGTGATGTTTATTACCGCGTCAAAAATTTCAAAGGTTATGGCAAGCTGAGCAACCGCTCGGTGGACGACATGCTTGAAGCTGCCGGTAGTCGCATTGATGTGGATGAACGAAAAGAAACTCCTTTGGATTTTGCCCTGTGGAAATCGGCCAAACCCGGTGAGCCCTCCTGGACCAGTCCCTGGGGTGAAGGCCGCCCTGGTTGGCATATTGAATGTTCGGCCATGAGTGCCAAGCATCTGGGCAACGATTTCGACATTCACTGCGGTGGCCGCGACTTGATTTTCCCACATCATGAAAATGAGATAGCCCAGAGTCAGGGTGCCCATGGCGAAGACACATACGCCCACACTTGGGTCCATAATGGATTCATAAATTTTGCCGGTGAAAAAATGTCCAAGAGTTTGGGCAATTTTTTCACAACCCGGGAATTGACAGCGGTTTTTCCTGCAGAAACCCTGCGCTATTTCCTGATGACAGTTCACTATCGCAGTGGTCTCAATTTTGATCTGGAAGTGACTTGCCCGGCCTGTTCTGTTGAGTTGGACAAAGACCAACAGGAGAGTGCCGTTTGTGGTTCCTGTGGTCATGAAACCACGGCCGAAATTCTTAAAAAACAGGTACGTTTTCCCAGTCTGGAAGATGCGGACGACCGTTTGACCTATATTTACAGCGCTTTGTACGCTGCTGTGCAGTTTTTGGAAACGGCAAAAGCCCCCGAGCAGGATGTTCCGGTGCAAGGCCCTATTGCCGAGATGTTGCCTGAATTTATTAAGCACATGGCCAACGACCTGAACAGCAGTGGTGCGCTGGGTGTGATGAGTAAACCTCTGGCTGAGGTGAATACTTTGCTGGCCTCAGGAAAAGGTATCAATAAGGCTTTACGGCATGCAAGCATTGTTCTTTTTGTAGAGTCCATGAAAGATGTGGCTGGCATTTTGGGCTGCTTCGGAAAAGACCCGGCTCAGTGGCTGACCGAGCGGCGAGACATGAAAGCCAAACGCATTGGACTTGATGTAACCAGGGTAGATGATCTTCTGGTTCAGCGCATCAATGCACGCCAGGAAAAAGACTGGGCTGCAGCTGATCTAATTCGCGATGAACTGGCTCAGCTGGGCGTTACTGTTCAGGACGGAGCCACAGGTTCGAGCTGGGCGTTTATTTAATTGATGGAGAGAAACCGAATATGAAAAAAATCTGTACTGTTGTGGCTCTTATGGCCGTTTTGGTTGGAGTCATTTCCTGTGGCAGTGGTAATCAAGACCGTGAAAAAATTCTGAGCTTTACTGCGATACCTGATCAAAATACCACTGAACTGATGCAGAAATTTGCCCCTTTGACTGAATACCTCAGCCAGAAGCTTGGTGTGAAGGTGGAATACGTCCCGAGTCGTGATTATCAGGCTTCAGTGGAAATGTTCCGGGCTGGAGATATTCAGCTGGCTTGGTTTGGTGGCTTGACCGGCGTGCAAGCCCGGGCTGCTGTTCCCGGTGCCCAGGCCATTGCTCAAGGTCAGGTCGATCCCGAGTATTATTCCTACTTTATTGCCAACAAGGAAACCGGCCTGAATAAGTCCGAGGGCTTTCCAGAAGAAATGGGTCAGTACGAATTCACTTTTGGCAGCGAAAGCAGTACCAGTGGCCGTCTGATGCCAGAATTTTTTATCAAACTGAATTCTGGTAAATCGGTGGAAGATTTTTTCTCCAAAGAGTTCAGCTTTTCCGGCAGCCACGATAAAACGGTTGAGCTGGTGGAAGCCGGCCAGTTTGGTTGCGGTGTGGTAAACTACAAAGTTTACGACAAACGAGTGGCCAGTGGAAAAACAGACCCGGAGGTGTGCCGCATTATTTGGAAAACACCCACTTACGCCGACTATAATTTTACTGCCCATCCTGGGTTGGACGATAACTTTGGTCCGGGCTTCATGAAAAAGCTGCAAGATGTTTTGATTGGAATTGAAGATGCTTCTTTGCTGTCGGCTCTTCCCCGTGAAAAATTGATCAAAGCCCGTAACGAAGAATTTATTGGCATTGCTGAAGTGGCCCGCCAGTTGGGTATGGTGCGGTGAGCGTTGGGGCCGCAGTTAATCTGCGGTCAGTCCATGTCAATTTTGGACCCAAAAAAGTACTTCGGAATGTAAATATTACCGTGGCACCTGGGGAGTCGATTGCCGTTTTGGGGCCCAGTGGAGCGGGGAAAACCACTCTGTTACGGTTGCTGAATCGGGCTGTCATTCCCACCAGTGGTTCCATTGAAGTCGCTGGCATGAATCTGGATCGGCTTCATGGGAAAAGCCTTCGGGAATTGCGATCAGGCATTGGCTTTGTTTATCAGGATTTGCGCTTGGTAGGGAATTTGAGGGTCTCTCAGAATGTCCTTTCTGGTTCTCTGGGAAAAAGAAATTTTTTTCAGTCTCTTCTGATGTTTATGAAACCCGCCACAGATGATTTGCTCAATGTGCACCGATTGTTGGAACGAGTGGGCATCGAAAAAGAAATGTACCAAAGAGTGGATCGTCTCAGTGGGGGCCAACAGCAACGCGTGGCGTTGGCTCGGGCTCTATTTCAGAAACCTGGTTTGCTTCTGGCCGATGAACCTGTTTCCAGTGTCGATCCTGCCCGGGCTGCGGATCTGCTGAAGTTGATCACCGAAATCAGTCAATCCCAGGGCCTAACCCTCTGTGCCAGTCTTCACGATGCCAATTTGGCCCAAAAGTTCTTTCCCCGGGTGGTGGGACTGAGGGATGGGCGCATTCTTTTTGACAAGCCTACCGAAGAAGTAACTTCCTCAGATATTAAGAAACTGTATTTTCTGGCGGATTCTGATGGCATCTGAAGCATATCAGGGGCGGCCGTCTTTACTGCGTAAGCCCGGTTCCTTGGGATCTGTTGGCTGGGTGTTTGGCTTTATTGTCCTGGCCGCAGGTGTTTCTTTTTTTAAACTGGATCTTTTTCATACTGACATTTGGCCAAACGCCGGTGGTTGGCAACTGGCCGGAGATTTTTTTTCCCAGGCTCAGCACCCGGCCTTGCGATTTGTTGGTGAAGGAACACCGCAAGGAGCCCTGGATCTTCCTTTGCAGGCATTGCAAGCGGCATTTAATACCATCGTTTTTGCTGCTGCGGCAATTTCTCTGGCTTTGGTTGGCGGATTGCTGCTTGGTTTTGTTGGGTCATCTGTTTGGTGGGATCATGCCGATGCCCGATGGTCTGGCTGGGGACCGGTAATCACTTTCCTGGCTCGCTCGGTGATGACCGGAATGCGCTCAGTTCACGAACTGGTTTGGGCAGTGCTTTTATTGGCTGCTCTGGGGCGGGGCGAATTGGTTGCCGTGGTGGCCATTGCCATACCCTATACCGGAACTCTTGCCAAAATTTTCTCTGAGATGCTGGACGAAGCTCCTTCTGAATCGGCCTCTGCTTTGCGTCTGGCTGGGGCTTCAACGCTCAATTGGTATGCTTTTGGTCTGGTTCCCCAGGCGATGCCCGATATGCTGGCATATGTTTTTTATCGATTTGAATGCGCCTTGCGATCCAGCGCCGTCTTGGGCTTTTTTGGATTTCCCACTCTGGGTTATTACATCAGCGCCTCTTTTGAAAACCTGTACTATGCAGAGGTTTGGTCGTATTTGTACGTGCTGATGGCCCTGATTCTTCTGGTAGATTGGTGGAGCGGCAAACTGCGCCAGGCGGTGCAGTCATGAACCGTCGTTTGTCTGAAATCAAAGAATTGAAAGAGAACCGACCCCGGAAGGTTCTGGTCATTTGGAGTGTAAGGGCCATGGGGCTGCTAATGCTGGGCAGCTGGTTTGTGGGAGATTTTAATCTTGTCAGCTGGTTTTCAGAAAGGCGTGTGCAGAATTTGCAACGCTTTTTGGGTGAGTTGAGGCCCTGGCCTGTGCAACAGGGGCAAGGCAGTTTCTCGAGTGTGATGAATTGGGCAACCGAACTCTGGTCCACTGTTGGGGCCGAAGCATTTGTCAGCACCCTGGCTATCAGTGTTCTGGCTATTGTTCTGGCTGGTCTTTCAGGGGCCTTTTTCAGTTTGTTTTCGGCTCGGAATTTGGCCTGCGCTGAACCTTTTTTGCCAGAAGGCGGGTCATCAAAGTCGTGGCGTCACCGATTGTGGAATTTGGTCATTGTGGGCACCCGAGCTCTGATGGTCTTTATTAGAGCGGTTCCGGAATACGTTTGGGCCTTTCTCTTTTTGGCTTTGTTTGGTCCCAATGTCTGGCCCATGGTTCTGGCGTTGGCTTTGCACAATGCTGGAATTCTGGGCAAACTGTCTGCCGAATTGATTGAAAACGTTGATGACAGCAGTTCCCGGGCTTTGCGGGGGGCGGGTGCAGGCAGATTTCAAATCCTTTGGGCCAGTATTGTCCCGTTGTCTGTCGGGCGATTCCTGCTTTACTTTTTTTATCGCTGGGAAACCTGTGTGCGTGAAGCAACGGTTCTGGGAATGCTTGGCATGGCTTCCCTGGGCTTGTTGATTGTTCAATCGAGAGCAGCCAACCGTTACGATGAGATGTTTTTCTTCATACTGTTGGGGGCATTGCTGGTTTTGCTGGGTGATTTGGCGTCGGCAGGGCTGCGACGGTTTGTTCGTCGAGCGTAAATAACCCTCTTTATCTGGAAATGTTCAAATGGAAAATGTCCTGACAGTTGACCCCAAACTCCAAAACGGCTATTTTAGCTCTCAAAGGTAGCATTTTATTCCCGACTTCACTGGGGTCGGGATTTTTCTAACCCCAAAGCAAAGGCACAATATGTCCGCCACCGCCGAATCTTCAGCCCCCAAGGGCTTGCGTATGTTCCCCATGGCCTTCTGGTCAGCGAACGTAATGGAAATCTTCGAAAGAATGGCCTGGTACGGGTTTTATGCAGTTTCCAGTCTTTACCTGACCGGTGCCGTTGTTGATGGCGGCCTTGGGTTCAGTTCCGTTGACCGCGGTGTTATTCAGGGTGTTGTGACCTTCTTCCTGTACCTTTTCCCCGCTGTATTTGGAGCCCTGGCCGATCGCTACGGCTACAAAACAATGTTCATGGCTTCAACTATGGTAATGGGGCCGGCTTATTTGTTATTGCAATTTCCAACCTCATTCTGGGGCTTCTTCGGCGTATATTTCTTTCTGGCTATTGGCCACGCCATGTTTAAGCCTGTTGTAATTTCCACGGTTGCGCTGACTACCAATGAGAAAACCGGGTCCATGGGCTTTGGCATTTTCTATATGATGGTCAATGTCGGTGGCTTCCTAGGACCCATCATTGCCGGTGTGGTTCGTGGCTGGAGCTGGACCTATGTATTCTGGGCTTCGGCCGGTTGGGTGGTCATGCTGGCCATCACCTGCCTGGTAACTTACAAAGACCCACGCAGCAAAGAAGAAAAAGCCAACAAAAAGGACCTTGCCCAAGTATTTACCGGTATGGTCGAAGTGGTGGGCAACGGCCGATTCTTCCTGATGGTCGTAGGTGTTCTAACGGTGCTGGTTATGGGATCAAAATGGTGGGACTTCAAACTTATTGGCCCCATTTCACTGGCCTGGATTTTGGTCAACCTGCTTTATGATGTGATTCTCAAGTCAACCGGAAATGTTAATCAGGATGATTTCTTTACTCAGACTCTGAAAGTCGGCGAAGGCCGCTACATGGTTTTCCTGCTGCTGATGGCGGGTTTTTGGACCAGTTTTAATCAGATCTTCCTGACTCTTCCCGAATACCTTAGAGATTATGTTGATACCACCGACCTTATCCGCTCCCTGACACCAATTGCCGGTTCTATTACGGGAATGTTTGAGAGTATGGGCGTCGATACATCTAATTGGAATCAGGGTGTTTTGGAAAACGGACAGGTAAAACCAGAGCATCTGATTAACCTGAATGCTTTCGGAATAATTTTGGGTCAGGTCGGAATTTCGTATCTGATTCGGAACGTGAAACCTTTGAACACAATCATTAATGGTGTTGTGGTAACTGTTATCAGTTTCCTGGTCTTCATGCTCGGCCAAAGTGGCTGGATCATGGTAGCGGCCATTCTGATTTTCTCCATCGGTGAAATGATGGCTTCACCTAAAAGTAAAGAATATGCCGGCCGTATTGCTCCCCCTGGAAAAGTGGGCATGTACATGGGTTATTTCTACTGGTGCACTGCTTTGGGCCACTTGTTTGGCGGGCTTCTCTCCGGTGTTATGTATCACCATTATGGTCCAGCCGAGCAGGGCGGAACCGATAATCCTGAAGTCATGTGGGTGATTTTTGCCATCCTTGCTGCCAGCACGGCTATTTCTCTTGTGATTTATGACCGCTGGGTTCAGGCAAACCCTCTTAAAAAATGATCATGGCCTGGGTCAGGATTTTATTGGTGATTCTGAGTGCTTTTGCTCTTTTGTGGGCAACGGTAGCTACTGCTGAAGATTGGATACCCTCCGAACCTTCTGTTGTGCATCAGGATTGGCTGCATCTGACCAGTGGTGAGTGGCTGTGGGGTCAGCTGGAAATGATGCGGGATGAGGTCGTTTCATTTGATAGCGATAACCTTGATGACCTGTCCATTGACTGGCAGGATGTGGCCGGTATCCGGTCTGGCAGGATTCTCACTTATGTGCTTGTTGATGGACGGGAATTAACGGGGACCTCCACAATGCTGGGTGGGGTCCTAACGGTGATCACACCGTCAGGGGTGAAAGAAGTGAAGAGAAGACAGGTGCATGCCATTCTTGAAGGGGAAATGAAGGAACTGAATTTCTGGTCTGCAAAGATGGCTGCTCATTTTAAAATTTTTAAAGGTAATACCGATCAGAAAGAATTCGGGAGCACGGTTATCATCAAACGTGAAGCAGCTTTTTCACGGTTTGATTTTAAACTGCAGAATAATCGGGGAATGGTTGATGGAGTTGAAACCATCAGAAATCACCGGTACTACGGCAGCTGGAAAATATTCCTGTCCCGGAAATTTTTTGTTACTCCTGTGCAGGCTGAACTGTACTCCGATTCATTTAAAAATATTGATTCCAGGATAAATTTTGGTTCTGCTTTGGGTTATTTTATTCGCCGGGATGATGATGTTGACTGGTATGTTGAGTTGGGTGGATCCTGGGAGGATACAAAACACCTGTCTGTACAACCGGGCGAAAACGAATCCTATTCTAATTGGACCATACCCGTTAAAACGAGCCTGGAAACTGACTTGACAAATTCGATCGAACTCACTGCAGAGTATGGATTGCGTTTCGGGTTGGGTGACCATGGTGGAAATGTTCATCATGCCCAACTGTTGTTCGAGTTTGATCTGCTGGGTGATCTTGATTTTGAATTTTCTTTCACCTGGGATCGAATTTCCAATCCAAAAGAGGATCAGGAAGGCAATACCCCACGAAAAGATGACTATGTGATGGCATATGGGTTGTCTCTGGATTTATAAAAGTTGAATTTATGGGTTGGAACTTTGGCACCTTGTTTGGTATTTATTTTATTCAGGTGATTTGAAAGGCAGGCTTGGGTCTGAATTCAGAAAAGGTGTGATATGAATGCTCATGGGTTGCAGAACCAAATCAAACCAGTGTTTTTTTCTATTGCCCTGCTTGGCTCTCTTTGGGTACCGGTTTCTTGTGCAAGCAAAGATCAGCCTGAGGTCGCTGAAAACTCTGTGCCCAGTCAGGCAGAGAGAGTAACCCGTGATACAAACCGTGGCGCCAGGGGCGAGTTGGTTTTTCAATCTTCCGGTGAAATTTTTTCAGTAATTTTATGTGGTATGGATGTAAATTGCTGCACCGAAAGTATTGAAGTTGAGGTAACGGTTACTGAAAACGGAACAGACATAATGCTTCATGAAATCTATCCGGACCTTTGTGAGTGTATTCGTGAGAAAGATGTTCTGTTTCAGGTATTTCCAAAACCTGAGAAGGGTCGGCTTATCAGGGTGTTCGCCAATGATGGCGATGCAGTGCTTGGGTCAAGGGTTATGGAATAAAAAAACACGCGGCTGCTTTTACAACCGCGCGCTCTCTTTTTGATTGTTTATTTAAAACTACTTCCTTCCCGGCTCCATACGACTGCTGGGTACGTCGGGGGTAGCTTCATCCACGTCAATAATGGTTCGGGTATCTGTCATGATGCTAAACACATGCCAGCCACGTTGAGCATCGGCCCAACTGCGGAAGTAAGTTTTTGCCGGAGCGGCACTGCCACCGACAAAGACTTTTACTGTACTTATTTCACTGCCTGGAGATCCACTGTAACGCCGCACCCAGTAGTCATACTGGTCGCGTGGTCCGTCGTTCAGCACTTCAATACGAATGTTCTCGGGGCCGTAACCGTTGGTATCGTCCAGATCCAGGCTGGCACCGGGAATGCAGGTGTGGCAACTGTACCAGACGTGGTTTGCGGGTTCCTGGGCGTCCCACAAATGGGAATCCAGATCACTGGGTTGGGCACCCCAGGTCAGCTCAATGCGGTAGGCAACACCCCACAGATTACTCAGGAATGAGAGCCAGCGGGTTTGACTGGTGAAGTCGAAGCCACTGTATTCGCTGGCGAAGTTGTTGTACTCAGCAGCTGTTCGGGGCAACCAGATGGCTGTACCGTTCAGACCTTCCAGACCTCCGGTATTACCCATCGTCAGTTCAACCAGGGGAGCCAGAGCAACGACGACGTTGTTGGCTGCTTCGCGCACAGTTGCGGGAATGGATTCGTCTGTCGATTCACTGATGAGAGTGAACAGATGGGCCATGTCGCAATTCTGGACATAAGGTTCCAGTTCGCCTGAAGTACCGGGAGGGGCTACCCGGCGCACATCGGCCATGGCTGTTATCAGGTTGCCTCGGAAGTCTTCGAAGTCGGCATGGTCCACCGTGGCGTCGACAAATTGTTTGACTGCCGATTCCACACTGTCGTAATGAGCCAGATCATGATTCACACCCAGACTGCTGTTGGGGGCGCTTTCAGCGGTGACACAATTGTTGCTCATGCTTTCGGCACTTGGGCCGCCACGCATATGCTGAATCACGTTGGGGAATTTGTTTGTATTTTCAGAACCAAAACGAACGGTTTCGTGGCTGACCATGAAATCAAAATAGTCTTTTGAAATTGCCGCCACTTCGATGGCACCCATCAGGCAGCCCTGGTACCAGACTACATCCAGTTTATCGCCCACCATGGATTTCAGGTCGCGGTAAACCGCTTCCAGTTCGTACATGTTTAAGGCATCGCCATTGTCGTAGCACATGGCTTTTTCACCTTCTTCGTACCACAGCTCATTGGGAACGGGATGGCCTTCTCCAAACCAGCTGCCGCCATGGTTGGAAAGAACAACCATGTATTTTTCGGCGGGGAATTTGGCGATACCCCATGTCAGGAAGTCCTGAAGGGTCAGGGGATGGCCCATGTTGATCTCTTCGTAGCTGGCATCTTCGATGACCTGGCCGGGGGTGCAGACATAGCGTTTACAATCGGCATAACCTGCGGAGTTGTCGCCGTCAAAAAGAACACCGGCGTACATGTTGGAATTCATGTTGTCGGCGATTTCCTGGGCATATTGGGAGCGGGTTCCAGACAGTCCGCCTTCACCGTCGGCATATACCAGAACAGTCCATTCGCGGGTTTCGGGTTCATCCTGAACGGTGAAACCAACCCAGGCACCAAGGCCGCTGTAGCCATCGAGGAAATCCTGGCCTTTGTCGTAAACACCGTCAGCGTTCACATCAATGACCACATCGTATTGGCCGGGAGTCAGAGGAGCGGGCCAGACCAGACGGCGGCCAGCGTTGGTGCAACCGTATTGAACAGTATCGCCCAAAGGTGTGGTTACAGGGTTCAACGGGTCGCCATCGTTCCAGGTTTCCTGGTGAGGCACTATGAACCACTTGACGTAACGATCGCCACCGAGGTTCTGCATTTTTGCAACGGGGTTGACGTAGACATAAACATTTTCGTCAACACTGTACAGGTCGCGGTAGACGTACCCGGAATCTGAAGATAAGCGTTCGACGACGTGGCCATCGATGATGCTTTTATCGGGAACAGTTTCCTGAACTACAAAACCCACGCCAATTTGGCCATCGAGCAAATCGCCACTGTCGTAAATACCATTCATGTTCATATCGATGACGATATCGAAGGCTGCGCTTTCGATGTTATTGACACTGTTCCAGATGTTGGTCACATCGAGGTTGCCATCGCCATCAAATGAGAGCTCATCGATGGATTCGGAATAATCGTACAGGTACATGCCCTCGGTCCAGTCATACCGGTTGGGGGCGATGTAGACATGGAAGGTGGCGTCGGCGGTTCCTCCGGTGGCTTTCAGAAATAAACCCTGGCCAGTGTCCAGATTATTCAGATGATCGCCTTGGTCATCGCAGGGGGTGAAATTAAGGCCGGTGGGCTCATTGACAGTGATGTCAAAAGAGATACTGGTTTCGAGAACGGTAACGCTGTAAGTACCGGGTTCTGGGTCATACAGAACCGAAGATGCATCAATTTGGCCGTATTGGTCGGTGACCAATTCGTAGAGACCGATGACGGCTTTGCTATTGTCATTGACTTCAACTGTGTAGGAAGTTAAGGGGTCCAGATCTGTTAGAGAAAGGGAAACCTGTTCGAAGGAATCGAAGTCGGTGGTTTCGTTGCCATCATCGCCTACAAGAGCAGTGCTTCCTTCATTCGGTGGAGGATTGCCGCCTCCAGGATCGGTCGGGTCGTCACTGCTGCTGCAACCCCAAAGTGTGACCAGAAGGAGACAGGAAAATAGAATAATTAGTTTTAATGGGTTTTTCATTGGATGCTCCTCCGTTATTGGCAAGATATCAGGAAAGGAATGGATAATTCTGCCACAAAAATAGAAAATGACAACCAGTATCTTTTTAGTGAAACAGGCTATTGAAAGATTCTTTTCAAAAGGGTAAAGTTCTTTGTATGGGTTGTGCCCAAGAGAATGTCGCTGAGTGCTTTTTGACAAAAGTTCTCAGCAAACCTCAGCATAAAACACATAAATCTCCAGTGTTTAATCAAATCTATGGCCACAAATTGAACCAGCGACATTCTTTTAGGCACAACCCCGCCTGAGGGGCCTGTATGCCCGGCAACCATATTACGTAATTTAACAAAGAAAATTTAGAGTGTTTTCAAGACACCCTACCCATGTTATGTTGACTGGGTAAAAAGAGGAGGAAAATTACCCTGTTAAAAGAAACTCTCTTCAAGGATGGACCAATGGCAGATCTCTTTGAAAACCCCATGGGGTTGTGTGGCTTCGAGTTTGTTGAATACACGGCTCCCGAAAAAGGAATCCTGGAACCGGTATTCAAAACTCTTGGTTTTACGGAAATTGCCCGCCACCGATCAAAAGATGTGAGTCTTTGGCGCCAGGGCAACATCAACATGATTATCAACTACGAGGCGAACTCAGCGGCTTCATTTTTTGCAGCAGAACACGGCCCCACAGCCTGCGGCATGGCATTTCGAGTAAAAAATTCCGCTCTCGCATATGAATATGCCCTGAATCATGGTGCCCAACCTGTGACCATCAACACCGGTGTCATGGAGTTGAATTTGCCAGCCATTAAAGGCATTGGTGGGACCACGGTGTATCTTATTGATCGTTTTGAAAAAGGAGATACCATTTATGATATCGATTTTGAATATCTTGAGGGCGTAGATATTCATCCGGTTGGTGCCGGATTCGATATTATTGATCACCTGACTCACAATGTTTACAAAGGTCGTATGAATTACTGGGCTGAATATTACGAAAACCTTTTTAATTTTCGGGAGATTCGTTACTTCGACATCAAAGGTGAATATACCGGATTGCTGTCCCGGGCCATGACCGCCCCCGATGGTTTGATTCGCATTCCTTTGAATGAAGAAAAGGGATCTCATGTTGGGCAGATCGAAGAATATCTGCGGGAACACAAAGGCGAAGGCATTCAACACGTGGCGTTCATTTGTGACGATTTGATTTCAAGTTGGCAGAAGCTGAAAGATTTGGGCGTTCCATTTCTGAGTGCACCGCCGGACTCATATTATGAAATGCTGGAAGAACGGCTGCCCGGTCACGGCGAACCTGTAACTGAATTGCAAAAACGAGGCATTCTTCTGGATGGATCCACTGATGGCGATAAGCCCCGACTTTTGCTTCAGATATTCTCCGAAAAAATGATTGGTCCTCTTTTCTTTGAATTCATTCAACGCAAAGATGATGATGGTTTTGGGGAGGGCAATTTTGAAGCTCTGTTCAAATCCATGGAACGTGACCAGCTTCGGCGTGGAGTGATTGATACCGAAGACTAATCAACCAGAGAACGGGAGTTCAAAATGACTGTCGAGTTGCAAGGTATCCATCATGTGGCTTATCGCTGTCGCGATGCCAAAGAAACGGTGGAGTTTTATCAAAAGTTTCTGAATATGGATTTTGTATTGGCCATTGCCGAAGACGAAGTGCCATCTACTAAAGAACCCGATCCGTACATGCATATTTTTTTGGATGCTGGTGGTGGAAATATTCTGGCCTTCTTTGAAATTCCTAATTCTCCGGAAATGGGGCGCGATGAAAACACACCCAACTGGGTGCAGCATATTGCTTTTGAAGTGAAGGATCTGGATACACTGATGGAGGCCAAAGAGTTTGCCGAGGCCAACGGCCTGGATGTGGTCGGTCCGACCAACCATGGAATTTTTAAGTCCATTTATTTCTTTGACCCCAACGGGCATCGTCTGGAACTGGCAGCCAATACCAGAACTGTTGAGCAAATGGAAGAATTACACAATGTGGCTCCGGCAATGCTTGAAGAATGGAACCGAACCAAAAAAGCACCGCGTCATGCGGCTTGGTTACACGAGAAAGACTGAGTCCAGAAAAGATTCAAAAGAATTTGTGGAATAGTTTATCCAGCAATTGACCCTAATAGCATTGCCAAAGGCAAGGTTGCATCGAGAGTAATCAATGAAATGGTCTTAAGCTCGAAGGTCGAAAATCTGGCCAGGATTTGCTTCCTGGTCTTTGGCTTTTTCCGAACTCAGTTCCGCCCGGGCCCGGGTCATGTTTTGTGATGCTTTTGCTGCTATTTGACGGTCTTGAGCAGATGGAGTTGCTGGGGCCAGAGCGGCAGACCTAACAACCTGCATTTTCTTGATAGTGGCATCCGGATCACCCGATTCGGGTGATGGATCGATACCAACTTCTCCACCGACGGCGTAACGCTGGCCATCGGGACCTTTCTGAAATGAATATGCAGGACCATGTGTGATGTATCGTCCACCCGCAGCCATGTGAGCCTGCTCATGGGCGCGAACTTCAGTATCCCGGGCTTTCAATTCCTGTATTTTTGCCTGTTCTTCTTCTGTGAGGTGTTGTCTGGATTGGCGATTTACCGGCTTGACGGCCCCAACAGGTTTGGTCTTTTGTGCTTTTGAAGTGTTATGCCGGCGAGTAACAGGCTGAACCTGTTGAAGAGACTGGCTGGGTGTTACGGCAGAGATCAAGACGGGCCTTTCGGAATCAAAAACAATCACTAATAGTGTGATCGGATCGAAAGGCGGTGGCTTTAGTTGAAAAAAGCAGACTAATATGGTACGCTTTCCCTGCACCATTGAACCATTGAAATAAGGAGTTTTCCATGAATATTGATTACCGCCAACAAACGAAATCAGTCTGTCTGGGCAGGGCCTCAATTTTTACTTTTGCCTTGGCCATGATTTTGACCCTTGGTCAGGCTCAAGCCGTCATTTTTCAGGATGGCGATTTTGATCCGTCCCAATGGCAGAGCCACATGCTCTGGACCCAATCGTCCAATGCCATCAATACAACTCAAGCCAATGGCGGCAACCCGGCTAGCAATCGTTCTCTGTATTTATATTCAAGTTCCGGGTTTAACCAACCCATGGGACGGATCATGGTTGTGGAATTGAAGACCAGCGCCCAGGTAACACCAGCTGTTATTGGGGGTATCAACCAGATAGACTATTCAGAGGACTACAATTGTTCGTGCATTGGCGGTTCTGTTTTGTGGGGACCGGCTCTTGAACAGGGAGGCACTTTGTATATTGTACCGGGTCATTTAATTCCCAGCGCCATTTCTGTACCCTGGACCAATGAAGTATTGACTGGATTGACCGCCATGGATTTTGAGGAAGTGGATGTAAACTCAGCCACGTTTGCCAATTCCAGTTCTCATCCAGATTTTTCGGTAGCGGGAGGCCCGGTTACTTTTGGTTTTGTACGGGCCAAATCATTTATTGCCTGGACCGATTCTCGATTGGATAACTGGACTCTCCAGGTAAACGAAACTACAGTTTCCACCGATGAGCGAGAATGGGACGCTTTAAAGTCAATTTATCGTTGATCAGGATTTCCAGCCCATGGATTTCCACATGCGAGCTGCGGTTTTCTGTAACAACTTAGCATCCACCGGAGGATTGTCGCCATTGAGATAAACTCGTTTACCGCCCACATAGACGGCATGAATATCCCAGGGATGGAAGTCGAAAAGAAGGTGGCCCAGCCAGGTATCAGTAGTCAGGGGAGTTTTCTGGAAATTTTCCAAAATTATGAAGTCGGCAGGGGCACCAGCGTCTAGGCTGCCAAAAGGTTCGCCAAAAATTTCCCGGGCCAGACGATAATTTCCCAGCCAGAATTTGGCGGCTGCGCGATGGCTCAGGGGTCCACGCCCGCCTTCATTTCCTCGGAAGAAAGTGGTGCGAAGTTCGGCCCAGAGGTTGTCGTCCAGACCGTCAGTTCCAAGGCAGCACTTGTCGGGAAAGCGATCCACAGGAGCGCGGCCTACACCGTTGTTCATGTTTGACCGGCCACAGTGTGCCAACCAGACACCTTTGACTTCCAGGGTTTGCATATCGATGGGGGACAAGTCTACACCGTGGGCAAAAATGCTGCCCGGGCGCACTAGTCCAAAATTTGCCAGTCGGTCCAGTGGGTCGGGCCAACCACGATCCTGGCTGACTTCCCGGTCGGTGGTTCCTTCGGCCAAATGGATATGCAGGCCAACATCCATGCGGCTGCAAATTCCTTCCAGCAGGTCAAGGGTGCGCTCCTCCAGGGTGAAACTGGCGTGAGCTCCGACTAACCCTTTAAAGTTTGGCACACCCGATTTTGGGTTGTCGGCAATTTTTTGCAGATAGCGCTCGTTTTCTTCCAGCGTGATGTCTCGCTGACCTTTGCCGCCACGGTCGGTCACTTCGTAGGAAAGACAGCCACGCAGACCCACATCGTTAATGCCTTTTTCAATGCGGTCCAGACTGCCACCTACGGCAGCCAAACTGGCATGATGGTCAAAAATAAGGGTCGTACCACAGCGGACGGCATCCCAGCTGCCGGCCAAGGCACTCAGGTAAGTGGCTTCGGCATCGAGGCTTCGGTCCAGTGGCCACCAAATCTCGGTAAGAATGTCGGAAAAAGTTTCCAGAGGTGCTTTGGGAAGGGGCATGCCAGCAGCCAAGGCGGAATACATATGGCCGTGAGCATTAATGTTACCTGGCATGACGGTTACACCGTGCAGGTCTTTTGTTTCTTCGCCGGGTGCAGATTCCAGATTTTGGCCCCGTTCAATGATGCGCTCACCATCGATACGCAAGTCACAGGTTTCAACCTTGGGGTTGGGGTCTGAATCCAGATTGGAGGGGAAGTAATCCAGGACATTGCAGTTTTTGAGCAACAGTTTGCGCCCTGATTCTGATGTTTCCTTCTGGCTCACCGGTATCCTCCTGAATAATCCAAAAAAATCGATAATGACTATGCACCCGTAAACGTAACACATCAGGATGAAATTGGAGAAAAAAAATCAGGAAAATGAAATTGACGGCGCCGGGTGGGAAAAGGGATAATGGGCTGGTCAAATTTACTCCATTTAAAGGACACTAAATTGAATATATTTAATAAAATAGCCGGTTTGATTCTGATTCTTGTTTGTTTGCTGGCTTCAACGGGTTTGGCAACAGCCAAAACCTGGCCCGGCCGCCAAGAGAAAGTCCTTGGAATTGCAGGGAAAGTCACTTTTCCGTTTGCCGGATTTGGTGACAAGGTGAATACCGGCTATGGTGTGGCGGGCATTGTCGATTATCCCCTCATTCCCTTTTTGGACCTGACAGCTGATGTGGGATACAATCATTTCTCAGAGGGCAATAGTGGGGCCGGTGCCGATATCTGGAGCCTCACTTTTGGTGGTCGTTTTGTTTTGGGCAGTTTTTTTATGGGTGGTGAAACCGGTTATTTCAGCCAGGCCGATGAATGGAGTTATGTGCCATCGGTGGGATTGCGTTTTGGAAAATTTGAGGGCGCTATCCGGTACAAGGGAGTCAGTGGGGTTAATTGGACGAGCGTGAGGCTGGGCTATTACTTTTAATTTCCTTCTTATTCAGTTTTTTTCCTGGTACCAAGGTAAAGGAAAAAAAACCCGGACCGTTTGGTCCGGATTTTTTGCCACACTGATGATCATTCCACCGTTTTATTCAGAAGACAATTCATCCAGACTTTTAAATAAATTTCCGGTAGTGTAATCGGTAACCACCCAGACGGTACTCTGGCCGTCTAGCTTCATGAACGTTCCGGCGTTCAGGCCATCACTGGCTTCCCGGCTATTACCAAAAAGAAGAACCAGATCATTGGCATCTGCTCGTTGCAGGGTCACTTTTCTACTGGGTTCAACCAAGCCGTACTGAGCCAAATCCACCGAACCATCGACCACATCGTTGGCTCGAATGCTCACAGCTGAATTCAATACCGCATCAATTTTTGTTTTGGCAAGCCCGGTGGCTGCTTCGCCAGCCAGTAACCATTCCCAGGTGCTACGGTCTTCAGTGGCGGTGGTGCCTTCGGGTGAATTTTCAGCGGGTTCGATAACACCGTGTTTTTTGCTGAAGACTTGTGATGTGGCACCATCGGTGATAGTCATGCCATCAATGGTTTGGCCGTTTTCTTTAACGGCTTGCAACTCAAGAAAGTGTTGAGCTTTGGGCAGGGCCAGTTCGCCATAAATACCCATACCCGCCAGAAGGCTGCTTTGGCTCAGATACACTTTATTGGAGGTTGGCAGTCGCATGAACTGACCTTGAAAACCTTCAGGGGAAGTCCCCAGATTCAGGGCGAAAGCTTCTTGTCCGGAAGTGTCCAAAGCCCGGATGGTTATGGCCTGCTTAGTGGTCAATGAATAGTCGGCCAATACGCTCTCATTATCTGAACGGAACTCACCCGAAAGATTACTGAACGGCTGCAATAACGATTGAATTCGCTGCTCGTTGGCTTTGGCGTTGAAATAGGATTTCACAACCCAGCCATCGTTGCTTTTGGTCAGCACAACGGCATCGGTTTCAGATCCCAGCCCAAGGCTTATTTCGGTCAGATTATCCAGACTTAAAGATCCTTCCAGCAAAACTGCAGTGGCTGCCTGGCTGGTGGTTTTTTCATGCTGTGATTTTTGCATGAAACTAACTCCAGCAAGAACAAGCAGAACCGCTGCCAGAATGATCAGATTTTTGGTTTTCATCATGGTATTGTGTCCTTTCTACCGGTTCGTGGCGGAGGTTTTTTGTTTCATGATTTGGCGATATTGGGCCGCTTCCTTGCGTCGCATCGTGACCCGGGTAATGCCAAAAGCTGTCAGCAAAAGAGGCACCAGGAAAATGGAAACAAAACGCCAAAAGAGTTTGGTTCCCGCTTCCACTGGTTTCAAAACCCGGTTAGTCAGGGTTTTGGATCGAATACTCAGCAGGTCCTGGCTACCGGCCATGTAGTCCACCGCATTCAGCAGCAGCAGCGCATTTTGCGGAGCGGCAATAACGCCATCGTCGAACATTTTTGCACTGCCAATGACCAACAGCTGGCCCGCCGAAGGAGTGATCGGAGCCGGATCATCACTCACTGGGGCAGGTGCTTCACCGTCTGCAACCGGAGCAGCAGGCCACTGGGGCACGGGTTTGTTGGCAAAAGTATCGGGGAACATGCCTTCAATCAGAACGGCCAATGGCTGGGCACCGACCATGGTTTTGCCTTGAGGGTTGAACAGACTGCCGGGCAGCTGTCCTTCACTGAAGGGGGTTTGCCAGGCGTTGTCACTGCTGTGAATCAGGTTGGTGGTTTGCAAACCGTGATTTTGCAAAACCGCTGCATCGCTGACCACAGGTGTTCCCCACAGGAAAAACACCTGAGCAATGCGGTTCGTAAGACCCGATTCCTGACTCATTTGAGCCTCGGGAACCTTAATTTGCATAGGCAGCTTAACCGGTTCGCTGGTTTGCATGCGCATGCCACCGAGCATGACTTCACGGGGCAGGTCAATGACTTCCATGTTCAGGTCCATGAAATGATCTTCGCTGACGGTGATTCCCAGGTCAGCCAGCATGGGCTCAAGGCCCGTGTCCACAGGTTGAGCGGAAATGTCCCAACCGCGACCACTTCGAGCTGGGCTGTAACCGTATTCGTGAGCCTGAACACCCATAATTACCGGAACACCTCTTTGCAGAGTGCGGTTGATTTCGAATACCTGGCGTTCGTTCAGGCTGGTGGTGGCCATGACAATGAGAGCATCGGCGTCATCAGGAACCAATGATGTGGCAGTCAGGTCCACATTCACCGCTTCGTAATGACCCTGACCCAGTAAGTCGGTAATGCGACCGAACATGGGTTGGGGTTCGGGCGGTTGCATGCCCTGTTGCATGTACATCATGGCCATCTGCTGATCCAATTCTTTTTTAGGACCGAAGACAGCGACTTTGGGCTTGGCCGTGCGCGTCAGGCGAAAAACCGGCCCAATGATATCCTGCTCGAGAGCAGGCAGAGACTGGGGCAGAACCTGGGGAAGGATTTCTTCAGGTTTGTCCTTGTAGGCGATAGTGATGGCACTCCAGATCCGCTTCAGGTCGATCTGGTCTTTTTCCATGGACCGAACCTGAAAAGGACTGACACCTTTGGCTCCGAGGTTCTTTTGCATTTCCTCGTCGTCCTGAGGGTTATGTACTGAGAACTGCAGCATGCCTTCGGAGACCTGCTCGAAGTTGCGCATGCGCTCGGTAACATCCCGTTCCAGATTTTTGAACTGGTTGGGCATCATTTCGCCGGGGGTTATGTACAGTTTGACCTGCACCGGGACCTGCAAATCTTTCAGAATGCGAGCCGCGGCCGGGCTCATGGTGAACAGACGGTCACTGGTCATGTCCACCTGGGCTCCGCGCAGGTTGCCCAGAACGGAAATCACCAGAAAGACAATGCCAGTCAGCAGAATGGAAGCAATGGCAAAGGTCAGCCGGAAGTTGTTGCGTTTGTTGGAATTCATTTTAGTACTTCCTTCCTTCCAGCCAGTAAGCGTTCAGGGCCAGAAACAGAGTGCTGAGACCCAGGAAGTAGGCCAGATCGCCCAAGGCGATGACCCCACGCTGCATCATGTTGTAGTGTCCGGAAAGACCCAGATATTTTTGCACAAAAGAGCCAAGGCCTGATACCCAGCCGTCGCCTATTTCGGCCACAAAATCAAGGCCGGCAATGTAGATCATGGCGCAAACCACAACCCCGAGAATGACGGCGGAAATCTGGTCGCGAACCAGGCCGCTGGTGAAGGTGCCCACCGCCAGAAAGAGGCCACCGACCAAGGCAGCGCCGATATAACCGCTGACCATTGTTCCCACATCAGGATTACCCAATGAGATAACCATCAGAGGCAGGGGCAGAGTTCCGGCCAAAGCCACCAGGTAGAAGGTGTAGGCAGCGAGGAATTTGCCCAGCATGACCTGGGTGGTGCTTAAAGGCAAAGTCATGAGCAGTTCGAAAGTACCCAGCCGTTTGTCTTCAGCCCAAATCCGCATGCTGATGGCGGGTACAAAAAGAATGAGCGTCAGAGGCAGGGTTCCGAAGAACATGCGCAAATCGGCCAGATTGCTGATGAAAAAGCCGGTCATGTACAGAACCGAGTTGAGCATCAGAAAGGCAATAATAAAAATGTAGGCGATGGGGCTGTTGAAGTAGGCCCCAAACTCCCGTCGGAAAATGGTGTTGATGCCATTCATATCAGGCTACCCCCTTGCCGGATTTTTGGATGTAGGAAATAAAGGTGTCTTCCAGTGAATAAGGCGCTTCGCTGATTTCCTTCAGATTCCAGCCCTGCTCTTTGGCCAGAGTGACCAGGCCCGGTACAAGGTCTTCGGCAAAGTCGCCACGCACTTCGAACCGGCTGCCGGAATTTGCGGGCATGGGCTTGGCCTGCGATACAATGCTCAGACCGTTGAGGGCAGCTCCCACACTGTCGGAGTCAGCATCAACAGTGAAGAATACGCGATTTGTGACCATAGCTTCGCGGGTGATGTCGCCAATGTTGCCATCGGCAATAATGCGGCCTTCGTTAATGATGACCACCCGGTCGGTGACAGGTTTCACTTCCTGCAGAATATGTGTGCTGAAGATAATGGTCTTTTCTCCGGCGAGGCTGCGAATGAGCTCGCGGATGCCCATAATCTGCAGTGGGTCGAGGCCACTGGTGGGCTCATCAAGGATGAGAATATCCGGGTCGTGAATCAGGGCCTGGGCCAGGCCAGTACGCTGTTTGTAGCCTTTGGAGAGCTCGCCGATAGTCTTTTTATACTCGGTGACCAGGCCGCAGGCTTCGACACACCAGTCCAGTCGCCGGGAAAGCTGAGCACCGTCCAGGCCTCGGGCCTGACCGACAAACTTCAGGTATTCATGAACATTCATGTCCAAATAAAGAGGAACGTTTTCGGGCAGGTACCCAATGCGCTGGCGCACGTCCAACGGCTTGTCCAGAACATCAATGCCGTCGACCGTAACCTGGCCCTCGTCCGCTGCCAGGAAAGTGGTGATGATTTTCATGGTTGTGCTCTTACCGGCACCGTTGGGGCCCAAAAAGCCCAGGATCTCGCCCTGGCCAATCTGAAACGATACGTCGTCCAGAGCGCGCATGGTCCCAAACGATTTTGTTATTCCGCGAACCTCGATCATGAGATTTGCTCCTCCAAAAAAAGAAAAGGTGGAAGTTGATAATCGGCGACTAAATTAATCCAACGGGGGCCAAACAGCAATGTTAGAGAAAAGTTCCCACCTAAATTGACCCTTGAAAAAGTAAATTGACTTGCCTCACTCACCCTCAATAGGTACTTTAAGCAGGTTGGTTAACTGGCTTTTTACTGGGCATGTGGAGGCAAAATAATGCCAAATAGGCATTTCGTTCGATCCCTGTTACTTTTTATCCTGCTGGTGGCCGTTTTGGTCATGGCTGGTTGTTCCGATGATGATGAAGATACCGGAATTACAGATACGGGTCCCACTGATGCCAGTGGGTCGGTTTTTGTGGTTACTGATCCTAGCGAACTTGATGTTCCCTGGGTTATTACCAAGCCTGATGGGAGCGCTGTTTCCGGTATTAATGGTCAGGGGTGGAATGATCAGGCCAATGGTGATTATACTGTTTCCTGGCCTGAATTGGACGGGTGGAATGAACCTCAGCCCAATGTTACTGCTCAGACTCTGGAGTCGGGTAGCAGTCTGACTTTTACCGGTGCTTATTTGCCTCAACCGGGAACAGTAGTTATTAAGACTTCCCCTGAGGGCTTGGTTGCTGGATGGGAGCTGACGGGAGATTTCAATGGTGAGGCATTCGCAGCTTCAGATGATACCACGCTGACCAATGTAATACCGGGCGTGTATACTATTAGTTTTGAAAGTGTTGATGGTTTTGAAGCTCCGGGTCCAACCGGATTCTCGGTCAGTGCTCAAGCGGCCAACTTTATTGATGGTTTTTATTCCTACCCCGACAGCGTGATTGTCATCAGCCCTGTTGGTGCCGGTACAGACGCTTCCTGGACTCTTGTTGGTCCTGATGGCGATTTCTCTGAAACTGTTACTGGAACCGGCTTGACTAGGCTGAAACTCATCCTTGATGGAGAGTACACCGTTACATGGGATGACGTGCCAAATTTTGTGACTCCTGAAGCCGGGATTATTAACATTTTTCTCGAAGAAGATGAAAACTTTGAGGTCATTGGCAATTATTTGCCTGTTGATGGAACGGTAGAAATTACTGCTACTTTTGCTTCCTCTGAATTGGCCTGGGAGTTGACCGGTCCCACGGGAACCGTACAAGTTGGTCGGGGAGATGCCTCTTTAACAGGAATGCGCCCTGGAACTTATTCTCTGGTTGCCGCCGCTCAAGACGGCTGGATTCCCGGTGCAGCTGATTCCGGAGAATTAACTTCTGCCGATGGGATTTCTCTGACTCTGGTTGCTGAAGCAGGAATCACTGTACGCAGTCTGCCTGCCGATCGTACCACCATATGGGATTTGATTGGGCCTGGGGCTGGGGGAGACACATTGGTCGGTATGGGTGAAATGTTGATTGGTGGGCTTGCTGCCGGATCATATACTCTTGAATATCAAGACCTAGACGGATGGACAGAACCTGCGGATTTAACCCAGAGTCTTGATGCTAACACTGGTTTACTTTTTGAAGGCCTCCATGTAATACAACAAGCAAATTCACTGTTTGTTAATCCCCATCCTCTGACTTTAACTGCCGGTTGGCAGGTTTCTGGTCCTCAAGGTTTCTCGGGTAGTGGACCTCTTACCTTTCCCCTTACAGAAACCGGAACTTACACAATTGTCTGGGATTGGGTTGAGGGCTACATGACTCCTGGGCCAGAATCAGCCAATTACACTGGCGATGCTGGAATTGAATTCAAAGCCGGTCATCAGGAACTGCTGGATTTAGTTGCTATTTCCAGTGGAAGTTTCACTCAGGGCAGTTTTTTCTTTGAGGCCTGTCGTATTGGTTTTGAATATCCTCACCCGGCCACAATATCCAGGGACTTCATCATGAAATCCACGGAGGTTACAAACGCTGAGTATGTTTCCATGGTTCAGTGGGCATACGATCGCGGTTATGTTACTGCCAACCAGTATGGTGTGAATGACAACCTTGATGGCTCCACAGTTGAATTGCTGGATCTGGACGATGGAGATGTGGAAATTTTCTTCAATAATGGAGTTTTCACAACAAATGCAGCGAATCATCCGGTCAAGGAAGTTTCCTGGTTCGGCGCGGTGGCTTATTGTGATTGGTTGAGTTTGTATCGAGGGTTCGAACGTGCTTATAACCATGATACCTGGGTATGCGGGTTGACTCATCCGAGTTTGGCTGCCGGTTACCGACTACCTACTGAAGCAGAGTGGGAATATGCCTGCCGGGCTGGTTCTGGTGCTGCTTTTGCAAATAACGTTGGAATTTTCGAATCGGGCGAAGTTTGCATTTCTCCCGGTTTGGTGGACTTGGCCTGGCACGACCAAAACAGTGATGGCTGGAGCCACGAAGTGGGTCTTTTGGATCCCAACGCCTGGGGACTCTACGATATGCACGGTAATGTCCGTGAATGGTGCAACGATAAATACATGGACACTTACTACTATGACCCCATTCCTGGGGAAATGGATCCTCCCGGCCCCATTTATGGTTTTGATCGGGTGCTACGGGGTGGATATTTCTTCAGTCCCGTTGGGGAGTGCCGCAGTGCTGCCCGTCATGGTGCTGGACCCAGCAATGCCACTTATGATGTCGGTTTCCGGGTGGTTATTAGCGGGAACTGATAGCTTGGATTGAAAATCCCCCCGAGAGTGCCTGCTCCCGGGGGTTTTTCATGCCTGAAGGTGACGTTACCTGACCAACAACAATTTCCGGGTCACCGGTTCAGCATCTCCATTAAGCAACCGCGCGAAATACTGCCCACTGGAAACGGCCAGACCTGCTTCATCAAGCCCATCCCAAACAACTTCATGAACACCTGCACCAACCACCTGGTGCAGCAAAGTGCGAACCAGCCTGCCACGCAAATCATAGACCCCCAGATTAACCTGGCTGGCAATGGCAGTGTTGAACTTCAATACTGTGCGTGGATTGAAAGGATTGGGGTGATTACTGAGTGCAGCCGTTGGCACAGAGGGTACCGGATCATCCACACTGCTCAGACCATCGCCATAAACCAAAGTGACAGGCAAATTGTGAGGGCTGTCAGGGGCGTTGCTGCTGAAAGTTGCCGTATCGAAATACAACCCTTCAGGCAATCCTTCGGGCTCGAACAAGGCCATGGCTTGAATGGAATCGCCCGGAGCAATGGCTCCGCCGGGGATGGTAATATCCAGCCAGTTGGCATTCCAGTTGGCATGATTCACAATCAGGGGCATGTCGCCATCGTTGCAGATCCAGAAGAATTCAGGTTCCGCCGTTGGCAGCTGGCCCAGAGCTGCGGGAATGTTCAACAACCCGGTTCCGGAATAGTTGTCGCGGCCAGGGGAGGATGGCGATTGAATTAAATCTGTGGCCGTGGTTTCAAGCAATTCGCAAACCTGGGGAACCAGCAGGGCGGGGTCGGCGCTCCAGATCAGACAGAATGTTGCCGCAACCAGGGGAGTGGCCATGCTGGTGCCGGAATAGCTGACGTAACCACTGCTGCCGGCGCAACTGGTGATATCGCCACCAGGGGCAGTAATGTCCGGCTTAATAAGCCCGGCTGGCCAAGGATAGTCGTGATAGTCGTTTTCACCATTTGGGTTTTCCATATCCCATTCGGTGGGGCCATAGCTGCTGTACGCCCACATGGAATCGTCAGACAAAGAAGCACCCACTGTGACCACACCGCTGGGTTCGCCGTTGGGATGATAATAGGGTCCTGGGCAATCGCCGGGGCTGGCAATGTCTGTTGGTACATTGTAGTGCCCGCCCACGTTATCGCCATTTCCGGCAGCGCAGATCCAGGGCACATCGATGCTCAACAGCAGTTCGGCATTGAAACGGTTGGTGGCCCGCACATTGTCCGAACCCTGGGCCCAGCCACCACTCAGAGAGAACAGGTGAGCTCCGTTGTCCAGGCCAAACTGCAAAGCTTCAATCATATCGTTCATGTAGCCGGGCATGGCGCGCAAAGCCATCAGGGAAGCATCGGGGGCCGCTCCGGTGGTGGTGCCGCCAGAGCCATCGCCTGCAATGAGGCCTGCGGTGTGGGTGCCGTGCCAGTAGCTGGTATCGCCATCGTAAGGGTCGTTGTCTTCATCGACGGTGTCGTAGCCGTGGTTGGGGAATTCAGTCCCGCCATCCCACATTTGCTGGACCAGATCCGGGTGATCGTAAGCCACTCCGGTATCGAGGTGACCAACCACAATGCCGGCTCCGGTCAGTCCCGAAGCCCAGGCTTGGTCCGCACCAATGCGGCCAATGTGCCAGGCGTTGGCCCTTGAGTCGGGGGCCCGCGTCTGGGTGGCAGGAATTGTGGTTGGCTTTGAATGATCGGCAAAAGTCTGGCTTTTCTGGTTGTCCAGCCAAATCAACCCAATGCCAGGATGGCTGGCCAGCTCTTCGATGGCATCGGTGGTTAATTCCATTGCAATGCTGCCATTGAGCCACAGCGGGGTCGGTTCGTTGCCTTTGCCTGCAAGGGCAAAACGATTCAGCTGGGTTTGCAGGTGGGCAAAATTTCGGTCCATCAGGTTTTTAGCTGCCGTGGTAATGACTTCCCGACGTGTGGTGCGGCTGGCACCAGTCAGGGCTTGTCCCATAGCTGGCGCATTGAGGCGTTCGGCGGGCACAATCATGACTCGCAGTCGGTCGTTTCCCCGGCTTTGGTCCATGGCCAGGCTTAGTCGGGGTTCAATAACCGGAAGGTGAATTTCCTGTTTGACCAGGGGGTTGTTTATTAAATCAAGGGCTTCTTGGCGTGATTTTTCAGGAATGATGGTGTGAGTCAGATGGGTGGGGTTCAGGCGCAGGGCTGCATCGCCATCAACCCAGGTGAAGAAGGTGGTCCATTGGTTGTCCAGTTCGTCCGTTTCTTCGATTTCGCCCTCGGTGTCCAAGGTGACCGTGAGGCTGTGCCGGCCTTCATTTACGATTAATGGGTAATCTTCCAGGGGGACGTAGGTTCCAGTGTCCAGACCGCCCTCAACGGTCCATTGGCCAACCAGATTTCCGTCCAGTTCCAGACTGACATCAAAATTGTTTTCGATGCCGGCAAGCCCGTCGTTAAGGAAGGCAAAATTTACAAAGGTGGTATCGCCGGCGGCCAGGAAACCCAGGGTACGCTCGCCACGAATCATGCTGCAAACCAAAGACGTATCCCAGTTCGCGGGGGTGAAAGGGGCAAGGTTGGAGGCCACAAGACGGCTGCTGGCGTATACGTTGTGCCCTTGAGTGGGATAATCGCGGCGGTCGATCCAGGCGGCGTGCATGCGACCGGGAGCGGCGGTTCCGAAGCAGGAATGGAACATGGGCTCTACCCGGGGTTCATCGCTGACCAGTTCCACAGATCCGAAGAAGTCTGTGTGACCGTAACCGCTGCCCAGACGACTGCCCAGCCAGAATTCATCGGCATTGGGTGGGGCGTCGAGCCAGAGAACACCTACGACACCATCGCGGGCAAAAATCGAAGGGCCAACGCTTTCGTATTCGTCGGCAGCCATGCCAAACGGCCCGTAGAACGATTCACCGGCATCCCAGCTGTAGACGTAGATGATGTCTCCATCTGCAGTCATGCCATCGGTATAGTCTTCCTGGAAAACGATATAAACGTTCTCTCCCTGGCAGGTCAGTTGGGGAAAACCGGTATTGTTGCTGGTGTAACCCGTAAAGTAGCCCAGGTCGCCAAAGCCTCCGTTGTAAGTGTCACTGGCTATGAGAATTTCGGTTTCACCGGTGTAGTAGTCCACTTCGGCGTTGAGAAAGTGCACGTAGCCATTGTTCATGGCGACATCGGGCCATAGGTCGGGGTAACCGTCAGGATTGAAATAATCGTAGGTGATGGTTTGGCCACCATTGGTGCTGTACATAAAAACGATGGTCCACTCGTATTGGTACAGGTCCCAGTTCACAGTCAGCCAACCGGCGGCAATAAAGACAGTGGCAAAGTCGCCGGCACCGGAAACGGCAATCGAGGGTGTGGCGTGAGTTTCTTCAGTACCCAGGCCGCGGACCCAGGCCCAGTCGCTGGTATCGTCGGGACTGCTGGTGCGCGAACGCAGGACCCATCCGTCGTCACGAATCCAGGTGACGTGAATGTAGCCGCCGGCATCGATGGCAATTTCCGGCTGGTATTCGTCTGAGCTGAAGGATGGCATATCGCTGACCGACCAGCTTTGGCCCTGATCGGTAGAGTGGGCGATGTGGATGTCCCGGTCGGTGCCGCCTAAGTCTTTGGCAGCGAAGACAGCGTACAGGTTGCCGGTTAAGGGGCTTTCTGCCAGTGAAACATATTCGTCATTCATGTTCGTAGGATTAGCCAGTAGAGCATCGTCGGTCCACGGGGCATCTCGGTGAGTATTACTGGCGGGGGAAATAGCTTCCCGGGGAGCACCCATCATGGGAACCCTTGAGGTTGATTGGCCCTGGGTTGGTTTGGATTCGGATTGAAGTTGGCGCAGGTAAAAGGGATCGCCGAGGGCTTTAATTTTGGCTTGGACTTCAGCGCTTTGAACCGATTCTGTGGAATGGGTCTCTCCAGTGGCCTGTTTGGTCTGGTCAGTGAAGTCGACATCCTGGAAAGGATTGGCTCCTCGTTTGGAGTCTCCGGTTTGGCTGAAGGTGGTGCGGGTGCGAGTGGTTTTGGTATCCATGGGAGTTGCTGATGGAGCCGCCTGAGGTAGTTTCTGGAGTGCCGGCTGTTTTGCCAGAGATAGCTGTGGGCACAGCAATAGGCTGAAGGCGATCAAAAGGATTGTTGATTTGACTCCGAAGCGTTCCATTTCTTCTCCAATAAATGCTGCGCCCAAAAAGGTCGGGTAAATATGAGAAATGTCTGGTCTTTTTGTTATTTTATCATAAAAACCATCTTTTTTCTATAAAAATCAAAAAAAGACTTGCGGGCTTCGGTTCTTATCGTTAATTTGCGATAGACGATAAAGCTTGTCGCATAGTAGAGAATGAAAACAGTCCGGATCACTGAACCCATCTGATCTAAAAGTCAGTGACCAAAGAATGGTGGAACAATGTCAGAGAAATCATCCAGGTTGATGGGGCAACCCACGGCTTCAGCCGAAGCCAAACCGGACTTTAACGCCGATCTCATTTTGCTGGCCAATTTGGCCAAAGCCCTTTCTCATCCTGGTCGCTTGCGGATTCTGCAGATTCTGGCCGAGCGCCAAAGCTGCATTTGTGGTGACATCGTGGAAGTATTGCCATTTTCGCAATCAACGGTTTCACAGCATTTGAAGGAATTGAAACGGGTGGAGCTGGTTACTGGTGAAATTGACGGCCCAAGAACTTGTTATTGCCTCAACAATAAAACTCTCGCCAAAGCCCAAACTGTGTTTATGGGACTTTTTGCGAAGATAAATTGTTGTGGTATCAAAGGAGAAACTCATGAATTCGAATGACTCAATTAAAGAACTGGTGAAGAAGAAGTACGGTGAAATCGCTAAATTATCCACAGGATGTTGTGGTTCCGGAAGTGGTGCCGCAGGTAGTTCAGGAAATGGCATCAGCTGTGGAACCCAGGGAGATGTGGTTTCCTTTGCCGATCCTTACGACAAGCTCGCCGGCTATGTGCCGGATGCTGATTTGGGACTCGGCTGTGGCTTGCCCACAGAAACTGCTGGCATTAAGACGGGTGATGTTGTTTTGGATCTGGGCAGTGGCGCTGGAAATGACATTTTTGTAGCCCGTTCCGAAACCGGACCCGAAGGCGAACTCATTGGCCTGGACATGGCTCCGGAAATGGTGGAAAAGGCCCGGGAAAATGCCAGCCGTCAAGGATTCGACAATGTGGAATTCATACTTGGCGAAATTGAAGATATGCCACTGCCTGATGATAAGGTTGATGTAGTGGTCAGCAACTGCGTCCTGAATTTGGTTCCCAACAAAGCCACTGCTTTTGCAGAAATTCACCGGGTTTTAAAACCAGGAGGACACTTTTCCATTTCCGATATTGTTTTGGAAGGGAAATTGCCGGAATCCTTGAAAGAGGCCGCTATTGTTTATGTCGGATGTGTGGCAGGGGCTCAGCAAAAAGATGAGTATCTGGAGACTATTTCTGCATCAGGCTTTACCGGAGTGAAGGTTTTGAAGACCCGGGAAATAAATTTGCCAGACAGTCTTTTGGATGAAATTCTTGGTGAGAAAGAGGCTGCAGAATTTCGTGAGAGTGGGGTCAAGGTTTTGAGTGTTACTGTGTATGGTGAGAAATAGCAGGTTTTGTGTTGCCGGTGGTCTTATGGGAAGGCCACCGGGTTTTTTGGGGAGTGGCTGGTTGGTTGGTGGCTGGTTGGTTGGTGGCTGGTTGGTTGGTGGTTGGTTGGTTGGTTGGTTGGTTGGTTGGTTGGTTGGTTGGTTGGTGTGTTGGTGAGTTGGTGAGTTGGTGTGTTGGCGAGTTGGTGAGTTGGTGTGTTGGTGTGGCAGGCTTGGTTGGCGAGTTGGTGAGTTGGTGTGTTGGTGTGGCTGGGGTTGCTGGGGTTTTTTGGGTGAAAAAAGTATCGGATTATGCTATTTTTTCGAGCAATAATTAGGCCAGAGCAAAGCATTCAAGCTGTT
>JAAEOA010000339.1 GCA_024223715.1 bacterium | reverse complement strand
TGTTTTTAATGAACAGGATGATTTAAATATGAAGTTAATATCAGACCACAAAAAATGTTCAGGCTGCGGTGTGTGCAAGCTTGCCTGCAGCATTGAAAACTTTGCCCAGGTCACACCGGCAAAAGCATTGCTGAAAATAGACGGCAAATTTCCAGCACCCGGCCACTATGAAATTACCTTCTGCGACCAGTGTGGTATCTGTGCAGACACCTGCCCGGTGGATGCCATTGAATACAATGAAGACCAGAAGATGTACCAGATCAATGAAGATGATTGCACAGCCTGCCATGACTGTGTCGAGGCATGTCCCCAATCAGTCATGATTATAAAAGAAGAAGATGACATGCCGGCAAAATGCATTCTCTGCGGTGAATGTGCACAAGTCTGTCCAAGAGAAGCCATATTGTTCACTGATCAAGAAACTAAAAAGGAGAACGTCTGATATGTTTGGATATGCAGGAACGGTTCTCAGGATCAATCTGACAACCTCAACAATTGAACGACAACCATTGTCCGAAAAATTGTGTGAACAATTTATCGGGGGCAGGGGATTTGTAGCCAAAACCCTGATTGATGAACTGCCACCCAATACAGATCCGCTTGGCAAAGATAATCCATTTATTATTGCCACAGGACCCTTGTCCGGCCATTTTCTGCCCGCCAGCGGTAAAACCCATTTTGGAAGCAAATCACCTGCCACCGGTGGCTATGCCGATTCCAACATGGGCGGACATTTTGGCCCGACGCTCAAGTATGCCGGATATGACATGGCCATCATCAAAGGACGGGCCGATGTTCCCAGTTATCTGTACATATCAGATGATGTCATTGAAATCCGACCGGCAGACGAATACTGGGGAACCGGATCTTTGACCTGTGAAGAGATGATGAAAAAAGATCTGGGTGAAGACTTCCAGATTCTGACCATCGGACCTGCCGGAGAAAAACTGGTCAAATTTGCCTGTATCTCCCATGACTTTGGTCGCCAGGCGGGTCGTACCGGTATCGGTGCCGTGCTGGGATCAAAAAATATCAAAGCCATTGCCGTAAAAGGGACCGGGCACCTGCCCGTGGCTGACATTAAGAAAGCCTATCAAATGGGCAAACAGGCCTTTAAAGATGTGGCCAAAAAACCAGGGTTTAAAGGCTGGACCCCTGAAGGCACTGCCGGGATCACCGACTGGGTCA
>JAAEOA010000338.1 GCA_024223715.1 bacterium | reverse complement strand
TGCAGCCCCCAGTGAAAGTTGGTGATGCGAATCGCAGTTGACGCTGCTTCCACCGTGCCTCCTTCGATCCCGGCACGGGTCAGGAACGGGTTGCTCTGGATATGATACATCGGTTCCGCGACGCCCCAGTAAATCAGACCTGAGCCAAGGCCGGCACTGAACAACATGCAAATCCAGGAGAAAGTCGAGAAGTCCGGTTCTTCATTTTCCTTGCCCAGTTTTATGTCACCAAACCGGCTCATCAGCAGCCAGAAGACGAAAAATAAAACCAGATTAACCACCAGGACGTAAAACCAGTCCAGGGTGCCGATGATAAAATCTTTTCCTTTGGCGAAAACTTCGCCGGCATATTCAACATCCTGAATGGTGAAGCCGACAAAAATTAGAATCATCACCATGGATGCAATTGCCATGGTTGCGTTCATTCCGGAAAAAAAGCCAGATTTGGCGACCAGGCCTTCTGGCCGCGCGTGAGTATCGTTGCTCATGAATATGTCCTCTCTCGCTTGTTTTATCTTTGTTAACGGACTGTGCCGGAAGCGCCCTGCTGTCCGGATGCTGCAATCCACGCCTGAAACGCCTCATCCAGAACCGCATGATTATTTGACCAC
>JAAEOA010000337.1 GCA_024223715.1 bacterium | reverse complement strand
CTGAACTCCCTTGCTCTGAAATCGTTTGAGCATAGCCGTGTTGTCCAGGTCCTTGCCGTGTTCGACGACCTCAATCAATTCTATGGGCAGGCCGATGCCAATCGCTTTTTTGACGTCACCCAAGGGTCCACGGCCGAATGCAGACGGATGCAGAAACATGGCCACCTTGGCTTTGCCGGAACCTTTGTGGTTGGCCACGACATATTCGGCCAACCCTACGGCCTGGCTTGAATAGGAAGCAATGGGTAAAAAGATGTAGTTCGAATCGACCAGGTTGCCGGCATGAAAGGAAGCTGTGATGGTTGGAATTTTTTCTTCTTCAAAATCCTGTTTCATGGCCATGGTGCTGCCTGTGGAGTAGTTCTGATACAGCACTATGTCCTCATCCAGAAAATCCTCGAAGTTGCGCTTGGTGGTCTCGGTTTTATAGGCATCGTCACGGAGAATGAACACCAGCTTGTCATCGCCCAAGAGCTTTTCGTCGTTGACATATTTGACATAGTCTTCAGCACCTTTGGAATATGGACTGCCGATGTCTGCTGTCGGCCCGGTGATGGCCAGGGACATACCCATTTTATAGGTTTCCCCCGCCAGCGCCTGAACGGAAAAGCCCACAACCAGCAAAAAAGACAGCGTAACCAACATAAATGTGACTTGTTTGTTTTTCATTTCTTCCTCCCTTTTGTTTTGGTTAACCATTTACGAACAATCGAACGTCAAACTACTAATAACTCCGCCCTGAAAAATGAAGATCCAGGGTGAAATTTAATTCTTTGAAAACCGAAGACTGTTTTTGACCATAGGTCAGGCGGATTAATTACTTTATGCTTCGCATTTATT
>JAAEOA010000336.1 GCA_024223715.1 bacterium | reverse complement strand
ATTACAATATCGGCCAGAGCGTGCGTGATGACGGACCGGAAACACATTTAAACAAAGCGGGTACACCTACCATGGGTGGAGCCCTGATCCTGGTTGCAATTGTCATGAGCACCCTGTTGTGGGCTGATTTGAGTTCACGTTTTGTCTGGGTTGTATTATTTGTTACCACCGGATTTGGGGTGATCGGCTGGGTTGATGATTACCGGAAAATTGTTTATGGCAATTCAAAAGGACTTTCCGCTAAAGCCAAATATTTCTGGCAGTCAGCGGTAGGGTTGACAACGGCCTATTTCCTTTTTGCCAGCGCCACGTTGCCGATTGAAACACAGTTGATCGTACCCTTTTTCAAATCTGTAGTGGTGGATCTCGGCTGGATGTATGTGGTGCTCGCCTATTTTGTCATAGTCGGTAGTAGCAATGCGGTGAATTTGACAGATGGGCTGGATGGCCTGGCCATTTTACCCACCGTCCTGGTTGCCGGAGCACTGGGGGTATTCGCGTATGTAACAGGCAACTCCAATTTTTCAGGTTACCTCGGCATTCCCTATGTACCTGGAGTGGGTGAAATGGTTGTTTTCTGTGGTGCCCTGGTGGGTTCGGGGCTCGGTTTCTTATGGTTTAATACCTATCCTGCGCAGGTGTTTATGGGTGATGTCGGCGCACTGGCCTTGGGCGCGGCAATTGGTGTGATTGCGGTCATCGTACGCCAGGAACTCGTATTATTCATAATGGGTGGTATTTTTGTCGTCGAAACCATTTCAGTGGTTTTACAGGTGGCATCCTACAAATTGACCGGGCGTCGCATCTTTCGGATGGCGCCCCTGCACCATCATTTTGAATTAAAAGGCTGGCCAGAGCCACGAATCATCGTGCGTTTCTGGATTATTACCGTGTTTCTGGTTTTGATTGGCCTGGCGAGCCTGAAGATACGGTAATGCAGGCGATGAATTATCAACGATCCATACATCGGGACCAGCGTTATCTGGTTGTAGGCATTGGGGCAACTGGATTTTCCGTCGCCAGCTACCTGCTGAAAAAAGGTTACCAATGTAGTGTGCAGGATGATAGGGAAAAACCACCCTGCCTGCCGCAATTGATGATCGATTTTCCTCATGTTGAGGTTTTCAGTGGGGAGCTGACTGAAAAAATGATGGAGAACATCGATTGTCTTGTGGTCAGTCCCGGCTTATCCATTCGTGGCGAGTTAATGAAAAAGGTAGCTCAGTCAGGTATGCGCGTAATCGGTGACATTGAATTGTTTGCCGAGGCGGTTGACAAACCCGTTTTGGCGATAACCGGATCGAATGGTAAAAGCACCGTGACCGACCTGCTGGGAGAAATGATTCGGGCCGATAACAAACGTGTCGGGGTGGGTGGGAATTTTGGTGTGCCCGCGCTCGATCTTTTACAACAGGAGGTCGATTTTTACGTCCTGGAACTGTCAAGTTTCCAGCTTGAAACAACCCATTCATTAAAACCCCTGGCGGCAACGGTATTAAATATCAGTGAAGAT
>JAAEOA010000335.1 GCA_024223715.1 bacterium | reverse complement strand
TTTTTTACAAAAGTACTCACTATTCTTCAACCGAAAACACAGAAATATCCCGTGTTTAATCAAATCTAGGGCCACAAATTGAACCAGCGACATTCTTTTGGGCACAACCCACTTTGGGAGCAAAAGACGTTTTGCTGGCACAGCTCTCTATTTTTTTGGAAGATGAAATGCAGTTGGTATAATAAAAAAAGAAGAAAAACCTCTACCGCACCAAACTCATTTTGCGAAAAACCCGCATGCCATCAATTTCAAGACTGTAAAAATAAGTACCGGAGGGAGCCAGCTGGGTTTTCCAAACAGCAAAGTTGGCCCCGGATTCCTGATATTCATCCATAAGACAAATAAGTTGACGGCCCCGCAGGTCGTAAACAAAAATCTTTACATGCGTACCCTGAAGAAGAACATAATCTATAGTGGTACTGGGATTAAACGGATTGGGATAATTGTACACCTGGTTCATTTGATGCTGCACATCTTCACGGGATACGGAATTGTTGGCAACAGCAGCCCGGGGGGCGAGAATCCCGGACCACCCTGTTGCCTGTAAAAAAATGGCCAAAACCACCAGCAACACAAGCACAAGTGTGCCCCGAATGTTGCATTCGGAGGAAAAAGTATTCATAAGGGCCTTGGGCGACAAAAGACGCATTAAGTTAATTTTCCGTTTCTGGTGTTATCTGAAATGATCAGATGCTGTTTTTTGGGCTGTTCTTTTTGCGAAGTGGGCATTATAGGAGGATTTTCAGGTCCAAATCAATGATCTAATTTTCATTGAATCAAAAAAAACTCCTAATTGTAACGTTTTCATGACATTTGCCAACCAAAGTTTCCTTTAAACTCCCCATGATTCCACATTTTTTCCTTTGCCAGCCGAAAAAAAAATTGGGAACCTTCAATATTATAATCAGTATTAATTAGATCTCGATGCATCCCCCGCATTGAATTACCCCTGAAAGGACTCTTCCATGTTCGCACAAAACCACACCAAATCCCGTCTCTTCATTGTATTGTTGGCCGCATTGCTTCTGTTGCTCGCTGGTCTGGCAAATGCCGGCGAAAAAGACAGCAAACACGGGTACCTTGGCATCATGCTCCAGGATATCGATACCACCATGGCCAAAGCCATGGACCTGGACGACCAAAAAGGAATTCTTGTTAATGAAGTTGTGGAAGACAGCCCCGCTGAAGCAGCTGGCCTTCGGGACGGTGATGTCATCCTCACATTTAATGGCAAAAACCTGGACAGTTCCAAAGATCTTACCAAAGTGGTTAGAAAAACCCAGCCTGGCGAAGAAGTTGAAATTGTTGTTTTACGCGATGGCAAAAAGAAAACCCTGGATGTAGAACTTGGAGAACACTCGCAGAAAAAGTTTGAATTCCTGAAGAAGAAGTTTGAATTCATGAGTAATAACCAAACCTGTGGTTCCAAAGGCAGAACCTGTGCACCTGGCGGCAACATGATGTTTGGCCACGGCACTGGAAATTCTTTTGTATGGCACGATGGCGATGGAGAAAACATTGAGCTTTTGATTAATGGATTTGATGAAGACCGCGGATTCATGGGTATTGAACTGGACGACATTAATGAACAAATGGGTGCTTACTTTGATGTGGAAGACGGCGAAGGTGCGTTAGTCACCTCTGTCAACGAAGATTCCGCTGCTGAAAAAGCCGGGCTTAAAGCTGGCGATGTTATCATCAAAATGGGCGATTCAGACATTGAATCTGCCGGTGATGTTCACCAGACCCTGTCCGGTACTAAAGCGGAAGATGAAATGGAAATAAAAGTCGTGCGCAAAGGAAAGAAAAAGTCCTTCGACATTACTCTTGGAGAAATGCCCGAGAGTCAAATGCTTACGCATCTGGAAATGATTGGTGAAGGCGGTAACTTCCATATTCAAAGCCCCAAAATGCTGCTTCACGGAATGTCAAACCAGGACCACAACTTCCCAGCTGACATTCAACGTGAAATTCGCATCCTTTCTGACAACGATGGAGAACTGGAAGAAATGCGGGAAGAGTTGGAAAGCCTGAAGGAAGAACTTTTGGAAATTCGTGAAACTCTGAAAAAGAACTAACCGCAAGGTTCCATTTCCTGTTCAAAAAAGGGGTGCCCATTGGCACCCCTTTTTTTCACTTAAGTGATTCTGCCTTTATTAAGCAAAAAGCCTGGGCAGGAAAATAAACAACCCGGCCCCGGCTGCAAACAGGGCTGCCAGCAACACAGCACCGGCCAATACATCTTTCACCTGGCCATATTTCTCGTCATAACCAGGGCTGGCCAAATCGACCAGTTTTTCCCCCGCGGTATTGATCATTTCCAGAGCCATGACCAGTCCGCAACACAAGAGAATCACCGCCCATTCCACATTGCTGATTTCCAGCCACCAGCCAAGGCCAACCGCCAGACACCCCAGACCAAGCATCACTTTAATATTTCGTTGCCCTTGCCAGCCAGACTTCAACCCTTTTCCTGCATACACAAATCCCATCAGAAAACTTTTCATGACACTTGAACCTCTTTCAAAACACCAGCGACAGCAGGCTGGTCCAATAAATCAGGGTCCGTGAACAGCAACCAGGTTCTAACTTTCCGGCCAGGGAAAAGCGATTCAACAACCTGGCGGTAGGACTCCATTTGGGGCCGATAGTGCTCCACCAAATCCGTCAGTTTTTCAACCTGCCCACCGGTGCGGTTGGTTTTGTAATCGATGACATCAACCCGATCCTTGCGAATAATCAGCCGGTCAATGGTACCGGTAATTCGAATTTCCTGTTTGGAAGAATTACCGGATTCGTCATTTACCCGGTGAATGGCAGGTGTCTCACTCAAGCCCCGACCATTAACAGTCCCGGGTTTAAAAATCCACTCCAGTTTCGGATTGGCCAAAACAGCTTCAGCTTCAGAATAATCCGGACCCTGACCAGGAGGCAATTGTCCCCCGTCAGCGGCCAGCTGCAATAATAAGTGTACCCGGTTTCCTCTTTCCATGGCCTGGCGGCGAGCCTCATTAGAAGCTGTTGAATCCGATTTCCCCGAAGTCAGGGGCCTTTTATCCTGACTCTTGGAATCCACCGAAGAAGGCGTTTCAATTTTGTACAGGGTGCTCAGAACCGGTACATCCCATTCTCTGACTTCGGACTCGGCCATGGCCAGGGTATCAACCGAATTGACAATTTTTGAATCTTCGGCCAAACCACCCCTGGGCCAGGGAGGACGAGACAACCACGACGGGTCTTCCAGCGAAACCGTGGAGCACTGGCCGGCCTCGGTCGCCTGTTGGACCTGCCGGTACATGCTGGTATGCTCTTTTCCTCGCTCACAGTCGCTGCCCAGAATAAACAGCTGGTCACGGGCCCGGGTCATGGCCACATACAGCAAGTTGGCGTTTTCAACATCCTGGCGCCGGCTGCCTTGCCGGCTGGCCAACTCAATAGGGTGAGGGTCTTTCTCAACACCAAACCTCAGGGTTTTGCCCTGGGTGTATTTGTTGAGTGCTTTAAAAAGCAGCGGGCTCGAAGGTTGCTCAGGATATACCCGCAGCACTTTATTGCGGTCAGTTTTGGCCCGGTCTGCATCTACCAGCAAAACAACCGGTTTTTCCAATCCCTTGGCACCATGAATGGTCATGAAACTGACCCGGCCCTGATTCCCTTCTTCCGGCATGGCAGCCTCTTCTTCGCTGCCCCTGCGGGCGGCCCGTTCAATGACCGCGCTCATTTGCCTGACCGTGGGTGTGCCGGCAACTTCCTGACTCAAAGCCAAATCGAAAAGACGAACCAGATTCCGGCCCACCTGACTGTCTTTGGAATCCTCATACTTCTGAAGCAACTGACCCTCTCGGAAGATTCGACGCAGCAGGTCGTGGCTGTTTTCCCTGCCCACATGTTTGCGCCACTTGTTCAACCTGGTGGCTGAGGAGCCAAACTCGGCATCTTCCTGCAACTGACGCAAAGTGGGCCACAAACCAAACGGAGGCAGGTAATTCCCTTGAGGGGCTTTTCGCATCAACTCTCGTTTGGCCAGCAGTTTTTGGAATAATTCTTCACTGTACCGGAAAATGGGACTGCGCAGAACCGTGGCCAAAGCAATATCATCGTCCGGGTACGCCAACCAGCGCAACAGGGCCAGAACATCTTGAATTTCGCGACTGGCGGCCAGCATTCCCCGGCCCGCAGGCACGATCGGAATTTTGAATTCGCGGAAGGCTTTCTCGTAAATTCCTATTTCCGTTCGGGTACGACAAAGAACCAGAATGTCGCCCCAGTTCAGGTTCCTGGTTTCCGAATGATCACCAAAACCTACTTCCGTCTGGACCTGGGTATCAACTAAATGCCGTACCAATCGAGCTGCCGCGTCGGCTGCCAGTTCATCGCCATTTCGTCTATCTGTTTCGGTGTCTTCTTCTTCCGTTTCATAAACCGGCAGAACCACCGCAGCGCCCTTGGAATTTCCACGGGCACATTTTTGCCAGGCTGATTTTTTTTCTTCATCAGAATAAAATCCTGCCAAGGGCGGTTGATTGAATGTACAGCCCACACTGTCCACAATTTCCGGCAAACTGCGGAAATTTGTGGGCAGGGTTCGTACCTTCTGTCCCATGCTTTCCATTAGCTTTTCCGCCGATTTAAATAGTTCCGGTTCAGCCGCCCGAAAACCGTATATGGATTGCTTAACATCGCCCACCACAAAAACCGTCTTACCACCGCCACTCAAAAATTCGTGCACAAAAGGCGACAGCATATCCCACTGGTTGTAGTTGGTATCCTGAAACTCATCGAGAAGAATGTGGTTCAGGCTATCGTCCAAACGATGCATCAGAGAAAGAGCCCGCCCTTCATCGGACATCAATCGACAGGCCATGTCTTCCAGATCCTGAAAGTCGATAACCCGATCCCGGCGTTTCAGTTCATCGACCAAATCCAAAAGGCGCATTAATAGAGTCAGCAATGCTTTGTTAGTTCCATATAGTTCCAGCAAATTAACCAACTCAAGAACCTCAATAATACCCAGTCCCTGAGTGACTACCAACCGGTTATAAATTTCTCCATGACCCAGTTTCTTCTCTCGGGAATAAACCTTGGTTTCCCCTTTCCCCGTCAGGAGAATTTTGCCGATGTCATCGAGCAGTTTGTGACAGGAACGACTGCGGGCCGGGTACCGTGGATCAGACTCCTCAGTACCGGAATAATCATCAATCATGGTTTTGAGATCGTTCAGCAAAGGCAACCCGGTGTCGCGTAACTTCTGAGTAACTTTGGCCATTCCCTTTTGCAGGTCGGCCCCCATTTCAGCCTCCACCTGATGCAAACCCTGGTTTAAAAACCGCTCCAGAGAGTTGTGCATTATAGGCAGAAAATCAAACAGGGGAATTTCTTCATTCCAGTTCATTTTCGGGAACAGGAAGTGCCTCAGGTCCCGCAACAAATGAGGAAGCAATTCTTCACGTTGCCAGCCAGGCAGAATTTGGTCACCGTTATTGGCAGGTACATGGGTTGAAAGCCAACGGTGCAGACGCATGGTCTGACCCAGACCATCGATCAACTGACGGCGAACTCCGTCCGGGTCTTTGTCCAGGAGTTTAGCGGCCTGATTCAGTTCGGGAATTGTGGAAATTTCCTCGTCCAGCAAATCGAGGGCCTCTTCGCGCAAGTCGGTGCTGTCTTCCAGAACACTGAAGTGAGGATCGAGTCCCGCTTCGGCGGCAAATCGTCCCAAAATCAACTGACAAAAACTGTGAATAGTGCTCACATTCAGGCCTGAAAAATCTTCCAGAATGATTTCAAAAAGACGGCGGGCCTGTATCTCTTCCCTTGCGGTTGGTTTTCGATCCAGAAGTTTTTCCAGAATGGCAGCCAACTCGTCGTCAGTGGCCAGAGCCAGCTCACGAGCCGATTTCAGCAATCGTTCCTGAATTTCCACCGCTGCTTTTTTTGTAAAAGTAATAGCCAGAATGGAACGAGGGTTGACAGGTCCAGGATTGTCCTGAATGCAAAGACGAAGAAAACGATCGACCAGAACCTTGGTTTTTCCCGAACCGGCCGAGGCTTTCAAAACCACCGACGATGTTGGATCAGCGGAGTCGCGCTGAATGGCCGTGGCCTGATCTATGGGGTTCAATGGATTCACCAGGCACCGTCCTTGCGATTGACCATTTTATCTAATTTCAAGGAAATCTGGCCCTCGGGTATGCGTTCTTCCACCCGACAAATTCCCCGGAAATCGCAATACCGACAGGGCAGATTTTTTTCTCCCTCACCAGCCATTTCGGCAGGAATGAGGGAGAACTCCTGATCGGGTCGGGCTGCCTGCATTGACATTTTTGCCAAGGCCAGAGCCCCTTCTGCTAAAAGAGCCCGTCCTTCACCAACGGTGCAATCCAAGTGAATTTTTCCTGCCGCACCAGAATCTGCTTCTCCAATTTTGTAGTAGAATCCCTGATGGACACGCCACTGTTTCCCCTGGGAATCTTCCACCGCCCCGGCCTCTAAAGCCACCGCATAAAGGATGATCTGCAGATCCTTCAATTCAGTTATTTCTTTGGCTTTGGGTAAAGAACCTGTTTTGTAATCGATGATGGCAGCAAATCGGAAATCGGGGTCCAGATTTGAAATTTCTTCATCGACCCGGTCAATGACCCCACTCAAAACCACCGGCTCCCCTGTTTGGGGTTCTTCGGGAATTTCAAGTCCCAGATTCAATTGGGAATTTTCATTCTCCAGCCAGGACAAAAGCCTGGTCAAAGAAAGTTCGAAACGTTTTTCCAGCAAAACAGGCCGCCAGTCTTTAAACCGAAGTAGTTCATATTCAACCAGCGATTGGGTGCATTTTTGAAAATTGCCCAACCACAAGCGGCGGCTGGCAGTATCGTCACCCTGTTCCAGAAATTCCCGACGAGCGCATTCATTCAGGGCATCGCCTGCTTCCTGTGGTTTTCCACCCAGGAGAGCCTCGTACCCACCCTTATCCGGAGTCATAAAATTGCAAAGACTTTGATGCACAAGACTGCCGTAGTCCCGACGGCTGAATTCTTCACGCACTTCATCTTCTTTTTGCATGAGAAAGCCGCGGGCCATCAGGTGTCTGTAGGGACAATCACGCCAGGTACGCAGGGCCGACCAACTGAGCCGATTCAAAGGACGAATTTCTTCCCAGGCCACCGGATCCATTGTTTCACAGGCAAAGTCTTTTTGGGCTTGCTGAAAATCCACATCAGAAATTCCCGGCCGCCTCCACAATGGAGCTTTATCAGCCTTTTTGGGCAGAGTTTGCTGTGGCAGAGCCAAAGCCAGACGAGCCACAAATGGCGAAGGAAGAACTGGCCGTGAGGCTTCTTCGGTGGGCCAGGTGATCTGAACTTTTGGCGCATTGTAAATCAGTCTCAAAAACAAAGCCGCATCTCTGGCTGCTGCCTGGCGCCACTGGGGAAGGCCCAGCTTAAAACGTAATGGGGCGTTAAAAAAGACCGGCTGTTGCCTGGCAGCTGGAAACTTGCCTTCAGCCATTCCGGCCAAAAGGAGATGGTCGTATTTTTCGAGACGGGCCTCCACAGTACCGCAAATTAGAACCGGTTTGGCTTTTCCCCGGTGTGGAGCCACGCTTTCAGCCGACAGCAACCGGCCAACATCCGAGGCAAATCCGGCAAGAGAAACCTTGGGCAGCAACGCAGAATTATCGTTCAACAACCCCCACAACCTTGCCAAAGACGTCAGATCACTTTTTTCTGAATTTTCAGCAAGAGTTTCTTCGGGACATAAACGATTCCAGGTACTGGCAGCGGCAGTTAAGAGTTCTGCCCAGGTGGCCTCTCGACGGGATTGAAAAACCAGCAAAGGAGCAAACGCATTCAGCATGATTTCCATAAAATCGGCCATGCCCTGCTTCTGGGAACCGAATTTTTCTTCTGCAATTTCATCCTGCTTGCAAGCCAGCTTCCGCAAACCGGAAGCCCCCAGCTGCCCACCTTCAAAACGGCGTAGCATTTTTTCCAGGCGCAAATTCCAGGTTTCATTTTTTCCATCCGGCAAAGGCAATTTCACAAAAGGATGCGTCAAAACCTCCAACAGACTGTCGGCCCTGAAATCGGTCAACACCGTGCGCAAAAGGAACCTCATGAGCAAGCCTGCAGGCAACGATGACAAGGGCGATCCCAGGGTCTGATCGGTATCCACGCCAGCATCGCGCAATTGAGCGGTAATGCGGGCGGCCAGAACCGGATCGTTGGTCACTACGGCGGTTTTTTTCATTTCATTTCGACTGCCGTCGAGAATCTTTACCACCGCATCGGCCACAATTTGTGATTCATCTTCAGAAGTGTGACAGGGCAGAAGTTGAATGTTGCCATCGGGCTGTAACAATCCCCCATCATTTTCCAAAACTGCCAAATTTTCCAACAGGGTATTTATGTTTTCAGGTGGCTCGGAGGGGATTTCATTCGGAAGTCCATCATTTTCCTGAAGCAGGAGTGATGCAATAAGTCGAGCCGGCGCCAGGGGATCCAATTGACTGGACTGACCCCAGGTACTTGCAAAAAATCTGGACAACGGTTCCGAATACGAAGGCAAATACAACCGGGAGTTCTCGCTCCAACTTCCCATTCGACGAATCACGGCAACCCTTAACGGATCAAGATTGGCAAAACCGGCCACAATGATCAGTTTTTTGCCAAAGGCGGACTTCAACCAGGGCTGATTTTCACGGCCAATTCCCTGCACCAGATTCTCCAGCAAATCCACACTGTCTCTTGGAATTGCCTGACGATATAGCTGCCAAACCTGACGCAATCGCAGCACGTCTTTTTCCACATCCTGGGCTGCGTCTGAATGAACCAGGGCCATCAGGTCCTGCAAAGGGCCATCTTCCAGGATTTGCTGAGTCAAGCCCTGCAAACGCACTTCGTCGAAAAAAGAAATAAATTCGTCGGCTAAACCGGGGGCACTTTCGGGTCGGCCCTGCAACCACAATTCACCCTTTAGGAGGGAAGCAAGAATAAGGGGACGGGTTTTGTCCGCGGGAATATTTGAACCAAATATTCCCGTGGCTATTTTCAATTCATCCATGAGTTGGCTCAAAGTTACCGTTTGTGGCAGAAGGACCGAATTTCCCCGGCTGGATTCCAGTATCACATGGCCCAGAGTCTGGCAAGCACGACTCGATGGCAAAATCACCATTGCTTCACTAAAATCGCCGTTTGCAGCTTCAGGAAGAGCTTCGCATAAGTCTTTGGCAAGTGCGCCAAGAAGATCATCTTCAAAAGGACAATAATGGACATCAAAAAACATTAAAAACCACCTGCGTTGCTAAAATATCACGCATCAAAGGAAAGAAATATCATATTACACTTCTTCTGCTTAGACTATCAGGACTTTGATCTCCGTGAACTTGTTTTGTTTTCTCAATAATCTTATTCAGACAAATGCTTCACCAATCCAAGGCCCAGCCCACTGACAAAAAGACCAGGGAAAATTGCTTCAATACCCAACCATGGTTCTGCATGTCCCAAAATTAGCCACACACCTGAGGTTAACCCCGAAGCAAGCATTACCACAGCCACTCCAAAACCGGGCAAACGCTTTCCCCATTGGGCCAATAACATGGGGCCCAGCAAAACCGGCGTGCCCAGCGATCCAAGAATTTTCCAGAGACTGATAACCGATTCCGCCCATAAGGCCATAACCACAGCCAAAACCGCCGTCACACCCAGGCTGACTCGAATCAGAGGCAGAGAATTTTCTGACGGTTTGGACTGCTGTTCCGGCTGCTGATTACTCGACAACTCGCCCCGCCATCGACTCACCACATCCCGCCCCAGAGTGACCGCACAAATAAAGGCATAACTGTCTACGGTGGACATAATTGTGGCCAACAGGGCGACAGTAAAAACACCTTGCCAGAAGGGGTGTAAAACATGAGCGGCCAGTGCAGGAAAAGCTTGAACGGGGTTCGCCAAATCAGGAAGAAGGGCTCGGGCATAAAGGCCGGCAGTGGTGGTCAGAAAATCGAAAAACATCCACAAGCCAATGGCGGCAACAATTCCCCAACGAGCGGTTTTTTCAGTTTTTGCGGCATAACATCGTTGATAAAACGCTGGCTCCACCAAAGTGGATAGAGCAATAAAATACCAGACGGCGATGGCTTGAACACCCAATCCGCCATCCCATCTTAAATGACTGGCTGGTAAGTTATTTTGCAGAAATTCCCAGCCCCCAAATCGACTGATGCAAACAGGAACCAATACTACAAAACCCAGAAACATGAGAAAGAATTGAACGATATCTGTAGCCACAACCGCCTTCAGGCCGCCGCGGAAAACATAAGACACCGAAAGGGCCGTGCCCAGAATTACCCCCACCCACAAAGGCCAACCGGTGGCAAAATTAAGCAGGACTCCGAGCATGAGAACATAGGCCGCAGGAACGGTCATTATGAACATCATACCCGCCCCAGCCAAAGCTGCCGGACGACCGAATTGTTTCTCCAGAATATCAGGCATGGTGAGCACTTCGCTGCGCCGGGCCCTCGCAGCTAGAAACATGGCAAAAATTCCGGCATATAAATAATAGGGGACGCCAAAAACCAGCCAGTTGCTTATACCATGAGAAAAAGTGTATTCCCCAACACCCAGAATTCCGCCATACCAGGTGGTAACCAGAGAGGCAGTAAAAGCAGGCAGGGTGAGGCCCCGGCTGGCAACAATAAATTCTACGGCCCCGGATGCAGATTTGCGGAAAAGACGAGCTACAGCGTAAAGCAGGAAAAGTGCGTAGAAAACTCCCGCCAAGGCTGTCAAATCAGTCGCCCTCCAGGTCTTCCATGGTCATAGGCATAACGTGTCGATCCACCGCCACCAGCAACGATCCTTCTTTGATGGAAATCAGCAGAGGGGAAACAAAAACCAGATTGGAAATAAGAGCCGGACCACCCGGTTCAATAGTATCACCCAGCAGTGGATACCGGGCACCTTCCAGAGTGATTCCACTGACTGGCCCCATCATGGGCAGCAATGAAAACTTGGTCCCCATGGGCAAATCCCAGCTAATATTTTCGCCGGGTCCAATTCGCAGAATATCTGATTCGTAACCCACAATGCAAATTCGCAATTTGTCAGCGTATCGTTCCAATAAATTACAGTTGTAAATAGTATGATCGAGACGGTTGCCGATGGCCCCAAGCATGACCACTTCTTCAATGCCCTGCTCAATGCAGAACAGCAAAGCTTTTTCACTGTCGGTTGTGTATTGGTCATCCACCTGGAAAAATCGCGGACCAGAGCGCCCGCCAACCACACGACCGCTGATGCTGTCGAAGTCACCAATGACCACATCTGGCTCCATGGGCAACTGGTCGTACGGATGCCCGGCAGCATCAGTGGCGATGAAAAAATCGGACCCGGTCAGCCAATAGCGCAAAACTTCATCGTCGGGCTCCGGCCCGCCGCACAGGATTACTGCCCGCATCCCTTCTTTGGGAAAAAGAATGTTAGCTGCCCCGCCATCTTCAGTCTGCTTGTAAGACATGTTCACCGCTTGTGGTTAAAGACTAGGATGCCCCCCCCTGGCCATCCCCATGTATTAATCCTGCTTCAATTAGAAGTCGTAGTCAATACCCAGAGCGAAATTCCGCCCCGCTCCCGTAATATAATACTTTTCGCCTGCCCATGAATCATAATATCCATTGGTCTCATATTCCACCCCGCCGATGTTTCGCAGGTGAATGAAGGCTTTGGCCGATTCAAGAGCTGTCAGGCCCACCTGGTCCAGATCGAACCAGAGGCTCAGGTCCAGAGTGGTCCAGGGATCGATTATTCGGCTTTCATCACCGGTATTGTCCAAATGCTGCTGGCCCACATTTCGCACCCGAATAAGACTGCGCACACCGGGGTTCCACTGGGTTTGCCAGGAAACAGACAGCAGGTGTTCAGGGAAGAGGGCGATGGCGTTGCCGGAATAATCGTAAGTGCTTCCGTCCCAGTCAACAAACTGGAAATTTTTGTATTCATCCCAACTGCGTGAGGCGGCCAAAATCAGGCTATTTCCCTGGTCAATTCGAGCCCGCAGCCCTAATTCCAGGCCCCGATGTAAAGTTTTGTCGGCATTGCCGCGAATGCCGGCGCCGTCTTCATCGGTCCCACCATAAGGCACGATTTCATTTTTGAAGTCCATATAATAGCCGCCAAGGGTGAAACTCAGGTTTTCCCCGGCCCAGGATACGCCCATTTCGTAATCGATTAATTCCTCTTCCTTAACCTTAGGGTCCCACCATTGAACATGGTCAATGGTAGTGCCGTCGTCTTTCATTACGTTGCGCGACTGGTTGAACAAAGGTTGCACTCCCAGGTCGTCGCCGCCTTTCCAGGTATCGAACAGCTCGCCGTCGGTGGGTTCACGATGGCTGACGCCAATACTTCCGAAGAGAGCAAACTTCCCACCGGCCACATTTCCGGCATGCCAGTGCATACCACCTTTGGGATTAAAGAAATCGTAATCGACAGTGTATCCGTTGCGCTGGTCGCCTGCAAAATTGCCCACTTCACGTTGCAGGAAATCGTATTCCTTGTGTTGAAACTGCAGGTCACCCATCAGGGTCAAACCATCGATTATTTCGTACCGTTCGTTGGCGTACAGGCTATAGGCTTTTTTATCGCCCGTGTATTCGTGATATTTGAACTGAGGATCCATAAAATCATCGGGCTGATAACCGGAAACGTTCATCACTTCACCCCAGTGACTGGAGTGGAAGTTGTAGGTATCGCCACCAATAACAAAACGGCCTTTTTCGTGTTCATACATGGCCCGGGGCACCCAGCCCACATGGTCTTTGCGCACGTACTTGCGGCGAATGAGATCAACTTCATCGTCCGCAGCCAAGCCCAGGTGCTGATCCAGGGCGTAGTCCTGAGCGTCTTCACCGTCTTTGAAATTTTCGTAAAAACCTTCACCCTGAACGTAATAAACGGAGTTTTTCAGAGTCCAGTTGTCGGACAGGAAAAGGTCATTGTGCAGCTCGTAATGGGGTTGGGTAAAATCGTCGATGGCGTTGTGGTAAGTCTCTGGGTTGTGCCGACGATTTTGCTCCAAAGCCGATTCGGGACTGGCATTCCAGGCGTGATGAGTGACTTCCCGTCCAGTGTAAATGTTGATGCGAGTGGTCGATACATCGTTGCTGTGCTCGCCGGACCAGAAAACACCCCACTGCTCCACACCCGTGCGATCCCGATAACCATCACTGTTTTGACGGCTCAAACGGAAGCTCGAACGCAAGCCGCCTTTCAAATCGCCGGTTTCGTATAGGAGCATTTGACGGCCAAAACCATCACTGCCCGCACTGATGGAAACACGGCCCTGTTCAGTGGAAGACAAACGACCGGTGACAATATTGATGGTTCCGCCCATGGGAGATAATCCACCAATGGAATTTGTCACACCACGCTGAACCTGGATGTCCTGCACACTGCTGGCCAGATCCGGCATGTCGACCCACCACAGCTGGTGGTCTTCAGGATCGTTGAAAGGAATGCCGTTGATGAGTACTCCAACGCGGCGTTGATCGAAACCACGAATTTTCACGTAGGTGTAGCCCAAATTGCTACCGGCATCGCTGTAAGCAAATACGCCGGGCACATCCTGAAGCAGCATGGGCAGGGGCAAGTCCGGTTCGCGGAAGTCGAGGTCTTCGGCGGTGATGTTGGTTTGGTTCAGATGGACGTCTTCGTCGTAGCGGGAGGCGGTTACGACGACGTCTTCGGATTCGTGGATTTCAGGAGTTTTCGTATTGGCAGGGTTTTCGTCTGTGGAAGTGATTTCCGCAAAAGCTGGCATTGCCAGGAGCAAGATAAACAAAAGAAGGCTGTTTTTTGAAAGCATGGCGCACCTCGTGAGGTTGGCCAGGCGAAGAAGAAGGCACAAAAAAGCGACGCCACCGTTTGAATTTTCGGGGCGTCGCAATGAGGCCCGTTTTCCTACGCCGGCATGATCCGGGTCAGGTTCCAAGGGTTTTTCTCAGGTCGCCGGTGTTTTAGGAACACGGGACCACCCCTAACGGTCAAGCGGATCATAATTGCCAGAGCGCGGGGTGTCAATTATTACCACAACCAAACTTCCCATTGGACATTCCAACATTTCTAGTTATTTTTTTAACAAAACACGTTGGTTTTTTGTCAGCCGCCGGAGAAACACCCGTGATTGCTGGAATTGGCATCGATATCGTCGATCTGGAGCGCTTCCAAAAGCGCCTCACGGCAGAGCTTATCCAGGAACTCTTCCTGCCCGACGAAATTGCCTATTGCAGCACCCAGCGCCACAATCAGGAGAACTACGCCGCCCGCTTTGCTGCCAAAGAGGCGGTTTTTAAAGCTCTGGGCGCGGGCCTTGAGCAGGGATTGCGCTTCCAGCACGTGGAAGTCGGCAAAGAAGACTCTGGGGCAGTTTACCTGATCTTTCACGGCCCCTGCGCCGAACTGGCCGCCAAAAACTCCATCACCCACTCTCATTTAAGCCTTTCCCACTCGCGAAATAACGCCATAGCCATGGTGGTGCTGGAAAACCGCACCAATAATCCGGAGGAAGAATTTTGAGTAACATTGGATCTTATGACGAACGTCTGCCCAATTTCACCTGGGACGTTGCCCGCGAAGTTCTGGACTGGAAAGACGGCGAATTGCTGAACATCGGACACATGGCCACCGACCGGATTTGCGAACGAGGCCAAGGCGACAAAACAGCTCTCATCTGGGAAGGCTTTGGGGACGCGAAAAAAACCTACACTTTCGATGACATGCGGGTCATTTCCAACGGCTACGCCCGATTCCTGCAGGAAGTCGGTGTGCAACCCGGCGACCGGGTTTGCATCTTTATGGACAAAATCCCCGCCTTGTATCAGAGCTTCCTTGGAACTTTAAAAATGGGTGCCGTGGCACAACCCCTGTTCTCTGCTTTTGGTGACGATTCCCTGGAAGTGCGTCTGGCCAGTGCCGGCACACGTGCCATCCTGACCACCAAAAAACACGTCAAGAAAGTAAGAAAAATTCAGGACCGTCTGCCCGAACTGAAACACATTATTGTGGTGGAAGGCGACCCTGCAAAATTGAAAGAGGGCGAACTCTTTTTCGATGTGGAATCGGCCCCCCGCGTAGAAAACTTTGAGTCTCACAAGACCGATGAAAACGCCCAAAGCGTTCTGCACTACACCAGCGGAACCACAGGCCAGCCCAAAGGCGCCCAACACGCCCACGGATCGGTTTGGGGCCAGGCCCTGACCAGCAGCTGGGTGCTCGACCTGCAGGACGACGACATCTACTGGTGCACCGCCGATCCCGGCTGGGTCACCGGAACCAGCTATGGCATCATTGGCCCCTGGGTTCTGGGCATTACTCAATGCGTTCTGGACCAGGGATTTACCAGCGCTCGCTGGTACAAGTTCATTCAAGATAACAAAATAACGGTTTGGTACAGCGCCCCGACAGCCATCCGTTCACTCATGCGTGACGGTACGGAACTGGTTCAGAAATACGACATGAAGCCTCTGCGCCATCTGTGTTCCGTGGGTGAACCCCTGAATGCCGAAGCCGTGATCTGGAGTGAAGAAGCTTTTGGACGGCCTTTCCTGGACACCTTCTGGCAAACAGAAACCGGCTCCATGATGATCACCAACTATCCCGGCATGAAGGTCAAACCCGGCAGCATGGGCAAACCATTCCCCGGTATTGAAGCAGCGGTTCTGGACTTAAAAACCCATGTTCCTCACACCGAACCGGGTAAGGTTGGACTCATTGCTTTCCGTCCCGGTTGGCCCAGCATGTTCCGCACCTATCGCAATCAGGAGGATGTTTACCGCAGCAAGTTTTTTGGAGCCGATGAAAACGCCACTCCGGAAGATCTGCGACAGGATACCAACCTGTGGTATGTAAGCGGCGACCGGGCCAGCATCGACAGCGATGGATATTACTGGTTTGTGGGCCGGGACGACGACGTGATCAATACCGGCGGCCACCTGGTGGGACCTTTTGAAATTGAGTCAGCCCTTATTGAACACGAAGCCATCGCTGAAGCCGCCGTTGTGGGTAAACCCGACGCCGTGAACATGGAAGTGGTCAAGGCCTTCGTGACCCTTAATCCAGGCTTCGATTTTGATGACATGACCGAACTGAGTGTTATGAATTTCATTCGCAAAAGCCTCTCACCTTTGGCTATGCCACAAGAAATTGAAGTGAAAGACAAGCTACCAAAAACGCGCAGTGGAAAAATTCTGCGTCGCTACCTGCGCGCCCTCGAATGGGGCGAAGATGTGGGCGACCTTTCCACTCTCGAAGAAGACTAAATCCGAAATAAACCATGTTATCAATCGAAAGGACCCATCATGAGCGAATTGAACGAAATGCAGGAAGTAATCCTTGAATACGTTATCGACGAGTACGTGGATGAAGACGACGACGATGAAGTGGAAGCCGATACTCCGTTAATCAGCTCCGGTATTGTGGACAGCTTTTCCATGGTCTCACTGAAGGTTTTTCTGGAAAAAAAATACCAGATCAAACTGCCCGACGACGAAGCCACACCCGAAGCTTTTGATACCGTCAACTCCATCATCGAACTGGTCAATAAACACAAGAGCTAAGGGGTTCTGTCATGGCCTACAGTAACAATACACGCGATCTTTTCGCCTCTGAAATTGAAGAGATTAAAGACAAAGGTTTGTACAAAGGCAAGCGGTTCATTTGCTCGCCTCAGGATGCCAGCATTCTGGTGGAATACCCCGAAGGGGCTGAGAAAAAACAAGTTCTGAACTTTTGCGCAAATAACTATCTAGGCTTAAGCAGTCATCCCGATGTGGTTGAAGCAGCCCATGAGGGATTGCGCGAGCGTGGCTACGGCATGAGCTCGGTGCGGTTCATTTGCGGAACTCAGGACATTCATCGCACCCTTCAGGATAAAGTTTCCAAGTTCCTGGGCATGGAAGAAACCCTGCTCTTTCCTTCCTGCATGGACGCCAACGCCGGTGTTTTTGAAGCCATTCTTGGCAGCGAAGATGTGATCATTGCCGACCGTCTCATTCACGCCTCTCTGGTCGACGGAATCCGCCTTTGCTCCGCCCAATACGATACCTTCAAACACATGAACATGAAGCACCTGCGCAAAAAACTGGAACTGCACCAGGACAAGCGCACCCGCCTGATTGTTTGTGATGGTGTCTTCAGCATGGACGGAGACCTGATGCCTCTGGACGAAGTCTGCGCCCTGGCTGAAGAATATGACGCCATGGTTTTGGTGGACGACAGTCACGCCAGTGGATTCATTGGCAAAACCGGCCGCGGTGTTCACGAACACTTTGATGTGATGGATAAGGTTGATCTGATCACCACCACTTTCGGTAAGGGCCTCGGCGGTGCCTCAGGTGGTTGTGTATCCGGCCGAGCGGAACTCATTGAGCTGTGCCGCCAAAAAGCCCGGCCTTATTTGTTCAGCAACAGTCTGGCGCCTGCCATTGTCAACGCCACCATCAAGGTCATTGATCTTGTAACCAGCAGCACCGAACGCCGCGATACTCTCGAATGGAATACCAAGTATTTCCGCGAGAAAATTGTAGCCGCCGGATTGCAGGTTGGTGGGCAGGACACTCCTATTGTTCCGGTCATGCTATATAATGCCAAACTGGCCAACGATATGGCCAACGACATGTATGCCGAGGGCATTTATGTTATTGGTTTCTTCTTCCCTGTGGTGCCCGCTGGTGCGGCTCGCATTCGGGTTCAGCTGTCAGCTGCTCACACCAAAGAGCACATCGACAAAGCTGTGGCTGCGTTTGCGAAAATTGGCGAGAAGTATGGAATTATCGGGCTGGATAAGAAGGGGATTATTGCTAAGTACGGGATGTAAGGAATAGACGGTAACAAGAATGAACCTGTTTCCGGTTGGGGACAGGTTCATTTTTTATTCAATGAGCCCCTTTTAACTAAACCCAAGGGCAAACCTGATGGCCGGCCCCACTTTTTTCATTTTTTCGGTGGATAGAGTTGTTACAAGGGAGCCCATTTTTTCTTTGGAAACAGTTTGTAAATGATCGCAATTAATGGCGCAGGATCTTGGCATTCCATCACTTTCAGACAAAACCACTTCGGTTGGAATGCAGCGAACCGTACTGGTAATCGGAGCAACAGCCACTTCGTTCAAGTACTCCAAAATTGAATTCCGAGTCAATACCAGAACAGGCTTTTTTTATCTGGGTTGGAAAACTTGTACCATCGAGTTTCCCCTCTTTTCATTCTTCACCCCAGACTTGCTCCGTTTCCCAAACACCCATTTCTTCGGCCACCATAGGATGCCGTCCATACCCCAAACGGTGAGTTGTGCCCAGAAGAATGTCGCTGGTTCAATTTGTGGCAATAGATTTGATTAAACACGGGAGATTTATGTGTTTTAGGTTGAAGATTGCTGGGTACTTTTGATAAAAAGCAATCAGCGACATTCTCTTAGGCACAACCCAAACGGTGTTGCTCTTCTTTCTGCAAACAAGGTTTTTTGCCAAAGCATCACGCAAAACCATTCGCGTAAAAGCCGATCGGCTTGTTTGCAATTCGGCAGACATCTGGTCAACGGCTTCAACCAGGTCTTCATCGAGGGTCATTTGAATAGTTCGCACATGCCTCCCCTAATTTCAGTAACTCCAATAGCTATTATCGTAGCTATCTCAATCCACATCACAGATTTTGTCAAACGGCCCCTGACCAATTTCAACCTTCATTATCCATTAAGTTGTCAAACTCCCACTATTATTGTAGACTATACAGGTTAAAATTCGCTCACCCCCACCAATTAATCGGGACAATTTTCGGATCCAATTTCGAACCCCCGTAGAAAATCCATGAAAAAAACCACCCTTATTATTGCCATATTATTTGCCGGTTCCGGCATCAGCGGCCTGGTTTACGAATTGGTCTGGATTCGCCTATTAAGCCACCTTCTGGGCGGAACAACTCTGGCCATCAGCACCGTTCTGGCCGCCTTCATGGGCGGCCTGGCCCTTGGCAGCCACTACTTTGGCAAGCGAGTCGATAGCAGTAACAACCCTTTACGTCTTTATGCCATTCTGGAAATTGGTGTGGCCGTTCTCGGCGCCCTGGTTCCCCTCATGGTTATGGTAATTGAACCCGGCTACATAAAAGCCGCCGCCGCCTTGCCTTCTGGCTTAATGATACCCTTGCGAATTGTCCTGACTTTCACTCTTCTGCTACCACCCACCATTCTCATGGGCGGAACCCTACCGGTATTGAGTCGATTCCTGGTTCGCCACCACGACAAGCTTGGCAGCAATCTGGGAATGTTGTATGCGGTCAACACTCTCGGTGCAGTTGTGGGAATTGCCCTTTCGGGCTTTGTCCTGATACCGGCCATTGGCCTGAACGGCAGCACTGTTTTTGCAGTGGCTGGAAATTTGATTGCTGGCCTGACTGCCTTCGCTTTGGGCAAAAGTCTGGTCCCGGCCACCAATGACCAGATGGAAAACAGTGAGAACAAATCCGAAAAATCAGCCAACACCACAAAAACACTACCCGAACTTTCTGTAAAATTCCTGGCAATAATTTTTGCCGCAACCGGCTTCGCCGCCCTGGGTTTTGAACTTTATTGGACCCGTGCTCTTCATCATTTCCTGGGCAACTCCACTTATGCCTTCAGTGCCATGCTGACGACTTATCTAACCGGTCTGGCTGTAGGCAGCTGGGTTGGTGGACGTATTGCCGATCGGGTTTCTTCACCCGCCCGTACTCTGGGCTGGGTTCAGGCAGCGATTGCTCTTTCAACAGCGGCCACCGTTCCTTTGATTTGGAATTGGCTGCCCGGTCTCGACCCGGCCATTATCAATCCATCTGATTGGAACACCTACCTGGCCCGGCGCTTCATGCTCTCTTTTGCCATCATGGCTCTGCCCACATTTTTTTCAGGCATGACTTTCCCTTTGGTCAATCGCATTGGCATACAGGGTTTGCACAAAATTGGTGGCAAAGTGGGCCACTTCTATTTTGCCAATACCGCCGGCTCCATCATCGGAAGCCTGGTGGCTGGTTTTCTTGTCCTGCCTCTGCTTGGAGTTCGTCACGCCCTTTTGGCTACCTCTGTTCTCAGTGCCGTTCTTGCCGTCATCATTCTATTCAAAAATAATCGTCGCACTTCGCGAGATTTGTGGCCCGGTCTGGCTGCCCTGGTTTTGCTGATCCTTCTTTTCGCTCCGCTGTCGCACTTTGCCCGGCCCCATCAATGCGACACCCAGGATCCGCAGGACACGGTACTGTTCGACCGTGAAGACCCTACGGCACACACCCGTGTCTATCGCAAACCCAACGGTGAAATGCATATGGCTGTTGACGGCCACCACATTGGCGGCACTGAACCCACCATCACACGCAAGGAAAAAATCCTCGCCCATTTGCCCATGGTTCTTTCCCCGGAAGCAAAGCATACGTTATCTGTGGGCCTGGGCAGTGGAGTCACCTTGGGCACCCTGGGCCTATACGATGAGATTGAAAAAATGACCTGTGTGGAAATTGTTCCAGGTGTTATTGAAGGAGCAGCTTTCTTCAGTCAACACCATGGCAATGTATTGAAGGACCCTCGGCTGGATCTCATTTTAGGCGATGGAATCCAACACCTGCTGACCACAAATAACACCTACGATATCATCAGTAGTGACTCCAAGCTGAACCCGGAATATTCAGGAAACTCAATCCTGCTATCGCTGGACTATTACCGTTTATGCCGCCAGCGCTTAACCGATGACGGAATCATGGTTCAATGGCTGGCCCAGCATTTCCCCGCTTCGGAAACCGAAACAGTCATTCGCAGTTTCGGCATGGCATTCGAACATATGGTGCTGTACTGGATCGACCCTAACAGCATGATTATTGTAGGATCACCTCAGCCCCTTGTTTTCGATTTTGACCGATTTTATAAACTGACAACCGAAGCCGATGTCAAGAAAGACATGGCTCAACAGAATTACGCGGACCCATATATTATGTCCACGCTTCGCATTGCTGGCAAAGAAGCTCTACTGAAAAATCTTCACGATGGGGTGCCTAACACATGGGAGCATCCTACCCTGGAATTCAACGTACTGAGAGAAGTTCGTTCCCAGTCTCTATCCAAACATGAAGATAATAATTTCCTGTATCTGATTAAAGCCCGGGAGAATATAAATCTTGCAGTTAGCGGGAATTTCGATCAGGAAAAACTGGATCGATATCTGATTTCATCCAGGCAATTCATGCTGGGTTATGGCTTGGGTGGTGGGACAAATTTTGTTGCCAATGGCCGGGAAGCCCTTTTAGTCGGTGCTAAGGAAAATCCCGATGATTTCCGAATCAAAAAGCTGCTTCAATTGATAGATCAGGACTCGGTTGCCGGACAAGTTTCAGACCAGGGTATGAATTCTTCCCAGTCTTTGCAGCGAGCCCAAAGCCAAATTCAAAACAGTGCTCCTGAGCTGGCTTTGACGACTTTGGAAAATGCCCTCAAAAAAGATCCGGAAAACCCCCATCTCATTTTTACACGAGTAACAGTTTTGCGCCGGTTGGATCGCAAGGATGAAGCCCTGGCCCTCTGCCTGGAGCACCTGGCCCATCACCCTGACGATGCCTCATGGGTTTCGCAAACCAGCATCATTTTAAGTCAACTGGGCCGCCTTGACGAAAGTCTGGTTTACGCCCGAAAATGCATGAAACTAGACCCTGACTCGGCCATTTCCCTTAATAATTTGGCAACCACCTTGGGCCGACTCAAGCAATTCGAAGAAGCTGCCGATGCCTTTGCCCGGGTTCACGAAATGGATCCACGGGTTCGTGGAGCTGCCTTCTTTGCCGCCGCCGCATTCAGCATGAGTGACCAAACGGAACGAAGTGCCCAGTGGGTGGAAACCTGCCTCCAGAATAACCTTACTACCCTGGAAGAAATCCGGTCCAACCCCATGCTGGAAGCCCTGCGTAATTCACCTCACTGGTCAGCCGCCTGGGATGAATAAATGATCAATATTTGCCCTATGTATCATGGCTGAAAATAATCGTAATTGCCAATCACAACAGGAAAAGGGTATCATCCCGCTTCTGTTATCAACCCATCAATCCAACTTGGGAGCGCCTTCATGACGACTTTTTTTTCACGTGCCATCTTTCTTTTTGTTTTACTATCTGCTGTGGGAGCCATGGCAACCGAATCGGCTCCTGCGGGCTACCAAATGCCGACCCAGGTTCTAGCCGATATTATTGATGCTCCTCAAACTCCCTGGGTTCTGGTCAGCCCCGACAACGAGTGGCTGGTTTTTGTGGGTCGTCCCGGCCTGCCTTCCATTGAAGAAGTGGCCCAACCGGAATTGCGACTGGCCGGCTTGCGCATTAACCCGCGAATTAATGGCCGTAGTCGTCAGGTTTATGGTAACAGCGTCAAGTTCCAACGTCTGGACGATGGCAAAGAACGTCAGGTAACCGGCCTGCCAGAAGGCGCCCGCCTGAATGGTTTTTCCTGGTCCGACGATGGCAAACGAATTGCCTTTGTTGTGACCCTTTCGGATCGCATCAGCCTGTGGACTGCCGAACTTAAATCCGGCAAAGCCAGACAGGCCACTCCGGAAACCATGAGTCTTAATGGTGTGTATGGCCGCCCCTACAGCTGGCTCGACGATGGCAATAAACTTGTTGTCCGTGCCATTGTTTCAGATCGTGGCCAGGTCCCTGTGGAACCCTTGGTTCCTGAAGGCCCGGTCATTCAGGAAAATCTGGGCAAAAAAGCGCCGGCCCGCACTCATCAGGACCTTCTGAAAAACAAATTCGATGAATCTCTGTATGAATATTATGCCACCAGCCAAGCCTACATTCTGGAACGAAAAGGCAAGGCCAAAAAACTTGGCGAGCCTGCTTTGTTTCGCCGTATGGCTTCATCTCCCGGCGGTGACTTTATTCTTACTGAGAAGGTCAAAAAACCCTACTCCTACTCTTTGCAGGAAAATAAATTCCCGCGCCTCATTGAAGTCATCGATCGTGACGGAGAACTGGTTTATGAAGTGGCCAACCTGCCTCTGCAAGATCAGATCCCCATCAGCTTTGGCTCCGTTGCCAAAGGCCGCCGCAGTATTAACTGGCGTTCCGATGCCAAAGCCACTCTGTACTGGGCTGAAGCACTCGACGGTGGCGATGGTGGAGTTGAAGCCGAAGAACGCGACCGGGTTTTCACTCTGGAAGCTCCCTTTGAAGGCCCCCCTGAAGAACTGACCATCCTGGCCCAACGTTATGGCGGGGTTACCTGGGGTAACGATAACCTGGCTTTTGTAAGCAGCTGGTGGTGGAAAACCCGAAATGTCAAAATTTGGCAAATTCAACCGGGCGACCGCAGTATTGCCCCAAAATTGATTGAGGACCGCAGCTGGCAAGACCGTTACAACGACCCGGGAACTCCTGTCATGCATCCGGGCCCTTATGGTGCTCCTGTTATGTTAACCGCCAACAATGGACAAACCATTTTCCTCTCCGGCGATGGAGCCTCTCCTGAAGGAGACCGCCCCTTCCTGGATTCGGCAAACCTGAAAACTGGCGACAAAAAACGCCTTTTTCATTCTGAGGCTCCTTATTACGAGCGATTCGTGCAATTGGTTGATGCAAAAAAACAGCACATTATCACCCGCCGGGAATCACAAAAGGAACCGCCTAATTATTACCTGCGTGATCTCAAAAAAGACAAGTTAACAGCCTTAACCACATTTCCGGATCCCGCTCCTCAGCTGGCCGGACTGTCCAAGGAATTAATCACTTACAAACGTGCCGACGGTGTTGATCTTACCGGGACGTTGTATTTGCCACCCGGATACGACAAAGATCGTGATGGCTCTCTGCCCGTAATTATGTGGGCCTATCCCACCGAATTTAAAAGCAAAAAAGACGCCGGCCAGGTTACTGACTCACCCTATCGGTTCACCCGTGTGGGCTGGTACTCGCCTATGCTCTACCTAACCCTTGGTTATGCCGTTCTTGACGATCCAACCATGCCTATCATTGGTGAAGGTGATGTTGAATCCAACGATTCTTTCGTAGAACAGTTGGTCATGAGTGCTCAGGCCGCCGTAGATGCTGTTGTAGAAAGGGGCGTGGGAGATAAAGACCGCATGGCCATTGGCGGGCACAGCTACGGGGCTTTCATGGCTGCAAACCTGTTGGCACATAGTGACCTTTTCCGTTTGGGCCTGCCTCGCAGTGGAGCCTACAACCGCTCTCTGACTCCCTTTGGTTTCCAAGCTGAAGAGCGCACAATCTGGGAAGCTCCCGAAGTATATTTTGCTATGTCGCCCTTCATGCATGCCGACAAAATTGACGAACCCATTCTGATAGTTCATGGCGATGCCGACAACAATTCCGGCACCTACCCTATGCAAAGCGAACGCCTGTACGGAGCGTTAAAAGGACTCGGTGCCACCGCCCGACTGGTGATGCTGCCTCATGAAAGCCACAGCTACCGGGCTCGGGAATCGGTCATGCATGTGTTGTGGGAAACTTCAACCTGGTTGGATCGTTACGTCATGAACGCCAAGCCCCGGTTGCTTGAGGAGGGAGAAGTTACCGGGCCTTAGTTGATTTGGCAGAGAAATAAAAAGGGACGGCTATATGCCGTCCCTTTTTTGTTTATTTTGACCGTCAATATTAGCCGTCGAAAGAGATGGACTCCAGGAGGCGATAGATTTTTTCTGCATTTGCTTCTTCATTTTTATCAGCATGGGCACATTCTTTGGCGGAAATATCGGTATCGTAGTTCAAACTTTCCAGAGCCAGATCAATTTCGTTCTGCAAGCTGGCGTAGCTGTTGCATTCTTCGTGAGATGCAGGAGCTTCAATGGAAATTGTCACTCCATTATCGATAGCCGTGAATTCGTAATCATCGACCATGCTTTCTGCAGCAAATCCGGAAGTTGCAAAAAGAGCGACGAGGGAAAGAGCGATCAGGGTGATATTCATAAGCTTTTTCATTGTATTGGCCTTTCGAATTGCTGGAGTGGATTTAGTTTTGTTTGCCACTCCGGCGGGTTGTTTGTTGTCTTCGAAAGGGTTATCGCAAGGATGAGGCCAGAACCCAACTCTTTGCTGTGAAACACGTTAGAGTCTTGGTCATTTTGGCATTGAGAATATTGTTCAATAATAATCTACAAATTAGAGAATATTGGTTATTGGTGGGCCCAGCTTCCGGGAATAGAGGGCTTCATATTGAACCCACCAGCATTTCCTGTCGCAAAATCCAACAAAGTTAGTTACCCTCTCCCAAAACAATACCACCTCCCCAATACCGGAGCCAAAATTTGACCATCAGCAATTTTAAACGAGGTCCCTTGGCCAATACCTTAACCGCCACCGTAGTCTTTCTGGTTCTGACCGGCATTGCAGCCGTCAGTTGGATAACTATTAAAGAATTTCGGGTCCAGCAATCTGTATATACCAAAATCCTACAGTATAAACTTGAGGCCACCCGCAGTCAGTTTCGAATGTATCTGACTCCTTTTCCAAACAATCTCGAGACCATCAAGCAATGGCACAAAGAAGGCCTTATTGACCTTGGTAACCCAGATGAATTGGAAAAATTCATCATTCCCTTAGTTAACGCTGTCCCGCAAATTGCTTCCGTTTATATCGTTCCTCCGGACGGCCCCTATTTTTGTCTCTTAAAAACCGAGGCCGGCTGGACTTCAAAACTGGACGACTCCGAAAAACCACCTTGCCGCCAACAAACCTGGTATCTGCACAGTCTGGCCAACAAAAATGACAAGTCGGCTCACTGGTCCGGTTATGTTTTCCTGCCAGGTTTGAAGGAAACCGGGCTGGTTGCCGGAGCTTTGGCACCCGCCGAACATGGCGATCTGGTCATTGGGCTGGGCATGCGCGAAAACTTTCTTGATCAGTTCACTGCTTCAGCTCCCATCACCGAAAATGGCATTCTCATTCGTCGTTATGAAGACGGGAACGTCGCTTGGCTAACGCCAAAACAGGGCAACCGCATGAACATCAGCAGCAGCCAGGAGTTGCTAACCTCCCACCTTAAAGAACATCAAATCATTGGTCATTCACTAATGGCTTGGGGGGACTTGGGTAAACCATACAGCAAACCTCTCAATTTTCGTTTTCAAGGCAATAACTGGTGGTGTTCATTTTATCCAGCAATTGATGGGACCGACCCTGGTGAATTAGGGCTCATTGCCCCCGCGTCTGATCTCGGTCAACGTCTGGAAACGATTACTGGCCGAATCACCTGGATTTTTGCTGCAGTATTAGGACTGGCCACTCTCGCGTTAATTGTGCAGGCCTTTTCCTATTCCCGAAAATGGCGACGTTTCAGCCAACGCCGTCTCAAACGCCCGGAAACTGAAGAGGCTCTCGAAACCCTTGTTCATGGTGGTGAATCAGATCACGTAGAATTCAAAAGCACCATGCGCTGGAATTTGCGGGCCGACAAACCTGGTAAAGAAATTGAAAAAGCCTGGCTCAAATCGGTAGTTGCCTACCTCAATACCGACGGTGGTTTTCTCTTCATTGGTATTGCCGATGATGGAGAGGTTCTTGGCCTTGAAAACGATAAATTTGCCAATGAGGATAAATTCCTTTTGCACTTCGACAACCTTATTAAGCAGCACATTGGCTTGGAATTTGCCTCCTTTATCAAAGCGGAAATACGCACCCTAAAGGAACATAATATTCTTTTAGTGGCCTGCGACCGCTGCAACGAGGCCGCCTTCCTGAAGATTGGTGAAAACGAAGACTTCTTCATTCGCATGGGACCGAGCACACGTTCTTTGCCAGCCAGCAGAGTTATGGATTATTTAAGAGAGCGCGAAGCATGAACTGTAATCCCTTTATCCATTTCCAACGGAGTGACCTTTTTTTTGTAAACAATGCCGCCCAAATGGAATCACTGAAAACCCACAGCCGGAAAATTGATCTGACTTCCGATCAAATCCTGCATCCGGACACACCCCAGCATTACATTGTCCGCAAAGGAAAAATCCGCATCAGCCAGTTCCTCGATGATGACCGTGAAATCACCCGAACCATCCTTCAGGCCGGCTCCGTTTTCTCAACTTTTAATAAGAACGATATTGGCGACAAACCCGCAGCCGATGTATATAGTCTTCCGGGAATTGTCGTCATGTCACTTACTGAAACGGAACTTTGGGCCTTTTCTGAAAACGCCCTCGACGACTGTAAACTGTAAATTGAATTTTCAAGGAGCCCCCATGTCCGCATCCAGCAAATCCCTTCGCCCTCAGGTTGTTCTTTGCATTCTCGATGGTGTCGGTTACCGAACCGGTGAAGGCAGCGAAAAAGGCAATGCCATCGTCGAGGCACAACCCAACTGGTATAACGGACTCTTTGAACGCTACCCTTTCACCACATTAAACGCTTCCGGCCTGGAAGTGGGTCTTCCTGAAGGCCAAATGGGCAACAGTGAAGTGGGCCACCTGACTATTGGTGCCGGACGTATCATCAATCAGGAGCTTGTGCGCATCAGTCGCAGCCTGGAAAACGGTGAATTCCAGAAGCGTCCCGCCTGGACACAATTTATTGATCGAGCCAAAAAAGGCAGCGGCCGTCTTCACCTTTTTGGACTGGTTTCTCCAGGGGGAGTTCACAGCCATACCAATCATCTTTATGGAATTATCCAGGCTGCCCACGATGCCGGCCTCAAGGAAATTTACATCCACGCCTTCCTCGATGGGCGCGATACCGATCCTCGCAGTGGTGCCGGTTATGTTGCTGATCTGGTATCTGAACTCAATAAAATTGGAGCCGGCCAAATTGCTTCGGTTTGCGGCCGTTACTGGGCCATGGATCGGGATCAACGCTGGGATCGAGTGAACCGTGCCTGGGACATGCTCGTTAAAGGTGATGGCCATGGTGTTGCAACCGATCCGGTTGCCGCCATCAAGTTGTCATATGAAAATGAAATAACCGACGAATTCGTAGAGCCTACTGTCATGATTGATGCCGACGGCAGCCCTGTGGCAACCATTGGCGAAGAAGACAGCATCTTTTTCTGGAATTTCCGTGCCGACCGTGCCCGGGAACTGACCTGGGCTTTCCAGCAAAATGACTTCACGGGTTTCGATGTTTCGGATCGGCCCAAAACCAACTACCTGACCATGACCCCCTACGATGAAAAAATGGATCTGGACAGTGTCTTCCAGCCCGAAATGCCCCGCAACAGCTTGGCCGAGGTTTTTGCCCGGGAAGGCATTCGCAATCTGCGGACTGCCGAAACTGAAAAATACGCTCACGTGACCTACTTTTTTAATGGCGGCAAAGAAGAGCCGTTTGCCCACGAAGAGCGTCAACTGGTCGCTTCGCCAAAAGTGGCAACCTATGACCTTCAACCGGAAATGAGTGCCCCTGAAGTTGCTGAACTGGTGAAAAAGGCGTGTTCGGGAGATGATTTTGACGTTGTTATTGTGAATTTCGCCAATGGAGACATGGTGGGACATACCGGCGACCTGAAAGCCGCCACAACGGCCTTCCAGACCCTCGATAAATTGCTTAGCGAAATTATGCCGCCCAGTCTGGAAAAGGGAACCGTTTGGCTGATCACCGCTGATCATGGAAATTGTGATGAAATGATTTCTCCCGAAGGTTCCGTTTTGACCCAACACAGCCTGAACAAAGTCCCTTTTATTGTTGCAGGCAAACAATTTGAAGGAATACCTAACATCATTGCTGACGGGGACTTCGGGCTGGCCGATATTGCTCCAACCATCCTCAAACTTCTAAAAATCGAACAACCTGCAGAAATGACCGGCCAATGCATCTTGAAAGAAAGCTGAAACTCATTACCATTTACCAATAATTAACATTATATATTTTCAATTTTCCCGTATTTGTGGTACAATTGTCGTTCGTGAAACAAAAAACACAATGATCCTGATGATCATTTGCGTAATTGCAAATGATGTATGTGTTTACCTGAGGAGGTGGCAACCCGCGAACAGCTATCGCCCGCACCAGGTATCGTCCTCGGTGTTGCATTGTGGTTGTTCACCGGTCCTTTCTTTTCGGTTTTGGATTTTTTCACGGCAACACGCTCACTTTCCACTCTGAGTCCATTCGCTTGACACCTGTAACTTTGAGTGAAATTGAGAGAGCAAGTTCACCCCTTTCGAAGGAGGCCGAAGAGATGAAAAAACATCTTTTTGGCGTGACACTTATTATGTGTCTCGTAGCAATCGCTGGAATGGCAATGGCTCAAACCATTGACGATATCCAGTATTACAACCCAGCAACCGGCGATCCGGAAAGTCCCTTTGTTGGACAAACCGTTACCGTCACAGGTTCTGTATATGTTGTAAAAGGTACCTACAACGGCGGAACCCACTACATTCAGGGCGCCACCGGCGGTATCAGTTTCTTTAACTCAGCCATTAATGGACTCGACTACGGTACTCAAGTTGAAGTTACCGGTAGTGTTTCCGCCTATGGCGGAGAAATCCAGCTGGCCAGTCCCAGTATCGCTGTTACCGGTTCTGGACCCGAGCCCACTCCCCAGGATAAAACTCCTGAGGAAATTCTGTACGATTATGAAATGATCGGAAACTTTGTTTCTGTCATTGGTGACGTTGCAAGTGTCAGCGGCAACAGCCGTTTTGAAATCACTGCCGGCGACAGCACCCTGGTTGTTTACATCGACGATACCACAGGCATCAACCTGGGTGACGTAGACGTAGGCGACACCTACAAAGTTCTCAGTCCTTGTGTTGTTTACAATGGTCTCATTGAGTTGAAACCTCGCCTGCAGAGCGATCTGGTGGAAAACCCCACCGGCGATACCGTTCCTGTAATCGCGGACGTCAACTGTGCCAACTGGGTACCCATGAGCAACGAGTCCATCGAAGTTTCCGCTAACATCACCGATAACAACGCCGTGTCCGGTGCCAGCGTTTACTATCGTGACAGCGACGGCGAAAATACCGGAGCCTGGTCCTCTGTTTCCATGAGCAACGTGGGCGACGTTTACACCGGTACCATTCCTGGCGGACACAGCATGTCTCAGGTTGACTTCTATATTGAAGCTTCCGATGACGCTGCTCAGTATGTCACCATGCCTGGTGACGCTCCTGACGGATTCCTGTCTGTGGCCATTGGCATTACCAGCATTTATGACATGCAGTATGCCCATCCCGACAGCTCCAGCCAGAATGGCGCTTTCAACGACCGTTTCCTCAACATTCGTGGTGTGATCACTGCTGGTACCAGCCAAACTGATGCCCCAAGCAAGTTCATCATGCAGGAAGTTGAAAAGAACGAAGAAACCAACAGCTATGCTCGCGGTGGCGTTCTTGTGTACGAAAGCTCCGCTGCTAATCCTTTCTACCAGGGTGACCTTGTAGAAGTGGGTGGCTACGGTGAAGAGTACAACGGAATAACTGAACTTATCCCTCACAACCCGGATGCAATTACCATTGTGGAATACGGCCACGATCTTCCTGAGCCTTCCAAAGTGACCACTCGCATTCTGGCCGATGACAGCATGCACGGCGTGGATGGCGACGGCCGCACTGGTGAAGACTGGGAAAGTGTCTGGGTCCAGACATTCCCCGCTGCTGTATTGGATACCCTCGGTTACGGTGAGTACATCATCTCCGATAGCAATGTTCGGGCTGACAGTCTGATTGTTGATCCCCTTGTTGAGCTGACATACCTGCCCAACCTTGGCGACATCATCAGAGTGACCAGCTACATGAACTACTACTACGGTGAATTTGTAATCGTACCAACCAGCGATGAAAGCATCGTTCTGACCGGTTTGACCGCTGTGGACGACACTCCTGCCATGCAAAAAGCTGGCGGATTCAAATCCATCGCCCCCAACCCGTTCAACCCTGCAACCACGATTAAGTTTGCTGTAAATAAAACTGACATCGTGCAGTTGAATGTGTACAACATTCGTGGTGAGAAAGTGCGTACCATGATTCAGGGTACCCTTCCTGTCAACGAGTACACCTTCGTCTTCGATGGCAAGGGCGACAACGGTCAGTCACTTTCCAGTGGCCAGTACTTCGCTCGCTTGCGCATTGGCAAGGAAGTTGTTCAGGTCCGGAAAATGTCTCTGATCAAGTAAGACAAATCTGCGCTTTGCGATGAGTCTAACTTGTCGGAACACGAAGAGTGCGGATCAACCCGGGAGGCCTTGGCCTCCCGGGTTTTTTTGTTCCCACGAAATATTGGAAATATATAAACTAATCAATAAGGCTGATTTAGCGCTTCGCAAATGAACTTCACCAATGCCCCACCGGTTCGGCAATACTCAGAAAATTCTTCAACAAAATCAGGGCTGGTGATCTGCTTTTGAGTGAGCGGAGCCAAGGCCGTAAAATCCTTGAGTTTCAGAGTGTCGACCAATTCATGATCAGCATCGTAACCTCTGGGAGGCCTTTTCAAGCTGCTACCTGTAACAGTGAATCCAGAAGTAAATTCATCGCTCTGCATCGCCTTTTTCCACCGTGAGGGGTCAGCCACAATTTTGTCTCTGATCAGTCCCAAAGTTGGATTATCCGGACGCCAAATGCCAACACCCACAAAACTTTGGCCCGGTTCGATGTGCAGATAAAAGCCAGGCGTGTACGCATCTTTTCCCGCTTCATGCCTGAAGTGCAAGCCAGTGTGGATTTTATAAGGTCGTTTGTCTTTGGAAAAACGAACATCTCGATAAATACGAAACAAAGAACCACCATTGGCTTTGGGATCGGCCCGGAAATGTGGGCTGATGCTTTGCAGGTGAGATCCAAAATCCAGAATGAAGGCAAGAGCCGGATCGCGCAGCTGTTTGTCGTAACGGTTTTTATTTTCCTTGAACCAGTCGCGATTGTTATTTGCGGCAAGGTCTTTCAGGTATTTGTATATTGAAGGCTTGAAGTGGGGCGAGGACAAAAGAATACTCCTTGTTCATGAATGGGTGAAAAAATATCCCCCAAAATCTCACTAATGTTCCACCTTAAAAAAACAATCATGGCCTAGACTCAGCTCAACATGTTAATAGTTATTTGTGAATGTACCACAATTGTCCCCCAGGATTCATGGACGAAAGGTCAATGTTAATATGTCGCGGGTTTTATCAGCAATCACAATATTTTTGATTCTGCTTTCCGGATGCCAAAATGAATCAAGCCTCCCCACTCTGCCGCCCGGTCACGCCCAAATTGCAGCCCAATCCAGCAACCAGCTGGCCTTCGACCTATACGGCCAACTGGCACAAAAAGAGGGAAACATCTTCTTCAGCCCCTCCAGCATTTCCACTGCCCTGACCATGACCTACACAGGAACCGCTGGCTCCACCGCCACCGAAACCGCCGAAACCCTTCATCTCAAGGGCAGCCGGGGGCAAATCCTGGCCGACAACTCCGAACTGCAATCTGTACTCACTCGCCCCAACAAAGACTATACTCTGAACATTGCCAATAGAATATGGGGCCAGGAGTCTTTTCCTTTTCACAAAAAGTTCAATGAGGAAATTCAACGGTCTTTTAAAGGCGGACATGAGTCCTGCAATTTCAAAACCGACGCCAATAATGAAAGAATCAAAATCAACAATTGGGTTGCGGGAAAAACGGAAAATAAAATCAAAGATTTATTGCCTTCCGGCACTGTCAATTCCAATACACGAATGGTCCTGACCAATGCGGTTTATTTTCTGGGCCAATGGAAATTCCCGTTCGCGGAAGAGCAAACTTCCGATAGAAATTTTTATCAGCTGGAAGGACCATCTGTTGCCATCCCAACTATGAATCTGGAAAAACAGCTTCCATACTATTCTGATGAGAACATGGCCATGGTCGCCCTTCCTTACTCCGGCAATGAACTGGATTTCCTGATCCTGCTGCCCCACGACAAAGCCGGCCTAAGTTCTCTCGAAAACCACCTCACTCTGGCAGAATTACAACGCAATATAGAAGCCATGTCCCCGCAGAAAGTGGACATCTGGTTGCCCCGGCTGGATTTGGAACAAAGCCTGAATTTGACGGAAAACCTTAAACAACTCGGTATGAAGTCTGCATTCGAACCCGGCCAAGCCGATTTTTCAAACCTCACTGACCAACCGGGACTTTTCATTACCTCAGTTGTCCACAAATCATACCTGAAAGTTGATGAACAAGGCACCGAAGCAGCCGCTGCCAGCGGTGTGACCATCAGCGTGACCAGCATGCCAGCTCCTGCTATTCCATTTATAGCCGACCACGCGTTCATGTTCCTAATTCGTCATCAGCAAACAGGCAGCATTTTGTTCATGGGCCGCATGGCGGCGACCCCATAAGGTGGTGTGCAAATCATTTTTATTATATTGTATTGCCATCAAGAATAAGCTCATTCCATCCGGAGGAATTCATGGACAACCAGTTTAGCCAACCCACCCCACCCACGGCACACCGGGAATTTCACACTCGCCGCATTGTCTTTATTGCCTTGGTGGCTTTATCAATTTTAGGCATTGGTATCATGAATTTCTCTGAAAAATTCGCCATGTGGTACTGGTTGGCGATGGCTCCAATTTTTGCCGGGGCCAGCCTGACTTTAGCTTGGAAAACTGCTCATGAAAAAGATGCCACAGCCGGCAAGCACATCACTAAACAGTTGCTTCACTGGCTGGCATTGGTCGTCTCTCTTTTATTGGTTTTTTTGATGCACCATTACATGGCCCTGCCCTCAGAGGCCACAGGACTTCTATCTCTCCTTTTACTGGCATTTACTTGTTTGCTTGCTGGTGTTCACTTTGAGTGGCGTATGGCTGTGTTGGGCACCATACTCATTTTGACTTTTGTGGCCGGGGTTTTCATAAAGAGCTTCTTCTGGGTTCTGCTTGTGCCTGCCTTGATTGGCATTGTGCTTCTGGCCAAAGGGAAAGGTTATGACAAAGTTTAAAAGGTACGGTTAATAAAATTTCCAGCATGCTTTTTAACAACATTTTCGTTTCGCTCTAAAGGGGCGATTTTAGCCCGGAGTGTAAATAATAAACATTCCGGGTTTTCTTTCCTCTGAAAATAAATCAAATGAGCTTAATGATGCAGTAAACGGTGTCATTCCAAAGCCATTGTCCCTCTTTCTCCAAAGATTAACCCTGGATTAAATTCTCACACTTGCAGATTTCAAACACTTGTTTTATATTGCTGTTTAAATCAAGCATTCCAATCAACTGTTTAAACCCTTAACTTCCCTCAATTCCAAAAAGATAGGTTGTGCCTAAAAGAATGTCGCTGGTTCAATTTGTGGCCATAGATTTGATTAAACACTGGAAATTTATGTGTTTTAGGTTGAATATTGCTGGGGTTTTTTGTAAAAAAGTTCCCAGCGACATTCTCTTGGGCACAACCCAAAGGATGCCCTGTGAGCGAAGAAAAAAGTAAAACCAAAGACCGATTGCTAGATGCTGCAGAGACTCTGTTTGCCGCCAATGGCTTCGACAGTGTTTCCATCCGGGATCTGGCAACCGCTGCAAATGTTAATGTGGCGGCCGTCAATTATCACTTTCAAGGTAAGGAAAACCTGTTCCAGCAGGTCATTGTGCGCCGGTTCGTATCGCAGCGCGACAGCTCTCTTACTGCTCTGAAAACCATTCTGGAAGACAAAACCTGTGCTCCCACCGTACCGCGAGTCATCAAAGCCCTCGTGGAGCAATATCTGATCAGCACCCTGGCATCACCCGGCGGAAGCTCCTTCATGATGCTCGTCGCCCGGGAAATGCACACTCAGAAAAGCCACGGTAGCACCACTTTTTTTAAAGAAATGGTTGCACCCGTTTTTCAGTCATATTCCAAGGCCCTCATGCAGGTTCGCCCTAGCCTGCACCAGGAACAAATCAACTGGATCATGGCCAGCGTTGTCGGCCAGATTCATCATTTCATTATGCGCTGGCACAAAAAAGAAGCCTTCGATTCCCAGGCTGAAGAAATGCAAATGATGATTCGCATGTTCCCTGCTCTGGGTCTGAACGCCGATCAATATATTCGCGCGGTTACGGAGCACATCACCGCTTTTTCCACCGCCGCTATTGACTCTCTTTATCCAAAGGAATCCCAATGATTTTGAAAAATGGCAGGGCCCTTCATTTGTTGGTTGCCTTCCTTTTGCTGCTTGCCTTTACCGGTTGCGCCGTGGGTCCGGACTATGTTCGCCCCGAGCTGCCAACCGAAGTGGAGCCACAATGGACACCTCGCCCCACTATGAGCGAAGTCCTTGCTGGTCAGGACGATCATTTCCGCTGGTGGCAAGCCTTCAACGATACAACCCTAAACTCACTGGTGGATAAAGCCCTCATACACAACAACGATCTGGCTGCTGCCGCTGGCCGTGTCCTGGAAGCTGAAGCCTTCCTCGGTGCCGCCAAATCCAACCAGTTTCCCACTCTGGAAATTGGTGGCAATGCTTCCCGCAGTAAAATCCCCGAAAACAGTGCCTCGATCCTGATACCCACCCACAACAATGCCTATTCCGCCAACGCCATTCTGCGATATGAAGCAGATTTGTGGGGACGCCTTTCCCGAGGCAAAGAAGCAGCCTTGGCCACTTTGCTGGCCAGTGAACAGGACCGAAAGGCTTTGGCCCAGAGCCTGATTGCCAACGTGGTGCGCACCTGGCTGGAAATTCGAGAATTGCAAATGCAGGTGCAACTGAACGAAGGCACCGTGCAGAACTTCACAGACAATCTGGAAACTGTCCGCAATCGCTATCACCGCGGGTTGGTCACAGCCCTGGACGTTCACCTGGCGGGACAAAATCTGGCCTCAGCCCAAGCGGTTGGTCCAGGTAACAAACAGCGTTTAAATCAAGCCCGGCGCCACCTGGAAATTCTGGTTGGCCAATACCCATCCGGGGCAATTATTGCCAGCGATCTGGAACAGGAAAACGGCACCCTTAAAATAATAACCATGCCCGAACCGTTGGCTCCTGTTCCCGCCGGCCTGCCTTCAGAAATGCTCGAACGCCGCCCAGATCTTGTGGCTGCTGAAATGCGCCTGCACTCAACCGTAGCCAGAGTAGGCGAAGCCAAAGCCGCTCTTTACCCGCGTATCAGTTTGACCGCCAGTGCCGGAACCAGCAGCAGTGAATTGTCCGATGTTTTCACTGCACCTACAAATGTTTGGTCCCTGGCGGGGAACCTTTTCATGCCTCTGTTAAACCGGGGCGCCACCCAAGCTCAAATTAAAGCGGCCGAAGCCAGGGTTATGCAATCGACAGCTCAATACCGCACCACCATTTTGCAGGCTTTCAGTGAAGTGGAAAATGCTCTGGATCAAGACTACTTCCAAAAAGAACAGGAAACTTTCCTGAATGAGTCAGTGGAACGGGCCCGTAGCTCGGTGGATCTGGCCGAAGACCGCTACATGCGCGGACTGGACAACATTCTGGTTGCTCTCGAATCACAACGACGCCTGTACAACGCCGAGAGTCAGTTGCTGACCACTCAGCGATTGCGTCGAACCGCCCGCGTGAATCTGATTCAGGCTCTGGGTGGTCCCTGGGATGAAACCCATGTCGAATTCAATGATGAAAACAAATCAGCCAATAACACAGGAGCATCAGAATAATGACTTCCCGAATTCTAAGAACTCTTTTACCTATTCTCCTGGTTGCTCTGGCTCTTTTTGTGGCCAATACATTCATCAGGAACCGACCGGAACCAAAAACTCACCAACGACCCACGCCCCGGCCGGTGGTCACAGTGTACACCATTGGTGAAACAGAATCTGAAATCAGAGTTGAAGGCTTTGGTTCAGTGAAGGCCAAAAGGTCTGTTAATGTCGTACCCCAAGTCAGTGGTGAAGTTATCGAAAAATCGACTGCTTTCGAGCCTGGTGGTTACTGCACCGAAGGCCAGGTTTTGTTGCGCATTGACGAGACCGATTATGCCTTGGCTGTGGCTCGGGCTGAAGCCGATGTGGCCCAGATGGAGTTTAATTTGGCCCGGGCCGAAGAAGAAGCCCAGGTTGCCATTCAGGAGTGGGAAACCATGCGTCGTTCCGGTTCAAATTCTGAACCATCGTCATTGGTTCTGCACGAGCCCCAATTGAAGCTTGCCCGCGCCAACCTTGAAGCGGCCAAAGCGTCTCTAAAACAGTCCAACGTTAATCTGAAACGTTGCACCATATACTCGCCTTTTGACGGCCGAATTCTATCCGCTGATGTGGATGCCGGACAGTACCTGCGATCCGGGAATCCCATTGGAACCTTATACGCCACCGACGTTGCCGAAGTAACTATTTCGCTGCCGGACAACGACTTGGCCTGGATATCCATTGAGGGAACCGACTGCCCCAAAGCTCCCGAGACCCTGGTTGATGTTTACGCCGAATTTGCCGGCTCCTCACATCATTGGGAAGGCCGGGCCGTGCGTTTGGGAGGGGCCGTGGACAGCCGCAGCCGCTTGGTTCCCGTCGTGGTTGAAATCAAAGATCCCTATGAAATGGTGGGCACACGGCCCCCTCTGGTTGAGGGCATGTTTGTGAGAGTCCTGTTCCGCGGTTCTCCACCTGCCGATGCAGTCATTGTCCCTCGCACCGCGTTGCGTCCCGACAATATGGTTTGGGTAGTTACTGAAAATCGCACTATTGAAGTGCGCGAGGTTTCTGTGGCCCGGGCGGGAATTATGGAAGCGGTCATTAATACCGGCCTGGAACCAGGAGAAATGGTTTGCACTAGCAATCTTCAATACGTCACTGAAAATCTTCCCGTTCGAATTGAAGGCGAAAAAGCCCCCGCATCTGCCCCAAATACTCAAAAGGGTGGTGAATAATGAACGGTCTGATTCGCTGGTTTGCAAACAACCATGTTGCAGCCAACCTGTTGATGCTGGTCATCGCGGTTGCCGGAATTGGCAGTGCGTTGTCCATCAAGCAGGAAGTATTTCCCGAATTACAGATGGACATTATTACTGTCACTGTGCCTTACCTTGGTGCCACTCCTGGCGAAGTGGAGGAGGCGGTTTGTATCAGGGTTGAAGAACAGGTTCACAGTGTGGATGGCATTAAAAAAATCACGTCCAAAGCCTCTGAAGGTATGGGCATGATCATGATTGAACTCGACCGTGGAGTTGATGTGCGCAAAGCCCTCGACGATATAAAATCGGAAGTGGACCGCATTGTAACCTTCCCTGAAGAAACTGAAAAACCCATTATTTCCCAGGTGGAACGCAAAAACCAGGTCATCGATGTGGTTATTTACGGTGATGCCACCGAAAAAACCCTCAAAATTCTGGCCGATAAAGTGCGGGATGACCTGCTGGCCTTGCCCGACATTACTTACGCCACTGTTGGTGGCACACGACCCTATGAAATTTCCATCGAAGTCAGTGAAGAGAATCTTCAAGCTTATGGCCTGACTTTAAGCGAAGTCACCCGGGCCGTAAAATTAGGCAGTTTGGATCTTCCCGGTGGCAGTGTCAAAACTGACGTAGGCGAAATTCTGGTGCGAACCAAAGGCCAACTCTACACTGGTGATGAATTTGGCCAAATTGTTATCATTACGGCCTTGGATGGAAGTCAGGTTACTCTGGACAAGATAGCCACCATTAACGATGGCTTTGCCGATGTGGAATCGGCCAGTTTCCTGGACCGAAAACCCGCCTCCATGGTATCGGTTTACCGCACTGGTCAACAGGGGGTACTGACGGTTACATCCGTAGCCAAAGAGTATGTCGAACAAATGAAGAATCAAATGCCCCCAGGAGTCGAATTATCAACCTGGCACGATCGCTCCACTATTTACCAGGGCCGCATGAATCTGCTGGGAAAAAACGGTATCATTGGACTGATTCTGGTCTTTCTGACCTTGGCTATTTCCCTGGAATTCAGATTGGCCCTCTGGGTCACCATAGGCCTGATGATTTCCTTCCTGGGCGCCTTCTGGGTGCTGCCGTTTTTTGGTGTTTCACTTAACATGATTTCCATGTTCGCTTTCATTGTTTCCCTCGGTCTGGTGGTCGACGATGCCATTGTGGTGGGCGAAAATGTTTATGCCCACCGGGAAATGGGTAAAAGTCGTCTGAAAGCCGCCAAAATGGGAACCCTTGAAGTGGGCGGGCCGGTTACTTTTGCCGTGTTGACTACTATTGTGGCTTTTCTTCCCCTGGCTTTTGTTGACGGTTCCATGGGTAAATTCATGTTCAACATTCCTGTGGTTGTTATCGCCATTCTGATTTTCAGTTTGGTTGAATCGTTACTCATTTTGCCTGCCCACCTGAGCACCATCAAAATGAAAAAACACGACCCGAACCAAGAACCAAGTCTGTACGCACGCCTTAAAAACGGTTTCAACGACATAGTTGAAAAAGTACTGAATCAAGTTTACCGTCCTACTCTGGAATTCGCACTTTCGCACCGCGGTCTTGTGGTGGCCATTAGTTTGTCCACCCTCATTGTGACCATGGGTTGGTTTGCCGGTGGCCACATTAAATTCACCTTCATGCCCAATGTCGATGCGGACAATCTGGTTGCTGCCCTGACCCTTCCCCAGGGAACAACTCTGGAAGATGCCGTCAAAGCTGTTAACCAGTTGGAATCTTCCCTCGAGCAAACCATTGCGGAATTTGGTGCAGACAGAGCTGAAGATTCTGAACCCATCATCAAACATATTTCAACTTCGGTGGGCTCCCAACCCAGAACCAACGAGCGAAACGAAACCCCGGATTTCGGTGGCGCTCACATGGTCGAAGTCAACGCTGAACTTCTCGCCGCTGAATTAAGGAACATACCCAGCCCCAAAATGGCCGCCCGCTGGCGTGAGCTGTGCGGGCCCATCACCGGGGCAGTGGCTGTGAGTTTTTCGGCCGATTTGTTTCATGGTGGAAAGCCCGTTTATGTGCAGCTTTCATCTCCCAATACAGACGATCTACTGGCTGCAGGCCGTCGGCTTAAATCTGATCTGGCCGCATACCCCGGAGTTCAGGACATCACCGACACTTTCCGTGAAGGAAAAGTGGAAATGAAGCTGAGCCTCAAACCCGAAGCACGAACCCTGGGCATTACCCTGTCCGATCTGGCCCGCCAGGTTCGGGCTGGTTTCTATGGCGACGAGGCCATGCGCATTCAACGTGGTCGCGATGAAGTCAAAGTCATGATTCGTTATCCTGAAGATGAACGCAGCAGCCTCGGCAACATTGAAGCCATGCGTATCAGAACTCCCGCCGGTGACCAGGTTCCCTTCGTCCGGGTCGCACACGTGGAAATTGGACGAGGATTTGCTTCCATCGAAAGAGCCGACCGCAAAAGAGTTGTTGGTGTTACGGCAGACATTGACCAGTCTGTGGCCAATGCCGATGAAATCAACCGTGACTTGCGGGAAGAGATTCTGCCGCGCCTTCTGGCCAGCTATCCCGGTCTTCATTACAGCATGGAAGGTCAACAGAAAGAACAGGCCGAATCCCTTGGCAGCCTGGTTCGGGGCTTCCTTATGGCCATGCTTTTGGTCTATGTACTTTTGGCCGTCATGTTCAAAAGTTATCTGCAACCGGTCATTGTTATGTCAGCCATTCCCTTTGGAATTGTGGGGGCTATCTGGGGCCACATTCTTATGGGACTGAATCTAACTTTGATTAGTATGTTTGGGGTGGTCGCTCTGACTGGGGTGGTGGTTAACGATTCGCTAATCATGATTGATTTCATCAACCGGTCCCGACGCGAGGGGCAGGATATTAAAGAAGCCCTGATGAATTCCGGAATGCGTAGATTCCGCCCCATAATGCTGACTTCCGTTACAACGTTTGCCGGACTGACACCTCTGATTCTGGAAAAAAGCCTGCAGGCAAAATTCCTTATTCCCATGGCAACCAGTCTTGGATTTGGTGTAATGTTTGCCACCTTCATCACTCTGCTGCTGGTCCCGGTCAGTTATTCCATTCTGGCAGATGCAAAGAAATTTATGGGGCATACTGATAACCCCACTTTAGAAGACGAAGAAACCGTTTTGAACTAAAAGTCTAATAAGGACTGCTGCCGGCCAAGCCATTGGCCGGCAGTTTTTTTGTTGTCACAAACTCAAAATCCCTTAGTATTTCTGGAACAGAAATTATTAAATCTGATGTCACGATCAATTAAAGTGTAGAGGTAAATATGACGAACTCCCGAATTCTCACACTCCTGGCCATGAGCCTTATCTTTTTTGTAACTTTGGCCGACAATAATGCTCACGCCCAGCATTCCCGCCAAAAAAGTCCTGCTCCCATTGAATTCAGTGCCACATTCGGATCCATGTGGGGTGGCAATCTGAGCGTTCCTTATGGTAAGCTACGCACGGCCACAGGACCGAGTTATGGTGTTGCTCTGGACATCCCTCTCGACCTGGTTACAGCACTCGAACTGAGTTATACCTTTCAGGACGGCGCCATCGACTACGATTCGCGCGGCTCCAAAACCAAACTCACCGACATGGACATCCACTTCTGGCAAATTGGTGTGGTCCGCGGTTTGACCCAAGGCAAGGTTCGCCCCTTTATCACCAGTGGAATCGGCGCCACCAACTTCAGTCCCAGCGCAGGCTCGGTTGTTATTGATGACGAAGAGTACAACATCAGCTCAGCCACAAAATTCTCACTCATGCTCGGGCTTGGTTTCAAAGCCTATTTTGGCGAAGCTGAAAAAATTGGTGTCCGGGCTTCCATAAAAACCTTCCCCACCCTTTATGACGCAGGCGGAGGGCTCTGGTTTGGTTCCGGTGGAGTCAGCGTAGGTGTCTCCGGTAGCGCCATCTGGCAATGGGAAGCAGCCGCAGGCTTAACCGTAAAATTTGGAGCCCGCGGCTAAACTGGTGTGAAGAAAATTACTCCAATACACCCGCGTTTTCATCTCCGGCATGAAAATTAAAGGTAATTTCATCCAAAGCCCCGCCATCAATTCGTCGGACCTTCAGTCCAAAAAGGTAGTCAGCAGGCTGAAGAGGAATGGTGGCTCCATGGTTTTGAATGGTGGCAAATTCACGGGTCACCAGGTCAAATAGCTCATCCACTTCAGAACTGGACGGATTTTTAAAGAATTGTCCATTCCCTGCCTCGCTCAGAGCCAGCAACTGGTCGTCCTGAATATCAGAACCCAGCCCCATGACGTGAACCGTCAATCCGGGATGAGCCTCAATAGCTGTAACAGCTGAATCCACATCAGCAACCCCGTACCCGGACACCTCATAGGCGGCCCCACTGGTAGTCACCCCGTTATCACTTATTGATGAATTGTCGAACCAGCTATAGTTGTCGGCACCATCGGAAAAAATTACCATAACGTGATGGTCGTGAGGGCCATTGGCAAAATCCTGATATACTTCCAGCATGTCATGGGCTTCGTTTTCCGCAGCGGCAAAAAGCTTGGTGGCTGTTCCGGCACCTGGTTCGGGAATTGCCAGCAAATCACTCGAAACCCAATCCCGACCCGAGGGTGAAGGTTCACTGATGGTTTCATTGAACCAGGCCACATCCCAGGCAAAGGTCCCCGGCACACCTGCGTAAAGTTCGTCCACTTGGTCAATGGCATCTCGAGCCGCTTCCAGCATGGGATCAAAAGCGGAAGGCGAATGCTGCAACATGCTGTAACTCGCATCCAGTACCAGATCCAGATAAAGGTTTGCTGCAAGTTCTTCGGAGTCATCCTGAAGAATGGATTCGTTGTCGATGGCAGCTTGGTCGATCAGCAATTCCACTTCCACTTCATCTGGCCCCAGAACGTATCCGTCTTCATCCCGAGCCACAAACTGCACAATTACGTTGGTTTTTCCAGTGGGTGTGTGGAAGGTCACAAGCGGTTCGTTTGTCATTTCAATTTCAATACTGGAATTGGATGGGTCGGACCCCGAAGGCGGCTCTTCAATGCTGGAGCACCCCACGAGAATAAAAATACAAAATAATGCAGACAGGAATTTGCGAGCAATGCGGCCATCCATGGCACAACCCTCCGGGCTTAAAAGGTGATTTCGCCCGGTAGATCATCCATGATCAACTTTGCCGGACTTGAAGTAACTGATAAAACGCCCAAACACCAGAATTGTCAAGCTAAATTGATGTTTCCTCACTATTGTCTGCCTTTACAAATAATATTACCTTGAATATTCAGCTCAAAAAAACTGTATTCTAATTCGAAAACCCTAACAGCGCAAAGCTCAATTTCCATTTTGGCCTACTTTTCATCACTCACTAAAACAAGGAGAAATAATGAAAAGAACGGTATTTACATTCCTGATTCTACTCATCGCCGGATCAGCTCTGGCCCAAACCAGAAACCATCCGCAGATCCGTACTGGAAAATGGGATTTCAGGGTTCAAACCCGCTACATCGCCTCCAAAGAAACGAGCGATGACCACGGAGCATCATTATCCATGGAAGATGATTTAGGGTGGGGTTTTGGCCTGGGTTACAACTTCAATGAAAAGTTCAACCTTGGCTTCATGTTCTCCTGGCGCTCCCTTGGCTACAATGCCCAGGCCATTTCCCAGGATGACCCGAACGACTTGTTCAACTACAATGGCACCATGGACACTTCCTCCATGGTTATTTCCGGATTCTACACTCCCATGGAGGGTACAATCACCCCTTACATTAATGGTGGAATCGGCTGGATTGGTATCGATTCCAATATTTATGCTGGATCAAATGGCTATTGCTGGTGGGATCCCTGGTGGGGATACATCTGTGGTGTGTATGACCAAACCTATGGCACCAATGCCGCAACCTATGAATTGGGTGTTGGGCTGGACGTCAAGCTCAACCATAATCTTTTTGTAAGAATTGGTTATGACCACGGCTGGGTTAACCTGGATGCCTACGATGGAGCAGACATGTTCCGATTTGATATTGGTGGGGTTTTCTAAAGTACCTTTTGCAGTAAAAGGTGCAACCAAGCCAGCTAATAATTGGATTTGTTTTGGGAGAGAAAAGTCCGCTCATAAGCGGATCAATTCTCAACAAAGTCACTATCACCAAAGGCAGCCAATCCACCTTTGGCAGTCTCCCGATAAAGACTGGGCATATCCTGCCCGGTCTTTTTCATCACCTGGGTAACCACATCGAAACTGATAAAATGTTTTCCATCCGACCATATGGCATAACGTGCTGAATCGAAGGCACGGGAAGCTGCGTGTACATTTCTTTCAATGCAGGGAATTTGCACCAATCCGTTAATTGGATCGCAGGTCAACCCCAGATGATGCTCCAAACCCATTTCCGCTGCATATTCAATTTGAGCTGGCGACCCACCCGCTATTTGGGCTGCCGCAGCAGCCGCCATTGCACAAGCCGTCCCCACTTCGCCCTGACAGCCCACTTCCGCCCCTGAAATAGAAGCATTGTGTTTGACAATATTCCCCACCAAACCGGCAGTGGCCAAAGCCCTAATGATTGCATCATCTGAAGCTTGAAAATGCTCCTGAGCTATTTTCAATATTGCTGGTAACACTCCACAGGAACCACAAGTCGGGGCGGTAACCACTTCACCACAACAGGCGTTTTCTTCAGAAACAGCCAGGGCGTAAGCAAAAATTTTGCTCATGGTTTTGGCATGACCCGACAAGCTTTTGGATTTGGCAAAATAGGACGCTGATTTTCTTTGCAACTTCATTCCACCGGGTATCAACCCTTCACTGGAAAGCCCCGACGAAATTGCCTTCTGCATTACCTGCCAGACTTCTTTTAAATGATCCTTAATGGCCTCGCCTTCGGTTTCAAACACCAGTTCCCAAAAAACTTTTCCAGTGTCTTTATAAAAATCCAAAACATCCTGCATATTGTTTTGACTGTAAATAAAATGGGGTTTCCGATCCCGGTTTTCATCATCAACAATTTGTCCCCCACCAATGCTGTAAACCACCCAGGGGTCTGCATCACTTTCCGGGTCAGAAACTTCAAATTTTAAGGCGTTCGGATGATAATCCAATTCAATTTCCGGCCGCCAGATGAACTCCACCTCAGCGGGTCCCAACTCATTGAGAATGGCCACATCCGTTTGGTGCCCGCGCCCCGTGGCAGCCATACTTCCAAATAACGTCACCTTGAACATCAGAGCCTCTTCATGACGGGATCGATACAGACTGGCAGCCCGGTCGGGGCCCATAGTATGGCTGCTGGAAGGACCACGACCAATTCGATACAGCGATTTTATTGATTCCATCTCATCTCCTACTCAATAATGAACGAGAAAAAAACTCAAAACTTAGGCCCGCCAGTTCTTATCCACCCGGGGCTGATTTTTCAGGACTTCTTCAATATTAGTCAATATTTCCGGTGTTAAATTCTGCAAAACATCCAGCGCTTTCATGTTTTCCGAAACCTGAGAGGCCTTCGATGCTCCAGTAATGACCGTGGAAACATTTTCATTGGCAAGACACCAGGCAATGGCCAGTTGAGCCAAAGTACAATTCAACTGCAAAGCAATGGAAGCCAGAAGCTTCACCTTTTCCACTTTTTGACGGCCAGCTTCGCTTTCCAATTCCGGCCGCAACCATTGATAATTTTCCAGACTCAGCCGAGACCCCTCAGGAATCCCATCATTATACTTGCCTGTCAAAATCCCACTGGCCAAGGGGCTCCAGATTGTCGTTCCCAAGCCAATTTCATCGTACAAATCCGCATACTCCGCTTCGACCCGGTCCCGATGAAACATATTGTACTGAGGCTGTTCCATTGTTGGCGGAATTAAATGCTCACGCCGGGCAAAATCATAAGCCCTGCGAATTTGCAATGCACTCCATTCACTGGTCCCCCAATACAAAGCCTTACCTTGATTAATAACATGATTCATGGCCCGGACAGTTTCTTCAATGGGAGTATCCAAATCCGGGCGATGGCAATAAATCAGGTCCACATAATCAGTGTCCAGCCGGGCCAGCGCAGCATCGGTTCCTTCAACAATGTGCTTTCGGGATAAACCTTTATCGTTGGGGCCTTCTCCACCCCAGAATATTTTTGTACTGAGAACCAGGTCCGAACGAATCCAGCCGGTTTTCTTCAAAACTTTTCCCATTATGATTTCAGCCTGGCCGGCCGCATAAACTTCAGCATTATCAAAAAAGTTTACGCCTGCATCGTAAGCTGCCACCATGCAGCTACTGGCCTCATCAACATCCAGCTGATCTTTAAAAGTAACCCAGGCGCCATAAGAAAGGGCACTGACTCTAAGACCAGATTTTCCCAGAAAACGGTACTCCATAATAACTCCCGTGAGAAGAGATCGTGCGAAACGACATTATAATTACCACAGATTAATTCAAACCGAACACTTTGCAACATCAGGTTTCTTCAACAGGGTCTCAGGCAATCTAACAATCAGGCCTGGTTTCACCGCGCCAGCCGAAACAATGGACAAATTTGTCCAAGCCAAATGTCAGGAATTTCAAACCAAAAAACCACTACACTACATATTTACAAACATCGATAATTTAAATATCAGCTTGGCCTGCTTTCCACTTTCAAGATTGGCTCAAATATGCGATTGTCTTCCTGCAGAATGGGGATTTACCAAAAGGGAGATAATTATGAGCGAAACAGAAAAAGAAAAACAGACGGAAATTGAAATTACCGACGCCGATGCAGTTGATACTCAGGAAATTCTGAATTGCGGCCAGTGCCAGGGCCTGATACCCAATGGCGAAGAGATCCGCACCGAAAATGCCGTTTTCTGTCCCGGTTGTTTTCACGAAATCCAAAAAATCCTTCACGATTCCATAGGCGAACAAAGTCAGAATATCAACTACCTCGGGGCTCTTTCCGGAGGCATTATTGGCGGTCTTATTACGGCCCTGCTGTGGTGGGGATTTGTCACACTGACTCATTTCCAAATAGGAATTGTGGCCATCATTATTGGCTGGGGAACCGGCAAAGGGGTTGCTGTTTTTTCCGGAAACAAACGGTCCCTCGGTTTGCAACTGATGTCCATCGGCCTGACTTTGATCAGCTACGGCATGGCAACTTACTGGGTCAGCCGCACTTTCGTGCATCATTACTTTGCTGAAAATTCCATGGCCGGAACCTTGCCCCTGTTCCCCACACCCGCCCTTTTTATGGACGTGGTGGGCACTGGCTTCCAGGCTTTTGATTTAATTTTCCTGGGCATTGCACTCTGGCAGGCCTGGAAAATCACCGCACCGATGAAAATCAACACTGAAAGCTGATTCATGACCGAGCCAAGCCACAACCGAGACAATCTTGAAGAAAATCTGAAAGAGGTTGCCCGGCATTTGCAGGAGGGATCATCCAACAACCCTCCGCATATGCCAAATGCCTCTGAAAGCCAACCCAAAAAGACCAACAGCCTGGCTCGTTTCGGCTGGCTGGGAATGATGGTAGCTTTCGCTCTGGGAAAATTTAAATTCCTACTCATGGGCCTCAAGCTCATGAAATTTTCGTCCATGATCACCATGTTTGTCAGCATGTGGGCTTACTCCACAATTTTCGGATGGCCTTATGCTGTGGGTTTTGTCCTGCTCATTGTGGTGCACGAATTGGGACACGGAATGGTCATGCGCTGGCTGGGCATACCGGCCGGAGCCCCGGTTTTTATTCCTTTCATGGGCGCTGTCATCGCCATGAAAGGCCGTCCCCGAAATGCCTACATCGAAGCCCTGGTCGCCTTTGGAGGCCCTGTGCTGGGCTCTGTGGCTGCTGTATTCTGTTTGGTAATCGCCTTAATAACCGAATCTGACTTCTGGATGTCCCTGGCCTTCAGCGGCTTCATGATCAACCTGTTCAATCTGCTTCCGGTCAGTCCACTCGATGGCGGACGCATTGTGGGAGCCTTCAGCCGCAAAATGTGGATTGTGGGATTTCTCCTCCTGATTCCCGCCTACCTGGCCTCAAAGTCCCCCATGCTGCTGCTGGTCCTCATTATTGGTTTAATTGGATTAGTGGGTCGAAAAAACGAACCCGAAGGATATTTTGATATTCCCAAGGCAATCAAAATCAGAATTGCCTTGGGATATTTTATTCTCGCCGGCTTACTCGCAGTTGGAGTCAGCTTCAGTCATGTTCCGGTCCCTCATTAGGGTTTCATAACCGGATCCATGATCCACAACTGACCACTGCTTAAATAGTCCAGAGCAAAGTTTGCCTCCTGGCGAACCCGCCGATAGACTGTCCAGCTGACGGCTTGGTCTGTTGTTTCGTCTCCACCAAGCAGGGTTGCCACCAGGTCTTTCTTTTCTGGCAAATGCCACAGAGTCACGTCTTCATTAGCCGCAATTCCCGATTCCTTTTTTGCTAACAGAACCGCTTCGTATTGACCACCAAGAGCATCGACCAGTTTGTTATCAACCGCTTGCCGGCCCGTCCACACCCGACCCATGCACAAGCTATCAATTTCTGTCGTGGCAATTTCCCGATGCTTGGCAACATCGTCCATCCACGCCCGGAAATCGGCCCAGTGATTGTCGCTGAAACGCTTTAATTCCTCTTCTGTAAACGGACGATCATCTGCCTGCATCAGGGCGTTGGGGCCCTTGCTCACCTGGTCGGTGGTTATACCAATTTTTTCATTCCAGCCGCTGAGGTCAATTTTAGCACTGATAGAGCCAATGGAACCGGTAACGGTCATGGGGTCAGCCATTATTTTTGACGCCCGATAGGACATCATATAACCACCGCTGGCTGCTACGTCGACCATGGAAATGATGACCGGTTTTTTCCTGCAGGCAACTTCAACAGCATGCCCCATCAGGTCACTGGCAAGACTTTCTCCTCCGCCACTGTCCACTCTTAAAACAATGGCCGCCACATCATCATCATTCACAGCTCTATTCAATTCACGCACGATGCTTCCGTGCCCCATCATTAAACCCAATACGGGGTTCACGCCATTTTCGCGACCGCCAATATTTCCCTGAGCATGAATGACGGCAATTTTTTTATCACCCTTCAGATCCAGATCTTCGGGACGTTCTTCGGCGTATCTTTCATGACTCACCACGGCAAGATGATCTTCGCCATCGGCTTTCAGGTCATCCAGAACTTCATCCCAGTATTTTAGTCTATCGAACAGACCCGCTTCCACGGCCTCTTCCGGGGTGAACAGTGCGTACTGCATAAGTTCGTTGATACGCACCTCTGTCAGGCCACGATCCTGCTCAAGGGCTTCGCAAAACATTCCCCAGAACTCATCAAACATCCAGTTCATGTTCTTCTTTGCTTCGGGCGATAAATCATAACGTGTGGCCAACTGAGCGGCGGCTTTGTAGTGACGAATCGCCGAAACCTGTGGCGAAATACCCAACTTCTCCAAGGTGCCTTTTACGTGTCTGGATATGCGCGAGAAACCCATAAACGAAACATAACCTGCCGGAGGGCAATAAAGAGAATCGCAAGCCGAGGCCAGATAATAAGTTTTTGCGTCAATGGAATCGGCAAAACCCAGAACCGGCTTGCCTGCCTCCTGAACTCTGGCAACAGCCCCGCGTATTTCTTCCAGTTTGGCCCAGCCGGCACCGTGACTGGAACTCATCTGAAACAGAACCCCTTCAATGCGATCATCGACCACAGCTTTGTCCAGGTTTTCGAGAATTTGCTGCAGGGTTAAGCTTCCACCGCCGCCGGTAACTTCGCTCATAACCCCGCCTGGAGGGTTGTATTCCAGGACCTCTCCGTATAGATCCACATGCAACCAACTGTTTTCAGCAATATCACTTTTGCTGCCCAGCTTTGCCGCAAGCAGGGCTGCACTCAAAAGGACAAGAATGACCAAGGCCAGAATTGTAGCCAAAAAAGACCGGAAAAATACGCTCAACTGATTACCTCCCGAAAATCAAGTGTCTGCCTTGCAGCAGGTTTCCCACATGAACACTTTCCGGACTCTACCATTCAATTGCCTTCCTGTTAACGAAAGAACACATCGGAACCTCTTCAAAGTTGCATATTTTCTAATTTGTGTTTCATTATTAAGCGATAAAGCACACAGAGGGATGGCTTGGTTCCCTTGGTAAATGACTTATTGGTTCGGCCCCAAGCCCTTGTCGGCCAACCATAAAGACTGCAGAAAAGGTGGATCATCGTGACAGACACGAACCTGATCGACATAACAGCTACTGCCACGGAAGCCTTCAAGGGTTTCGATTGGAATGAGCACGAAGGTAAAGGTGTTCGCCTCTTCGTGCAGGGCTTTGGCTGAGGCGGCCCCAGCATTGGCATGGCTCTGGATGAGCCTAAAGACGAAGATTTAAAAGTTGAAGAAGGTGGCATCACCTTTGTCATGGACAACCAGACTACCGATATCCTGCGCCAGAGCGGCGGCCTGACCATCGATTACGTCAATGAGTCGTATCGAAAAGGTTATATGCTGCGCCTGGGTTCCAGCAGCGATTGCAGCGACAGTAGCGGTTGCAGTGGGTGTGGTTGATCTCAATCAGCTTTAAGTAATCTGATTCGAATAAAGAAAGGAACCCGTCGAGGTTCCTTTCTTTTTTTTGATAAAACTCAGCCTAAAAATCCTCAGGTTTGATGTCGTAGTCGTCATTCATATAATCATCTTCTTCGTCATCGTCTCCACGATAACCAAGATCTTCGTCAAGATTTTCCAAATCATCTTCTTCGTCATCAAGGTCTTCAAGATCGGGTTCGTCACTGTCGAGCTGTTTTTGCTCATACTCTTCGCAACAATCATCACTGCAGAAAGACAGCCCCCGGTACTGAACACCGGTTTCTTCAATTTCAGCACCGCATTCAGTGCATTCCGTGTAGTCGGACATATTCTCGTTGCTCCCAAAAAAACCCGAAGGCAAGTGGAAAACCTGGCAGCCGCTGAAGACTACATCTCAACGTTGCCCTAATATTAATGATTTCACTACCGAACGATTCAACGAATCGTCCCCGAAGGCAAGTAAAATTTCTTTAAAATTATCGGTTCCATTACCTCTCTACTTTATCGGAAAGCAAGAATGTACGAAACCCAGGCCGGAGCCAAATCACCCTTTCGATCCTCATCAAAAAACCCACTGGGCTCTCCGTCTTTATCAGTGCCTTCCCAATAGACCACAACTTTACTGAAACCACATTCTTTCAACAGGTCACAAGCCTCGGGCAAAGACCACAAACGCCAGTCATAAGAGAACGCATTGTCCAGGCGACTGCCGTCAGGAAATTGAAAATGAATATAGCAACGGATATCCCCGGTAATTGGGTTGAATGTATCCTGATCCCATAAGTAATCGAACCCCTCCACCTCACGCTCTTCGATCTGTGGAATTTGGGCCTCGGGACCACCATACATATCCAATAGCAGCATGCCTTCGTCCTGAAGTCCCTCACGGGCTCCAAGGAAGTATTCTTTCAGTTCAGGGCGGGTTTTGAATCCCCACCAGCTGAAGTTGGTGGCAGCCAGAACTTCCGCCCGGGGAGATTTGACTTTGCGGACATCATCCTGAATAAGCGTGATAGCCGAAGCACGGACACCCAAAGGCGCCAGGTTGTTTTCCCTGCCCCAGTCCAAGGTGGGTCCATCGTAATCAACACCCAACGCGGTATTGGATTTGTGTTGTTTCACCCATTCACTGCACAGTAGTGCCGTGCCGCAAAAATCTTCCCTGATAAAAGATGGTGATCGGCCGTATTCCCTGCGAAATACCCGATCAATAAAAATGACTTCCGCCTCGACATTTTGAACCGACTGTTCGTAAAGCCAATGCAAGTCAGCATTCCTGGCGGTCAGCTTTCCCAGGGCCGCCAATTCTTCCATGGCTTCGGCCACCGTTTGTTCTGACGGATCATGCATTTCGTTGGACTGTTTTTTCGCTTTCAATTCCCGTTGTCCTTCCCAGTGAAGTAATTACCATTACCTCGATGACAATTAAATTAGCGCAAAGGTTTGTGGTCTTTGGCAAAATATTCCCGGGTCATGGAACGAACCTTTTTGCTCAGGAAAATCAGGGCAATCAGGTTGGGCAAAGCCATCAAACCAAGAGCACTGTCGCCGAAATTCCAAACAACCTCAAGGGAGAAAATAGCTCCCAGGAAATTCATCAACACAAAAACCAGCTTGTAGGGCAAAACATACTTGGTGCCTGCCAGATATACAATGGCACGGTCACCATAATAACTCCAGCTGATGGCTGTGGAAATTCCAAATAGAACCACACCCAAAGTAATGATTAACGAACCCCAATTTCCAAGAATGGGACGAAGACCTTCCTTGAAGGCCCAGGCTGTCAACGGAGACCCGTTTTGCATCATCATGCCCGACAGTTTCAGATCGTCAACATCCTCAAATTGGATATCTCCGTCCGAAACAGCAATAACCCCAGTATATCCATCACCCGACGAATTTATTATTTTTGCGCCATCCACTATACTGTGGTTGCGTACCAAATTAACTCCTACATAATGCCCGCGCTCCACAACAATATTGCCAGTGAATTTATCTTTGTTATTAATTTCGCCATTGGTATGAACCATGCCGTCATCAATAATGACACTTATGGAGTTCTGCGAGTTGATATCCAGGGTTTCAGGCATTTTCTGGTTCCAGACACCCGTTGAAAGAATGACCAAACCTGTAATGCTACAAATGATGAGAGTATCGATCATGGGCCCCATCATGGCCACGACACCTTCGCGCACAGGCTCATCGGTCATTGCCGCAGCGTGGGCAATGGGAGCCGAACCCTGTCCCGATTCATTGGAAAACAACCCTCGCTTCACGCCCCAGGTGAGCATAAAAATGAAGGTTCCTCCTGCGAAACCAAAACCCTGGGCCGCTGGTTGGAAAGCGGAACTGAAAATTGTGGAAATCACCCCGGGAATGGTCCCAAAATTCATGAAAAGAACCAACAAACCACCGGCAATGTAAATAGATGCCATATAAGGAACCAGCTTGCTGGTCACCCGGCCTATGCGCTTGATTCCACCCAATATGACCATCGCCACCAAAGCGGCTGACAGCAGGCCGGTAATCCAGGTGGGAACACCCAAATCACTCCGTAACTGATCGGCAACCGTAAAAGCCTGGATGCTGTTTCCTGAACCAAAACTGGAAATCACTGCACAAACAGCAAAGAAAATCGCCAAAGGCTTCCAAGATTTCCCCAAGCCTTTTTCGATGTAATACATGGGCCCACCCGATGCGCTGCCATCGGGAAGAATCACCCGGTACTTAATGGCCAAAGTGCACTCGGCATATTTCAACCCCATGCCAAAAATCGCCGTAACCCACATCCAGAACAAGGCTCCCGGGCCGCCGTAATGCAAAGCGGTGGCAACACCAGCAATATTGCCAATGCCCACCGTGGCAGACAGGGCAGTAGTCAGAGCCTGGAAATGAGAAAGATCGCCTTCGTGATTGGGATCATCGTACTTACCCCGAATCACATCAAAACTGTGTTTGAGGCGGCGCATTTGAATGAAGCGCAGCATGACCGTAATAAAAAGACCGGTGACCAGCAACAAAGCCACCATGAGAGGAAAAACCGAAGGCCAACCCCAGACAGCTCCAGATAATTTGGCAGAAAATTGCGTGATGAATTCCATACTGGCCTTTCGGTATCAGATTATTAATGACTCTCTGTTCACAGATACACGAAAAATGGTGGTTTTATCAAGAGGAAAGGATAATTTGGCCAGATAAAATCATGCCTCGTTCTTTTGGGAGCGAGGCGTGACCTTATAAAACTGCCCGATTTTAGACTTAGATCAGGTCATCTTTTTCAAGGGGAATGACAGCTTCAGAGAAGGATGAGTCGTTCTGGTCCGCCCCCTATTACTGGACAACCTCTAACGTTGGTTTATCTGCTTCCGAGGTCTCCTTCGGTTTGTATTATTCCGCAGAGAATGTGAAAGGCCCTGATTCTGCATATCTGAAGCATGTGCACTTTTATTAACCCATCAAAAAATTGGCACCCACCGCATTGCCCAAACAGCAACTGCCTTTCACATAAGCAGTTGGCAGAAAACCG
>JAAEOA010000334.1 GCA_024223715.1 bacterium | reverse complement strand
TTTGTAAACCAGTAGATTGCACTTTCTTGTAAGCTTCCACCATTTCTTTCGTATTGGGTCTCCTGAAGTCCTTCATCTGATGTTCCGGGAAAAAGGCCAGTATGGTAAAGGGGATCGCTGGATCAACCTCTGACAGCACCCGGGCAATTCTTTCCAGTTCATCGCTTTCTACAAGGTTCGGAATATAGAGAGACAAAACTTCCAGGGTAAATCCCCGCTTGAGAATTTCCTCAGGAAGTCTTAAGATATGCGCGTTGGAACATCCTGTCAGCCATTTATGTTTCTCGGCATCGTGAGCCTTAATGTCTAACCAGAAGGCATCCACACCGGCAGCCTGGAGACGATCAAGGTTCTGAGGAGTGAGGCCGTATCCATTGGTTTCAATCAGAACCCAGAGGTTGGTTTGGGCTTTAATGAGAAGCGTACAGTCCTCGTAAAATTCAGGACAGCAAGTAAGATCGCCGCCTGTGAATGCGACTACGTTCCTGGCTGGGCCGAAACCCTGGGGGCTGATCAGGATGGCCTCTGGTTCGAGGAAACCCGGACAAGTGCTTGGCCGTCGTCCGCGCGTGACGCAGCTCCCGCAACATCGGCAAGTCTCTTGTGCATGCCAGGCGGTCGCCCTTTCCCGTGGCTCCTTCAGGCTCACCAACTTTTCGTATTCCATGCTTTTCTTCAGGATGTCCTCAGGTGTGTACCAGGACCCATCCTGTATTTTGCTGAAATACCATGAGTGACATTTTCGGCAGGAGAAATTGCACCCGGATTGATATATGGAAAGATAGTTTTCAGGCCGTGAGAGGTGAGAAGAGGTGATAAGGCGGTAAATATCCCCATTTTCATATCTTAATGTTGCCTGACAGGCAGGCTGTTTGTTTCCGTCTACCCAGACCAGGCAGCTTCCGGGCGCGAAGCCCTGTTTTTTGAGCCGGCATTTTGATGTTTCCATAATTTTTTTTCAAGGATAACGCAGTATCCTATAGCGGG
>JAAEOA010000333.1 GCA_024223715.1 bacterium | reverse complement strand
GGGTCACTTTAAGATGAAGGTGGTTTCTTCCTTTTTCATGGGAGACCGAACCAGGTTAATTGTAAACGGCTCCACACCAATTCCTCTCAAAGTCGAAGCCCATGGCAGACAGTCTTTTACAAAAGGGCAGACCGTTGATATTAAGCTGGATCTGCAATCTCTATTCACTATAGATGAATGATATAGAATAATGTTGATCACTCAGATATCTGATTTTCATTTGAAGCCCAAAAGAGCTCTTGCCTATGACGCGGCCGATACTGCAGGTGCGTTGGAGAAGGTCGTCGAGCATATTAATCAAATGAATCCGCTTCCAGATCTGGTCATTGCAACCGGAGACTTGGCAGACGGTGGGTCGCTGGAAAGTTATGGGCTTGCACATGATTTGCTGTCCCCGTTGAAACCGCCACTTTACATAGTTCCCGGTAATCATGACCAAAAGGACCACCTTGCAGCTGCTTTTCCGGACCATAACTACCTTTCGCAAAGGATCCGGGGGAGAAAGGGGTCCTATATCTGTTATGTCCTGGAAGATTACCCCATCCGGCTGATTGGCCTTGATACGGTTACGCCCGGGGAACATGGCGGAGGGCTGGGACCGGGCAGGTTGGATTGGCTGAGCCGGAAACTTGAGGAAAGACCTACAGCCC
>JAAEOA010000332.1 GCA_024223715.1 bacterium | reverse complement strand
TGGGCTATTGAATGCATTTTAATCAGTTATCTGGGCATCCGCGGCATTCCCACATGATCTTCAAAGAGGCCAATGCCGGAGGCTGCTTTGTTTGGGAATTCGATGGGAACCTGAGTAAATACCAAGGTGGTATCTGAGAAATCCATACTGGCTTGAATGAGCGAGTTCTCAGTAAAGCCAGTCATGAACAGGTTGTCGGAATCGGAGCCCCAAATGCTGGTCAGACCTGAGTGGGTCACCTCAAAGGCCTTACGTTGGCCAATTTCTTCAACAAAGTCGTAGTTGGCAGTCTGGAAAATCATTTCCCCATCATCGGTAACCATGTAGAGGTTATTATTTTCATCCTGCCACATATCGCGTATGCCGGAATTACTATCGATGGTGATATCTGGATCGACAACAACCCAGCTTTTGTTTCCAGTACCAAGATCTTCGTTCAGTTGATAAAGCCAACCTTCGGAAGTTCCCAGGTAATTACTGCTGATTTCAACAGGATTGCTTGTGGTGCACATGGCCCATTCAGCAATGGCAAACTGGTCGTTACCAATAAGTCTAACCCACCAGTCATAAAGGCTATTGCCATCAAGATCAGTTTCAATGTCGGCCAGCATGACCATTCCGTCAGTACCAGCTACGCCAATGTATTCACCATCAAAATCGGGATCCTTGAAGGCTCCACCAATGAAGTATTCATTTAATGTGAGTAGGGCTGGAATGTCTTGAGCCATGTCCAGAGTGTCTTTTGGGGCATCAGAAGGCAAGTTACCAGTGCGGGTTACCATAACGGACCCATACCCATTCCAGGAACTGCCTTCAAGTTGGCGCAGGGTTCCATTGGCACCACAAGCGTGAATTGAAGAATTGTGAATTCCCAGACCGTACAGGTCTTCTGAGGTGCCGGAATTCAGGGTTGACCAGCTGCTGCCGGACAATTGCCAGAGATTACCATCGTGGCCGGCTGCATACAGGGTACCATCGCCTGGACCCCAGATAGTGGTAATGGGACTTCCTGTCCCCATCTCCACGAAAGACCATTCAACTCCATCGTAATGGAACATTGCGCCTTTGTTGCCACAGGCATAGACGTCGTCGGCTGCAACACCGTAAACATCAAAGAGCCAGTTCATTTCGTCGGGTGATGGTGGAGTGGGAAAGGTGACATCTTCGCTGTCATCGGAACAACCGGTACTTAAAAGTCCCAGACCCAAAATAAAAAGAACAAAAATTGGGGCTACAGAAAGGCGGAACCAACGGGCGTGGGTTCCGGAATTGGTTCCGGAAAGAGCGGACGCAAATAATTTCATTGCTTCAATGACCTCACGTTCAATGGTGGGAATGTCAAAATCACAGCTCTGCCGACTCCAATCGAACCAGATTCAGATTCAATGAAACCGAAAAAATCTATCTGACCATGCCCGTCAGCAGGCAGAGACCGTTAGCCAACTCATAAATAGTAAGCATTGGGCTCGAGAAAGTCCACACCCAACCAGTCTTTCCTTGGAAAGTTGTTTGCGAATTGTGCACTTCATGACAAAATTAGCAAGGGTAGGATCGGTTGTATGTAATCTGGAAATGGTATCTCAGGTCAGGAGTTTAGGAAATGAACGTAAATCAAGGCCCCATTCCCGGGCAAACATCTGATTTAATTGCCGGGATCAATAGTCTGCGTAAAGATTTGAATGCGATAATACTGGCCCACTTTTACCAAGTGCCTGAAATCCAGGATATTGCAGATTTTGTTGGGGACAGCCTGGCTCTGAGCCAAAAAGCTGCCGAGACCGATGCAGAGGTAATTGTTTTTGCAGGAGTTCATTTCATGGCTGAAACGGCGAAAATCCTGAATCCCCACAAACAGGTGCTTTTGCCCGATTTGGAAGCAGGGTGCAGCCTTGCCGATGGTTGCCCTCCAGCCGAATTCAGGGAATTTGTTTCTCAGCATCCCGGGCATAAAGTTGTCAGTTACATCAACTGCTCAGCAGAGACTAAAGCCATGAGTGATGTGATTTGTACCAGTAGCAACGCAGTCAAAATAGTGGACAGTTTTCCTGTAGACCAGCCAATTCTATTTGCTCCTGATCGATACCTAGGGCAATGGGTTAAGAAATCTTTGAATAGAGATATGGTCTTATGGCCTGGTTCCTGTGAGGTCCACGAAACATTTAATGAAAAAAAACTGGTTGAGTTGAAAGTCAATCATCCGGATGCTATGGTCGCCGCCCACCCGGAATGCCCTGAAGCTGTTCTGCAGCATGCAGACCATGTGGGAAGCACATCGAGCATTCTCAGTTTTGCCAGAGAATCTGATAGCCGGCAAATAATTGTAGTTACCGAACCCGGAATACTTCACCAAATGCAAAAAGAAAACCCAAACAAGGAACTCATTCCGGTACCCGGGGCCGACGAGACATGTAACTGCAATGAATGTCCTTATATGCGGTTGAACACTCTGGAAAAGCTTTATCAGTGCATGGCTCAGCGCACTCCGGAAATTCTGGTGGATTCTGATCTGGCCGCCAAAGCTTTGACTCCCATCAATCGAATGCTCGAACTCAGTCGCTGATAGGATTTACCCGTGGCTGTTAAAAAACCCGTTTATTTGGATTTTCAGGCATCATGCCCCATGGACCCGGCTGTTCTGGAAGTCTTACAGCGGGTTCAAAGAGATCATTTTGGCAACCCCTCCAGCAACGGTCACAGCTTTGGCTGGGCTGCTCAAACTCTGGTGGAAAATGCGAGGAAACAAGTTGCTGACCTTGTGGGGGCTCGGGAAAAAGAAATAATATTCACCAGCGGTGCTACAGAAGCGAACAATCTGGCCTTGCTGGGAATTGCTAATACTTGTCCAAAGCCCGGAAAAATAATTACTACCTGTTTGGAACACTCATCAATTTCTGAACCTGTTGCCGAGCTTGAGAAGTCGGGCTGGCAGGTGATATCGCTCAAATCAGATAATATGGGAATGATCAGCCCAGAGGAATTGGTGGAGAAAATAGATGATTCCACTGTTCTGGTTTCCATCGTAGCGGCCCAGAATGAAATTGGGACTTTGCAACCTCTTTCAAAAATCAGCAAAATATGCCGGGAAAAAGGAATTGTTTTTCACTCCGATGCGGCTCAGGCAGCCGATTTACTAAGTCTTGATTCTCAAAACGAATTCATCGATTTGATCTCATTGTCTGCCCATAAAATTTATGGTCCCAAAGGAGTGGGGGCTTTGCGTCTGAGGCAATCGTCGTCAACCATACGGTTGAAGCCTCTTCTTTTTGGAGGGGGACAAGAGGGTGGAAACAGGCCAGGAACTCTCAATGTTCCCGGAATTGCGGCCTTTGGTGAGGCCTGCCGACTGGCTTTGGAAAATAGGGACCGGAACATTGCCCATTTATCAAAACTGAGGGATCGATTATGGGGTTGCCTGAAAACCTCGTTGACAGGAATCCATTTGAATGGGGCTTTCGACTCACGCCTGCCAGGAAATCTGAATGTAAGATTTGATGGCCTTGGGGCAGTAAAATTACTTCCGCGTTTGTCGGTTCTCGCTCTTTCCACCGGTTCGGCCTGCCGTAGTTCTCAGCCAGGCCCGTCTCCCATTTTGCTGGCACTGGGATTGAGCAGGGAGCAGGCAGCCAGCAGTCTGCGCATTGGTGTGGGGCGTTTCACAACTGAAGAAGAAGTTGATTTTGCTGCTGAGCGAATTATTGCCGCTGTGACTCGAATAAGAGCGGAAAAAAAATAGGGCCACAGATTTCTCTGCGACCCTATTAATCTAAAAACAGTTTTACTGATTATTCTCCGTCATAGTCAGAGGCCTGACGTCGGGAAAGACTGATTCGCCGACGCTCAAGATCCACATCAAGAACCCTGACCATGATTTTTTCATCCTCATTGAGGACCTCACGTGGGTGAATGATGCGACGGTTGGCCAATTCAGAAATATGGATGAGTCCTTCAATGCCAGGAAGCAGTTCCACAAATACACCGAAGTCAACCAAACGAGTTACCAGACCTTCAACATCCGTACCTGGAGCCAGGGAGTCGGCAGTTTCGGGCCAAGGATCTTTGGCGAGGGCTTTAATGGAAAGACTGATTCTTTCACTGCGACCCTGACCCAGATTTTGGATTTCCATAACTTTAACGTCGACTGTTTGACCTTCCTTGAGGACTTCTGAGGGGTCCCCAACACGGTGGAAACTGATTTGAGAGATATGAACCAAGCCTTCAACGCCACCAATATCGACAAAAGCTCCGAAGGGAACCAAGCGAGTTACCACACCTTCAAGATTGGCACCAAGCTCCAGAGTGTTTCTGGTTTCCTGGCCTTCTTCCTCTCTACTGGCTTGCAGAAGAGCCCGACGGCTGACAACAATATTTCGTTGGTCCTCAGAAACTTCAAGGATTTTGAATTTGAAACTTTTGCCAACAAAAATACTGGGATCCTCAGCACGACGAACATCAATTTGGCTGAAGGGGCAGAAAGCGCGTACGCCGCCCAAATCGATGGAAAAACCACCTTTGTTGGTATCGCCTACTTTGCCTTCCACCGGAGTCCCGGCTTCAAAAGCCTGCTGAAGGGCTTTGTTGCCCGAATCACGCAAATTAATGGCCATTGTCAGCTTGGGGCCATCATTTCCCTTTTGAACATGGGCTGTGATTTCATCTCCCACATTGAGCGTAAGTTCTCCAGCATCGTCTTTGAGTTCACTCACGGAAATGGGCAACTCATTGCGGAATCCACAATCAACAAAAGCTTCGTGATCACCAATCTGGATGATCTTGCCAGTAACTTTGGCGCCAATTTTCACATCAGATACTTCATGACCGTCGGCGGCAGCATCATGGGCATCGAGCATGGCGGCAAAATCCTCACTGGTTTCTTCAGTTGCTGATTCTTCATTCAGTTCTTCATTTTCAGGAGCTGGATTTACGTTTTCATTGGGGTCGATGGTCATTGTCCGGGTCCGTTCTTGGGGGTGGCAACTTTCGGATGTTCAGACCCAGTTCCCTTAAAAAAGGAGGTCTGATCAACCACATCACGAACAATATAGCATAATGTGGTTTCAATTCCTACACTGAGTTAGGGAAAATTATTGAAAAAATTTTGGGTAAAATTTTGAACTTTTGTGGATAAAGTTTAAACGGATCGGATCACAACCATGGTTAAATCATCGCCTGCATTTTGATGATCCGGTTCGTCCCAATTGTCCAACAGGGAATCCCGTCCATTCAGGGAATTTGTACTCACGTGAATCAATACTTTTTCAATAACTCGTTCAATAATAATATCGCCGCTGGCTTCATGATTGTTTCGCACCGTTTTTTCCAGACCTTCTTCTTCAAATTCCACATCATTTTGGTCGACCGCTTCAGTGATTCCATCAGTATAGCTTACGAAAAGATCTCCACTGCATAATTCAATATCCATTACCGGATATTTCATTTCCGGGAACATACCCAGAGGTGTTCCTGCTGGTTTTAACCATTCGCTAACTCCGGTTTCCCTTAGAAGGAGAGGGGGGTTGTGCCCGGCACTGGCATACCTAAGGCCTTTGCCATCGGGAGAAAGAACACCCAAAAACAAGGTTGCAAATTTTTCTGAATCTGTACTCTCATGCAGGGCTGTGTTGACTGCGCCCAGCAATTCGCCAGGATCATCGAAAACCTGGGCTAAAGCTCGCAAGCTAGCCTGAAGGTTGCTCGCCAGCATGGCTGCCGGAAGACCTTTACCTGAGACATCGGCAATAACAAAGGCTGTCTTTCCACCCTTGATTTTAAAAAAATCATAATAATCGCCACTAACATGCAAGGATGGATGGTTGGCAGCCCAAAGGTCATAACAATCCATTTCCGGGGTGTTTTTCGGCAGAAGCCTCTGCTGAATTTCCCGGGCCATGGACATTTCTTCTTCCAAATTCTCTCTGGCCAGAGAATCCTTGAAGCCTTCCATACCCAGTCGGACAACTTGTTTTCTCGATTCTCTGATTGTTTCCTGGAACAGGTTGTCGGGCAGATCAATACCAATTAGGCGGGACATGTCAGTGACTTCCCGATCCACTTTGGCAGCCAATCCCAGCAACGCTGGTTCTTCGATTCCCAACTCTTGTGTCGCTTGATCCAAGTTCAAAGGAGCGGTGCCATCACCATTGGCTCCGTATCCTATGGAGCGAACCAATTTGATGGAATCCCGGAGAATGGAAATTAAGTTTCTGGTTTCTTCGGTGATTTCATCCTGTTGGAAACTTTCACCGGAGAATTCGACAGCATCGCAAAATGTCTGTGGCAAATTCCAGTTACTCAACAGGCGTCCGCCCAATTCGCCATGATGAAAATCGAGGCAATTTATTTCGGCTTGAATTAGGGATATTGATTTTTGTTGTGCTTCTTCCAGTACAGTTTGCAAATCACTGCTGGCTTTTTGATCCAGGGAAGAGACTCCAATGCTGTGCAGAATTCCCACCAGCCAGGCATCATCATCCGAGGCGGTTCCTCTTTGGAAAGCCAGACCCTGGGCACAGCTGGCTGTGGCAAGATTGAATTTCCAGAATTCGGTCATATTCAGGCGGCCTTCGGCTTCACTGCCAGGCATCATGTCATGCATACCCATGCAGAGGGCCACATTTCGCACCCGGCGCAGTCCCAAACGAACCAGAGCCATGCGTAAATTTTTGACTTCATTGCCTCTGCTGACTGCAGCACTGTTAGCCAAGGCAAGAAAACGCATGGACATTACGTTGTCGCTGAGAATGACACGGGTCAATGCACCAATATCACAATTGGTCTGGGAAGTAAGGCTAACAATCTGGGCGGCAACCGTGGGCAGGCTGCCCATTTCTTCCACAAGGTCAGAAACGAAGGTTTTTTTGACTGGTGCATTCATGACCCGGTTATCGGCAAAGGATAAACCACATTTAGGCCTGATTCACCAGGTGAAAATGGATTCTGTTCTGAATAGGGACTCCCGGTCTATTTGACTAATGAGAGTTTGCCACTGGATGCAATCTTCCCCTGAGATTCAATAGTGTACAGATAGGTCCCCGCAGGCGCGGCTTGGCCCTGAGAGTTCACACCTTGCCAGGTGATGAAATTATCGCCAATGAGGCCCTGAATCCGGGAGCTCTGCCACACCAGGCGTCCTCTAATGTCATGAATCCTGATTTGAACATCCATTTCACTATTAAGAGCGAAATGCAGGCGTGTGGAAGGATTGAAGGGGTTGGGGGAAGCACCATAATCTTTCAACAGATGGCGCACATCAACCGGATTGACCGGAGAAAGGGGATCCACAATTTCAATAATTTCGTCAATGTTGATGAAGCCCATATCTCCTGTTTCATCGTCGAGAATATCGACATAAAGGGTGCGTCCCTGATAGGGTCGGATATCCCAGATTCGCTGGGTCATCAAATTCTGGCCGTTACCGGTTTCGGAATACAAAACTTCTTCCGTAGAGGCATCCACCAGGGCCACGTAGCACGTTTCGGGGTAATAGCCTCCACCCACCAGCAATTCAATGCGGTCACCTGTAGCGATGAAGGGGTAGCTGCTCAAATAACCTTTGGCTACGTCACCTAAACGAGTACCGGGGGAACCTTTTCCTGAAAGAGGCCCTTGGTAATATTCAGAACTTCCAAAATAACTATTGCCAACCATGCCCACCGAGTCATCACCGCGGAAATCGGGATTGTCACCAAAGGTTGGATTTGCGAGGCAGGAGATTCCGCCCCAGGTTTCCCAGTTTTCAGCCAGGGGAGGACTTCGGTAAACAGAGACATCGCCCATGCCTGTGAATAGCATGGTGTCAATGCGAACAGCATAGGAAAGGACGTCTGTTTGCGGGTGGAGGTAAGGGGCTAAACGCGAGATTACGTATTGATCCGGGTCAAATTCATCCAGTTCAGGAGCATAACCGTAGTCGAAGACCTCCCGTGAGGCCATTGATAGATTCCCCAGATTTCGACTGGAGACGACACTCAGACCACCAGTATCGTATTCACCAAAAAACAGGAAATGGTAGTCCCCGACTTTTTTGTACTGAGGACTTTCCAGCACTCGCCAAGGGTCTTGGCTATCGTTTTGAAAGAAAATCCCCACATCGGTCCAGGTTTGTAAATCGTCGGAAACACCATGATAAAGGACCCCGGTGCTTTCTCCGAGCCATTGCAGTGCAGTAACCAGAATATGCCACTGGTTGTTTTCCCTAAAAATGAACGGATCCCTGAAATTGCTCCACCATTCCTGGTCGTCCCAGATATACTCTTCAGGGTCGGGCTCAATGGTGGGGTTGCTGGGCAGTTTGCTCCACTCATAAAGGTTTGGTGATTCAGCCATGCATATGCGCTGGTTTAATTGGCTATCGCAACCTGTGTAGGCAATTTTCCACATTTGGCTGGCATCATCATAAAAAACATCAGGTGCCCACATGGCGCCCGCATCCCAGCTTTCCGGGCCCACAGTCAGGATGGGGCCTTCAATGGTCCAGTGTTTCAGGTCCTTGCTTGTGCTGTGCCAAATCGTATCTGCGGAACTGGCATGTGGAGTGCTCTCGTGAATGGTATGATAAAAAATGTGGTAGACGGAATCAGGACGTACCATACTGAAGTCCCAAACCTGTCGATCCTGATGGATGAAATATTTTTGTTCAAAATCCAGGCGCAATAGGGCCTGAGCGGAACCTGGGGTTGAAACCAGGAAGAATAGCTGGAAAATTACATACAACAACGGGCCAACTTTTAAGGGCGAGAGGCGCATTGATTTTCTCCTGTGGGGACCTGATAAGTTCCGGTTAAATCCCGGATTATATTCCGGATAACAATCCGGACAATAACCCGTAAAGTCTGAACAATGTCTGGTTTCTTGTCACATGCATGTATTTTAACACAAAAGAGTTGGTTTCGTCAATGGCGATAGCCCTTTATAATAATGAACGCTTGAGTTTTTTTTGTGCAATACTGGGTTTAACGGGTAATCTTGCTTTTCAAAGGAGGATTTGACGAAAAATGAAATCAAAGGCACTATTTTTTACTCTTTTGCCAATTTTTCTGTTTTCTGTGGCAGCTTCATATTCTGAGGACCTCAATGCTGCGTCTCTTGAGAAGGCTGCATCCCGGGATTTGGACCATGTCGATGCCTTATTGGGGGCCAATGAAAATGATCAGGCGGTATCGGAATCGAAGAAATTTCTTCAGGTATATTCCAATTATTATCCTTGGAAAGGACTTTTTACCAACCGGTTGGCAATCTCTCTGCTGAGAAATGGTGACTTTGAAGAGGCTCTTCCACTCTTAGAGGATTTGGTAAGGAGTGAACCAAACAATTCCCAGGCCCATCGTAACCTTGGGGCTTGTCTGTTGGCCATGGGCCGTAGGGGGAGGGCCCTCAGTGAGTACGAACAAGTTGTGGAGTTGGATCCCGGTAATTATCTGGCACGGCTTGAATTTGGGCAGGTACTTATGGACTTTCGGATTTTTTCCGATGCCCAGCGTGAATTGACTGCTGCAGCTTATTTATGCCCCCACTGTTTGGATGTTTTGGCTGCTCTTGCTCAAATCTACCAGGAGAGCGGGCAACCGGCCCTGGCTGTGGAGCCTTTGGAAAAACTTTGGCATGAAACCGGCGATTCCATATTTCGGAGAAAGTTGCTCGTTGCTTATGTGGATTCCGGACAGGATTTAAGAATTTTGGGACTATTTGAAGAGAATTTTCAGGCTGATTTTCTTTTGGATGAATGGATCCAGTTAGTAGCCGCTGAAGGCCGTATAGGCAGCATCAAAAACAGTCTTCATTTTGAAGAGAAATTGTCCATTGAACACCCCGAATCCGCTTTGCATCTTTCTTTGGTCCAAAGCCCAATATTTTGGGGACTGATCAGTCATAACCTTATGGTTGCTGAAGAATCGGAAAAATCATTGGCGGCAATAAATCAGGCAATTAAATTTGCCCCGGAAAATGTTGTTTATCGAAACAACAAGGTAGTCCTGCTGCATCGTCTGGGGCGTCATCAAGAGGCCGATCAGGAATGGGAAATTGTCGTTCAGTTGGACCCTGCAAGGAAAAGGACAGACTAAAAATGATTGAAACATGGCAAATTGGCGGAAATTTGAATTTCGGACCACGGAGAAAAATACTATCCATTTATACTGGTTTGCTCTTTCTAATATCTCTGGTTTTACTCTATACAAGCGGGTGTGCTCCTAAAACGGGGAGAAATTTTCATAGCGGTGATGTTCCCAATTCAGAACTCCTTTCTAACTCACTGCAGGAAATACCGCAGCCAGAGGGAAAGTGGCGGCCTCAGCGGGTCTCTTGGTGTGAGGAAGAGGCACCTGTTTCCGCGGATGTAGAAAAATTACTCAGTCTTGTTTCCCAATATTTTCGGGAGGGGTCTGGACCCGATGGCATGTTGGAACTTGAATATGCCCTGCAAAGCGGAACCCGCCACCCTCTGATTCTTCTTACCCTGGGACAGTTGTACTTAATGGCAGGTCAGGGAGAGCCGGACCTATTGCCTCCTGAAGGCCCAGCGGCCGACGTAGGCGATTGGGACAAAAATAAAATAAGGTTGCTCAACAGAGCTGAAAATTTGTTTCTGGAAGCAACATCATCCCGGCCGGCAGATGCGGCCTTGGATTATTTGCGTGCCGACGTGGCCAGAGCTCAGGGCGATTTGGAAAAAGCCGGCTACCTTGTGGCCTCTGGTCATCAAAAATGTACTTCCGGACGAGGGTTTTCAGCCATGATTCATTACCAGCAACTTTTCCGGCACCCCGGACGTTACCTTGGCGGCCCCGGACCCGAATACCCTGCCCATGCTTTGAAAAACCATATTGAAGGCGATGTTGTTCTGGATCTACTGATCAGTCCCGCGGGGGACGTGCGACAGGCGGTTGCTGTCCAAAGTCCTGATTTTTCCCTTTCACGGGCTGCTGCGACCAGCATGAAAGCCGGCAATTGGGATGCTGGGCGCATTGGAAAGTACCCAATTTGGTCCTGGTTGAGGGTCACAACTTCCTTCACTTTGGATTAATCGTGTAACTGACAGTTGATTTGCTGTGCCGGGTGCCTTATTTTTCAATGACACGGGTACCTGAATTTTTTTCGGGAAAAAGCCCATTCACCTGCTGACGGAGGTCTTGGTAATTATGAAGTGGCTGAAGAACCGCTTCCTTTCTTTGACGTATGTCGGGCTCCTGGCCCTTTTGATTCTTGTGGGTTGTACCAGTAAGGAGGATCCCTCTGAGGTCCTTCCCATTTGTGGTAACCACACCTGTGGTGATTTGGTAATGGTCACAACCGATACCGCCAGTGATGGATTCCACTATTTGGGGCCAACCATGTCCCCCGACGGTACCAGAATCATGTTTACTGCTGACTGGATGGCTATTCCTGCTGTAGGACACCCCGATCCGGATAATATTTGGACGACGTATCGGCAAATTATCATCATGGATAAGCGAGTGGGGGTTGATCCTGCCACAGATTTGGAGTCTCAGGGTGGTGTTCTGGTTCGTTTCAGCGGTGATTACAGTACTGTACGAATTAATAGACAGCAGGAAAGTTTGTCTTTCATTGAAGAACGTTATCGCAAAGCAGACCCTGAATGGATCGATGATTCCACTATTGCTTTTTCAACGGAAACATCGAGGGGCTATCGGATTTTCACATCCGATCTTACCAATATGGGACCTGATTTCAGTGACGAAATAGTTGCTGACGTAGCCCTTATGGAGCCAGCAGACGATACCATTAGTGGTGGCCAATTTCAGCATCTTGAGCCCACAATTAGCCCTGATGGCCGATGGTTGGCTTTTTCTCGTTCAGGATGCACTCTTGCTGATTCTTTTGAAACTTGCACGGGTGTGAGTTTGAACATTATTGACATGAATACCATTGGTTTGGACAAGGGCTACGATGCGGTATCCTTTGCTTTAACTGCTGAACATTCGCGAATTGAGAAGCCTTGCTGGTCTCCTGATGGAACCAAGCTGGCCTTTTCCGGCGGTTTGGATATTGGGGGCGATACCGGAGCCGGTACCGAGTTGTACACCATCGATTTTGATACCACGGGTTATTCTGCGGGCGAAATGGTTCTGGATAACAACCTCGATAGGTTGACTTACACTTCCTATCTTGAGGGTGACCCCATTTCCGGCGTTATGAATACTTCACCGTCTTTTTCGCCTGACGGCAGTGAAATTATCTTTGTTTCAACTGCCAGGGCGCCTTCTATCACTTTGCACGATAGAAATCTCTGGAAAATCCCCGCTGACGGCAGTTTACCCCCGGAAATAGCCTTCTTCACGCGAAGTGATGATGTTGATCCCGAGGTTCAACCTGATGGATCCATTCTTTTGAGTAGCCAATTGGGTTTTCCAACCGCAATTCTCGATAGGCTGGAAGAAGAAGCTTATCAAGCTCTGGTTCAAGGGAATACTGACGGATCCCTCACTGAGGTTGAAATGCGGGCCATGGCTGCTGAAGAACGTGATCAACTGGAATACTTTGAGGGAGTCATGTCTCCCCTCTACATTTTCCAGCCTTAGGAGTTTGGTTTTGCCGAATCTGGTTGTCTTGCGCCGGAATATGGTCGAAATCGGAAAATTGCTGGAAAGTAAAAGTCTTATTGTGGCCGCTGAAGGGAACATGTCTGTTCGCCTCAGCGGCCACGGTTTTTTGGTAACCCCGGCTGGGCGATGCAAAGGAGATCTGAAGGTTCAGGATCTACTGGAAGTGGACCTTCAAGGCCGGTGTTCCCGAGGTCGCCCTACCAGCGAATGGCCTTTACACCAGGAAATCTACCAGCTCAGGCCCGACATTCAAGCCATTTGCCATGCCCATCCGCCATGGGCCACGGCCTTTGCTTCTGCAGGGAGAGACCTCGATGGTCAGTTGCTGACTGAAACGGCTCAGTTGTTGCCTCGGGTCCCGCTGGCGGCACGATCACTCCCGGGCACCTCGGAAGTCGCCCGCTCCATTCAACCACACATAACAGCCCACGACGCCATTCTCATGGCCAATCATGGAGCCGTTACTGTGGGTAGAGATTTACAATCGGCTTATGAATTGTTGCAAACTGTGGAAAGACTTGCCCAAGTCACTCTATTATCGGAAATGGCGGCCGGGAGTTGTGGTTTGAATCAGGAAATGCTGAAAAAATTGGTTACAGGTTATTTTTCGGACTGATATATCTCCACCAGACGATTGCTGATGGCTTTCCATGAAAATTGTTTTTCCATGAGTAATCTGGCTTTCTGTGCCTGATCTTCAATTTTCGGATTTGTAAGGGCCTCAACCACGGCCGAAGCAAAATCATTTCCAGGACTGGCAAGGGTTAGAACTCCTGTTTGCCCCGTTCCTATACCTTCTGCACCGACTTCGGTCGTGACAATGGGAATTCCTCTTGCCATGGCTTCAAGAATTTTGATTTTGATGCCTCCGCCTTCAGGCAAAGGGGCCACAAAAAGGTGGCATTTTCGGAAAATTGGGGTCAGGTCATCAACAAATCCCAAGGCTGAAATCCCGTCTGTGGGAATATCCTGAGATAATGCGAAACTGTCCAGAAATTTTCTGCTGCCACGCCCGGCAAGTATCAAGGAGCAGTGGGGGCTGTCCAAGCGAACCTGGGGCCAAATTTTTCGGACCAAAAGTTCAGCAGCCAGCACGTTGGGCCTGTGGTGAAAAGATCCTACAAAGAGGCAAATGGGTGGGAATTGTGGTTTCCGATCAACCTTAATGGCATCTAGGTCCATTCCTAAAGGAACGGTTGTAAGATTTTGTCCTCCTAATCGGGAAAACTCCTGATGATCTTCAGGAGTGACGCACAAAGTTCGCTTCACCCATTGGCTGGCTTTAAGCTGAAGATGTTCCCAACGAGAGGCTTCCCATCGGGCCCATGTTTTCACCAGAGGAGAAGTTGATTGGTCGGCTCTGCGAATCCAGGGGGTGGAGCCTAATTCATGGGTGTTTAGGATAGTTGATGGATTAACCCCGCGGGTGACAAATTGAGACAAATCTCTGCAATAAAGGGACATTTGCAGATATTCAACTTGTATGGCATCGGGTTGAAATTCGGTAATAGTTTTGATGAGTAGCTGAGATGTGTTTTTATGCCAGTATTTTTCAACATAGGCCGGAAATCCGGAAAAAAGGCTTCGCAAATTGGCCGAAACCCGATTTGCAAGCAGTCTTAAACGATCTGAGCCCCGGCTGTTGGTATCCAAAAAAGGTAACTTTGCGACCTGCACTCCCAAGGATTCTACATCTTCAATCAGATTCTCCTCATCAGGGCGAATGAGGCTGGCAACCAAAACTTCATGATTCAAAGCCAGGTGTTTTACAAGGTCCCGGACAGCTGTCCCGCCACCATGTCCAACACGCCTGTGGGGCAAATATGGAGTAAGCACCATGATTTTCACGCTGATTACTCCAGGTTTAATGAAAAACGTTCTTAAAAATTAGCTGAACAAAGACCGTTCAGAGGGGAGGATGTAATCATTGTCAGATCAATATGAAACATACCCTCGGACAATGGAGAATTCTTCCTTTTTACGTTCCAGTTCCACTTCCCAGGCGGTGGAGCCCTCTTCAAGGTTTGCATTGTTTTTCAAAAGGAATGCCGTCGCCTGTTCATCAATTTCACCCTCAATCAGCATATCTTTGATGATTAGATTTTCCACCAGATTAATGAAACCATCTTCATCAATTTCCAGATCGATCAGCTCTTCATCTAAAAGATTGTTGCAGATAAGGCGGGCAATCACCCCGACCCGCTCTTCAGACAAACGCATGTTTAGCCTCCTGGTACTTTTTATTCCAGTTTAAAGGACAAATCCGGCCTTACGGCACATTTGCCGCTTGATTTGGTTGCGCAGGGAGCCTACGTCCATTTCTTCGGCTTTGATTTCGTGAATGTTTTGCTGCATAATAGCATCGACTTTTTGGTCGATTTCATCCTCGTCACGCATATTCTCAAAGATGGCATCATCAACAGCCCGGATTACCAGATCGTTGGACGATGTGACGTGGATGTTGGGATTGTCCACAATCATCTTCATGATTTTGTCACTCAGGTGCTCAATTTTATTCTTGCTCAGCCTCACGGCCGCCTCCAAGGTTAGGGTTAGATACCCATTGAAAGTCTTTTCAAAGATGTTGGCAAGGAAAAAGGGTTTGAGTATTGTTGAAAAATCGGGAACAAGAATTGGCTTTTGTCGTATTACGCCTGCTCTACTCTTGGAGAGAAAAAAATTTTAACTGTGGTGGTATTGCCACTGCAAATTCTGCACAAAGGAAATCATGACTGATCAAGAACCTCTGGATAAAGTTCTGGCCCACGAACTGTCAGGCCGCCTGAGCGGTGTGATCGCTGAAACTCAAAAAGTAATTGTTGGGCAAAAAGACATGATGGAAGGCCTTTTGCTGGGCCTTATTACCGGTGGACACATTTTGCTTGAAGGTGTTCCCGGTTTGGCAAAAACCCTGGCGGTTAGCACTCTTGCCAAAACAGTGGACACTGGTTTTCAGCGCATCCAATTCACTCCTGACCTGCTGCCGGCTGACATTACTGGTACGACAATTTACAATCGGGATACGGGCGATTTCACGGTTAAAAAAGGTCCTGTTTTTAGCAATATTATTCTTGCTGATGAGATAAACAGAGCTCCCGCCAAGGTGCAAAGTGCCCTGCTGGAAGCCATGCAGGAACGTCAAGTGACCATTGGTGGAGAAACTTTTCCCCTGTCTGATCCCTTCCTGGTCCTGGCCACCCAGAATCCTATAGAACAGGAAGGAACTTATCCTTTGCCCGAAGCCCAGGTGGACCGGTTTCTTCTCAAATTGAAAATTGGGTATCCTACACGCGAGGAAGAAGGCCTGATTCTGGACAGAATGGCCGGACGGGAGATTCCTGAAGTCAATACGGTTATTGACCCAACTTCTCTGCGGGAAATCAAAACAGCCGTCTCCAATGTATTTATCGATGAAAAAATTAAGGCTTACATTCTAAACATTGTCTTTGCCAGTCGTGACCCTGAAGCCGCTGGCTTGGACCTCGCCCCACTCATTGCCTGGGGGGCAAGTCCCAGGGCGACCCTGGCTTTAACTCAGCTTTCCCGAGCCCGAGCTTTAATGCGGGGGCGGGCTTTTGTTATTCCTGAAGACATCAAAGCCGTGGGAATGGAAATAATGCGACACCGGATTTTGATCACCTACGAAGCCGAAGCCGAGAATCTGACCAGTGATGACATTGTCACTTCTTTACTCGATAACATTGAAGTGCCGTAAAAATGACACCTTTGGATCGAACAAAGACAACTGGAGATCAGACAACCAAGGGCCAAAGAATCCCTGCGGAAATTCTCGATGCTGTTCGACGCATCGAAATTCGCACACGGCGTTTGGTTCAGGAAGTCTTTTCAGGTGAATACCATTCCGTTTTTAAAGGCACGGGTATGGAGTTTCGTGAAGTGCGTGAATACGTCCCTGGTGATGATGTTCGTAGCATTGACTGGAACGTCACAGCCCGCACAGGCGATCCCTTCGTCAAACTTTTTGAAGAAGAACGTGAACTGACCGTCATTCTGGCGGTGGACATGAGCCGCAGTGGTTGGTTTGGCGGACACGAGCGCAGCAAAATTGAAATTGCGGCCGAATTGTGTGGAGTCCTGGCTTTCAGCGCCATTTCCAACAAGGACAAAGTTGGGCTGGTTCTTTTCAGTGACCGGGTGGAAAAATACATTCCACCGGCCAAAGGAAAAAGTCACGTTCTACGTATTATTCGAGAGCTCCTAACTTTCAAACCAGAGGGCAGTGGCACGAGCATTACAGCTCCTTTGGAGTTGTTGGGGTCTGTTCTGAAACGAAAATCCACGGTTTTTCTGGTTTCCGATTTTTGGGATCAGGGATTTTCTTCACGGCTCTCTGTTATGGCTCGAAAGCATGACCTGGTGGCTGTCAGAGTTCGTGACCCCAGGGAAACAGACCTTCCTGCCGTGGGACTAATTCACTGGATTGATGCTGAAACAGGCCGGGAATTACTGGTGGATTCTTCTGATCAGCAAACTCGCAGGAAGCTGATATCCAGTGCCCAGGATCATGACCGGCACTTGGAACGACTTCTTGCTTCTCGCGGTGTGGATTTGATCGACGTGAGTACCGTTGAATCTTATGTTGAGCCCCTTAGAACTTTCTTTTTGGCGCGGGAAGGCCACCGGGGAAGAAGAGGGGGGCGGCGATGAAATCATCCTTGTTTCTTACCAGTGTATTCACACTCTCTCTGCTTTTTTCTCAGGGGTTTTCACAGGTTCCTTCCCCGGAAACTCATTCAACAGAGCCGGTGCCGGCGGTTGTGGATACTGCCACAATTGAAATACTTTTCCCTGAACCTGGTCTTGAAGTAGAGACGATAGGTTTTCCGCAGGGACCTGTTGAGTTTGGGCAGCCAGCAAAATTGAATCTCGGAATTTTTGAAAGTCCGGTTCCCATTCTTGCGGAAGAAATCAAAACATCGGCTCCCTGGTTGAAGGTGACCTCTGTTTATAAGGAATCCGAGACAAAAAATTTCATTGTGGAATTCAGGGTCTACCGATTGAACCCTTTCATTATTCAACTGGGAAACCACAAAAGTCCGGTCATTGAAGTGACTGGGCGGGAACCCGACTTGAACCAGATAGCCGCCATTCGCATGCCCGGAATTTGGGCCCAGCGGTGGTGGCTTTTAGTTGGCCCGCTCTTTCTTCTCTCTTGTATCGCGGCTGCTGTCTGGTGGTTGTGGAGAAGACGTCAAAAACTGGAATCATTGCAGCAATGGGATCCGGCACCTCCCGCGTGGTTGAATACTGCGCTGGAAGTGAAAAAGCTACTGCATGGAGATCATGTGGCCGGCGATACGGTCAGGGGTTTCTTGGATAATTTGGCGGTAATTATGAGAGTCTTTCTGGGGCAACGCTATCTTGTTTCTGCTACCGAAATGACCAGCCGTGAAATTTTGGACACCTGCCGAAGTAAAGGTCACGATTCCCGTGAACTGCGAAAAATGGTTAATATTTTGCAGGATTTGGATGAACTCCGGTACAATCCGCAACAACCATCGGTAATGGTTAGCCAGCAAATGGCCATGGACTTTATAAATTTGGTAAAAGTTGTCAGAATCATTCCAAAATATACTTCCATTGATGCGTCTCTCCTGCTGGAGGCCGGCAAAGCCTGGTCTTGGCTGATGTTACCCGAAAATTCCTCTTTGACTCCTGTTCAGGCTGGAGGTGAAGACTGATGGAATTTGCACATCCCTTGGTTCTGCTCTCCTTGCCAGTGGTGGTTCTGTTGTTTTTATGGAGACGCAGAAATTCTCATGAAGTGGGGGCTCTGAGGCATTCTAATTTGCAATTAATGGCTTCTGGTGGAACTTCTGTTCGGGTGGTCCTATCGCGGCTTTTGCCATGGGTGAAAATTGTTGCCCTGCTGATGCTTTTCGTGGCTTTAGCCGGTCCACGCATTGCTCACCGCAGTGAAAAAATTGAGGGACAGGGAATTGATATCATTCTCTCTCTCGATGTCAGTGGTAGCATGCGATCTCTGGATTTTGAACCCGACGATCGGCTGGGCGCAGCAAAAAAAGTGATTCGGGAATTTGTTGCTGGTCGGCCCCATGACAAAATTGGGTTGGTTGTTTTTGCCCGGAAGGCTTTTACGCAATGTCCTTTGACCCTAGATCACCCGGTTCTGACTGGTTTCCTGGATGAGGTTGAAATTGGACTCATCGAAGATGGTACAGCTATTGGTCTGGGTCTCGCTACCGCCGTGGCTCGTCTTCGCCACTCTGATTCTCCCAGCCGCACGGTCATTCTTTTGACCGATGGTGAAAATAATGTTCCAACTCTGGAACCGGAAACTGCAGTGGAATTAGCCCGGACTTTGAATGTCAGGGTTTACACTGTTGCCATTGGTCGCCAGGGTCTGGTCCCGCTGCCTGTAGATGATCCCATCTTTGGCCGTCGTACCCATCAGGTGGAAACAAAAATTGATCTTGAGTTACTCCAGGAGATTGCTGACGCCACCGATGGCCAGATGTTCGAAGCCACAGATCCCGATGCATTGGTCAAGATTTTTGAAACCATCGATGAATTGGAAACAGCACGATATGAGACCACTGTGAGCACTTGGTACCGTCAATTATTGCCATGGTTTGCTTTGCCTGCCTTGTTCCTGTTCCTGCTGGAAGGCTTATTGTCAGCCAGCTGGTTGAGGAGGCTGCCTTAAAGTTATGGAGTCTGGTCTGTGAAATTTGCTCAGGAATTCTGGTTGTATCTGGTGCCACTGGTGCCGGTGCTGTGGTTTGCCTTTAAGTTGGCCGACAAAAAAGCTGATTTGAGATTACAGGATCTTTTGGGAAAAGATTATTCTTCCCATGTTGAAGGGGCAAATAATCGATTGAAAACCTGGAAAAGGTTCTTCTTTCTTACAGGTGTTTTCTGGTTGTTATTGGCTTTGGCCCAACCTCAGTGGGGAGCCAATGAAGTGGCTGTCACTCAACGCGGAAGCGACATCGTTATTGCCTTGGATATTTCAAATTCCATGCTTGCCGAAGATGTACCACCCAATCGAATGGGAAGGGCAGTTACCGAACTGTCTGGTTTTCTCAACCGCCTTGAAGAAAGCCGAGTCGGACTGGTGTTTTTTGCCGGAGCCGCTTTTGTTCAGTGTCCTTTGACACTGGACTATGGTACTGCGGAAATTTTCTTGAAAATGGCAGGTCCGGACATGATGTCTGAGCAGGGAACCGCCATTGCCTCAGCCTTGGAAACAAGTAGAAAACTCCTTGGAAAAGACCGGCAGAAAGAACAGGATAATAATTTCCAGGCTATTTTGCTGGTTACCGATGGCGAGGATCTGGAAGGGAATTGGGAAGAGCAGGCCAAACTTTGCGCCGACGAAGGAATAAAAGTTATTCCGGTTGGTGTTGGAGATAAAGGCGGCGGACTAATCCCTGCCTACGATACCCAGGGCAGACCTGATGGTTTTATGAAAGACGATGAAGGAAAGGTTGTTATGAGCCGCCTGGACTTGGTTTCTCTTGAGAAAATGGCAAGTATGAGTGGTGGCAGTTCCTTTTTGGTTGGTGTTGATGGCTTGGCAGGAGACCGGCTCTTTGCCGAACTTCAACGCCTTGGCAAGCGCGACCTGGAAGAACGGCGTGTCTCTGCATTCAAGGATAGATTCATTTGGCCTTTGTTGATGGCTTGTTTTTGCTTCTTCCTGCAAATTTTCCTTCACTCAAGAAATAAAATTCGACAAACCGGTGGTTTTGCCCGACAAGGGGTAGTACGGTCGTTTGTTTTGCTCATCATCGTCACCGGAGTTTTTATCCAACCTCAACGTGCTTTTGCTGACTTGCGTCCTGAGGGAGGGGCCGAAGCCATGGCCGCCAGAGAGAACTTTTTGGCCGGTGAATTTGAAGAGGCGCTCAGTGGCTTTGAAGAAGCCCTCATTCAGGCTCCTGAGGATCCGTTGATAAGCTTGGCCGTTGGCGAGACCCTCTTTCAGTTAGAACGGTATGAAGAGGCCCTTGTTGAATTCGAGAGAGCTCTTTCCCAGACCGAAGACCCGGATGTTCAAGCCGAAGCCCTGTACAATTTAGGGACAGCCAACCTAGCTTCTGGTTCCACGGAAAAAGCTGTGGAAAATTTGATGGAATCGTTGAACCTTAATCCTGATCAGGCTGATGCTCTTCACAACCTGGAAGTTGGCTTAAGACGCCAGCAACAGGAGCAACAAGAGCAACAGCAGGAACAGCAGAATCAGGATGAAAACGAGAAAGAAGAAAACGAAGAAAACGAGGATCAGAACAAACAGGACCAGAACCAGCAGGACCAAAACGAGGAAAACCAGGAAAATCAAGACGATCAGAATCAAGACCAACAGAATCAAGACCAGCAGGAACAAAACTCCGAAGAAGAGGATTCACAGGATCAGGAAAATGACCCTGAGAACGAAGATTCTGAACAAGATCCTGAAGAAAAAGAACAAGATCCCCAGGAATCAGAAGAACAGGATTCTGATCCTGGTGAACAAAAGGAATCTGAAGGAGAAACCCCTGACCAAATGTCAGAAGAACAGGCTTTGCAAGTTCTCAAAGCATTGGACAGGGATGAAGAGGAACTTAAGCGTTCGGTTCAAAAACGTTTGCGTGGTGGCCGGCCCAAAAGTGGAAAGAAATGGTAGTCCCCGATGATCAGGGTGTTTATTTTTAATTCAAAACCAATGGGAATCGCCTTATTGGTGTTTTTCCTGATGACGGCTGGAATGGTCTCTTTTTCGCAAGCGGAACTTGTCTGTAAGGCCCGTGTGGACCGAACTTCAGTTATCAGTGGAGGAACTATTGCCCTGACCGTGACCGCTGAGGGCGATATTTCTGGGTCTGTAAACTTCGATTTACCTGCTCAAGTCGATGATGTGGTCACTGGAACCAGTTACAGCCGCAGCCAGTCCTATTCCGGTAATAAAATGACCCTGAGTATTGCCCAGACTTACTACCTGGCGATTAAGCCTGAAGGTAGTTTCCAAATTGGGCCCATTGTTGTCTCTGATGATCAGGGGAAGTGTTCGACTGAGCCCATTATTATCAAAGTTTCATCGGCTGGAATTCGTCCGTCCCCTTCGGTCACAGGCAATAGACAGCCTGCGCCATCGGTATCTTCATCCCGGGAGAACGGGGTTTCTCCCAGTGGAGGAAAAGCTGGGGATGATATTTTCATAACCTTAACCACCGATCGAAAAACAGCCTGGATTGGACAGCAGGTTGTAATGACTTTCAGGTATTACCATCGCAGTAACCCGTGGAATCAGCCAAAATTCCAAGACCCGCGAACTCCAGGATTTTGGCGGGAATCAATGGGTCCTCAAAAAGAATCTCGAACCACTATTCAAGGCAGAGCATACGGTGTTGTGGAAATTCAATACGCTCTGTTTCCGACAAAAACCGGTGACCTGGTTATTGAACCGGCAGAGCTTTCTTTTCCTGACACAGGTCTGAACAGTTTTTTCAGCAGTCGTCGCCGGCGCGGACCCCGTACTTTACGAACCGATCCCATTACCATTTCGGTTAAACAATTACCCCCGGGAAAACCAGATGATTTTTCCGGTTTGGTTGCTTCGGAAGTTCGCCTTTTGGCGGGTGCCAACCTCGATTCTGTTCCCCGGGCTGAACCATTGGATTTCAAAGTCCACCTGATTTCTGATGCTTTTTTGAAAGGTTTTGAAGGTGTTAAGGTACCAGAACCTACCGATGCCCGGATTCATGATGCCGGAAGCAGTTTTCGAACAGCTGTTGAAAAAGAAAAGCTTCTCGGTCAGGTAAGCGTGGAAAAAGTTATTGTTCCATCCTTGGAAGGACCTTTTGCTTTACCTTTGGTTTCGCTCAGTTGGTTTGATGTGAGAACGGGCAGGTACCGGACTTCCCGAACACCGGATCGAACCGTGTTTGTTACAGCCAGTGACCATCCTTTTGCTGGAAATGATAATTCCGGCTTCCTAAGGAATGAAGTCTCCCGGCTGGGGCAGGATTTGGTCTTTATTCACGATGTACCCAACAATTTACGAGGTAAGCAACAGATCCTGGTTCAAACGGGTTGGTGGTGGGGCCTTCTACTGTTGCCTTTGGTAATGATTGCTTGCCTGTGGGGATATCAGCAGCGCCAGAAGCTGGACCCAGCCCTTCAACGCAAGCAATATGCCCTTAAGCATGCCATCACCATTTTGGATGGAAGCAGTGAGATGACAAATGATTCTGATGTGCAATCAAGAGCAATTTACGGTTTTGTTGCTGATTGTACGGGCCGGCCTCTGGCATCGGTGGGAACAATGGAGGTACTGGATTTTTGTAAAGAAAAACATGCGCAGGATCACGGGAAGCGTTTGGTGGAAATTATTGATGTTTGTGATTCAGCCCGTTTTGGTGGAGCCCACAGTCATGCAGTAAATGCAGATACTTCCACTGAATTAAAAACTATTTTGAAGGAACTGCATGTAGTCTCATTAAAAGGAATCAATGGCGCTTCTTTGGCTGGTGCTGGCCTGGTTCTGTTTTTTTCTTTCATGACTGTTTCACCTTTGCAAGCTGCTACAGATCCGGCTCGTCTTATGGCTGAGGCCAATCAGGCATACACTCAGGACCAGGGTGAAGTGGCCTTGGATTTGTATCGGCAGGCAGTGGCTCTGGGTGCAGATGATCCTCATTTGTATTTCAATTTAGGAAATGCTCATGCCAGGCAGGGCCAGATGGGGTTTGCCGTAGTCAATTACCTACGGGCTGAACGTCTTGCTCCCCTGGATCGTGACATAAAAGATAATTTGGCCTGGGTTCGTGGAAACATCAAGGATCTGGAACTCTCTGAAACTGACTTGCCCTTGTTCATTGCTCAAATTGTTTCTCTTGTTTTTGCCTTGACCCTTGGGCAGTGGGCTTGGTTGCTGCTGGGAGCCGTCTGGGGTTTGGCTTTTGCAACGGCTGTTCCCCTTTGGCGGCGCCAATTCACCGAGTTATCCCGGCGATTCATAATTCTGTCTGGAACTCTGGTTCTCCTTTCATCTGCAGTGGTCCTGTGGCGTTGGAATATTGAAGAAGTTCGCCGTACAGCCGTGGTGACCACTGAGGAAGTGGCCGTGCGCAGTGGTCCCGATGAATCGTTTGGAGTTCAATTTATGGTCCACGATGGTTTGACCATTAGAATTCAGGAAGAACGAAAACAGTGGGTTCGTATCAGTCTCGGGGGGGAATCTCTGGGGTGGTTGCCGGTTTCCAGTGTCGAAGAAGTGCGCAGTGGATCCTTTGCAAACGATCAGGGTTTGTAAACAGCCGAAGCATTCGGAGTCTCACAAACAGTCACATCTTTTAATAGGGGCAGCTTGGGTTTTAGATTTTTGTAAATCCATGCTGCCAGAATTTCAGCCGTAGGATTTTCAAGACCTTCAATTTCATTCAGGCACTGGTGATCTAGAGCTTCAAGCATTGGAGCAAAGGCCCAGCTAACCTCCCCATAATCCTGAACCCAACCAAATTCTGGATGCAAAGGACCTTCTAAACCAAGGATGACCGAATAAGTGTGTCCATGCAGGCGTCTGCATTTGTGGTTCTCATCCACATGAGGCAACCAATGGGCAGAGTCGAATGAGAACGTTTTTGTTATTCGGTGCAGCATATTATTTTCCTTCGGTTTGAACAATCTTCCAGCAAAATAAGACAGAGATGCCCCTGGAGGCAAATTTTCAGACAGTTTTTCAAATAATAATAAAAAATACGAAAGCCCGGTTCATTTGTGCCGATGAGAACAACAAGTAGACCAGCTGGGTTACTGAAATTCACCCAAGAGCTGTGACCCCAACAGGCAGGCAGGCAATTGACCAAGAATCCCAAAGAGTTAAATGACATTCTCCAGACCTTGGACGCTCTGCAGAGCCGGGTACGGGAATTGACCGAAGAGACTCCTTCGGATGATTCAGTTGTTGCTACAGCTGTTGCTGAACCAAAAAACCAGATTCCGGAAAGCATTAACCCTCCAGCTCTGCCGAGCAACGATTTGGCCCCGGAGGAAACCAGCACTCTTTCAAAAGGTTATTCGGGAGATCAGGGTGTAAATCAAATGCGGCGATATCTGCTGCAAATGACGAATTTTACCAAACTTAAAGACTTTCCCAACTTTTTTGCCCAGCTAGCCGATGATACAGGTTTGCGTTTGGTGTTGCTCAAACGCTGGACCAGTGGTTTGCAGGTTTTCATGGAAAGAAACATCAAACTCCCGGCCGATGCTAAACGTAAAGGACGCGATGGTCGGGCTCCGATTCCATGCAGTAAGGGTGATATTTTTGCTGCGGTCGGAGATGAAGCATCAGTATTTTGTGGACCGGTTCCGGTAAAACACTTTCCTCTGGATTTAACCCTGATGCTTGGACGTGGCAGCACCGACCGGGAAATTATTATTTTACCTTTACCATCTCAGAACCACTGGAATACATTTTTGTATCTGGATGCAGACAAGGCCCAGGCAAATGGATTGGCCATGGCCGAAGTTCTGGCCCATTTTGCTCTTTCTCGCATGTGTCTGTTAAACAAGGGGATTCGAAGTCATACCGGTCGGGTAAATGCCATTTACCAAGCTGAAATGGCTCGGCGTGAAAAAATTAGAGTGAATCAGGGTCCTGCTTTGGATGCTACGTCCAATTCAGTCAAGAATTCCACCGTTAATGAATCCGGATCTCACCATGATCTGGATTCCGAGGAAAAACCTGAACCCCTGCAATTTGTAACACCTCCGAAAGTTGGACCGGCAAAAGCTCCCGCAGGCATTGAACTGGACCCTTTTGAGGATGAAAAAAAAACTTCACTGAATGAAAAACCACCCTTGGAAATACCTCTGAATCCGGAGAAAAAAAGACCTCAAATTCCTGAAACTTCCGATCAGTTACCTGAGGCTCTTACACTGGAAAAAGAAAATCTTACGCCTGAAATTATTTTGCATCACAGTGGGGAGCTTCCTGCTTTGCCCAAAGCCGCATGCCATATAATGGCTGTAATTGAAGATCCCAAAACCACAGCAACGAGGCTTGAAAAAGCTTTGGCCATGGACCAGACTCTCACGGCAAAAGTTCTGCGCATTGCCAACAGTCCATTTTATGGGGCCGTTCGGGAAATTCGAACTGTGAGTGAAGCAATTGTTCGTTTGGGTTTTGTAACCATTCGAAACTGGACGGTTGTTACAGCAACCAAATCGGTTTTCCTGGCACCTGGGGCTGGGGCGTTGTATAAAAAAATCTGGCGCCAATCAGTTCTTTCCGCCATGGCAGGACAATTGGTGGGTCAGGCGTTGGGGACTCGCGAACCTGAAGGCCTGTTTATTGGTGGGCTAATGCAGAATATTGGTCAATTGGTGCTGGCTCGTAGCCATCCCCAGCTTTTTCAGGAAATTTTGACCGAATCAGAAACGACAAACCGTCCTTATCACGTGGTTGAAAAGGAACTCCTGGGGTTTGACCATGGATCTCTGGGATCTTTGCTTATTAAGGACTGGAATTTGAGTGAAGAGTTGGAGCAAGCCGTGCGGTGGCATCATAATTTTGAAGATGAAAATGCCCAACAAAGCCGCCTGGCAGCAATGATTGCTCTTGGTGAAGAGATTGCTGCTTGCTCTGGCAGTGGTTCGCAGGAAGAGAATATGGAAATCCTGAACGAAGCCCAAATTGTGGATGATGAAAACCCACCGGAAATGAGCAGGGCTTGTCAATTCCTATCGGTGGGTCGTTCTCAGTATAGGGAGCTGCAAGCACAAGCCTCACAACTGCGCATTGATCCACATTTTTTTAATTGATCTAATTATCGTCAGCCGTTTGCTTTATTTTTTGTTTTTTTTTTGGCCTGCTGCAAAGACGATTCAAAAGCTGGTTCAAAATGGAGCCTGCAGCGGGCTTCGTAGGTCTCATCTGCCCCCACAACAACTTGTTCGGTCGCTTGGGTCAGTCGCTGAGTGAAATTGGCTGGATCACCACAGGACATGCAAATAGCCAGTTGTTTTGAAACATATTCAGCAGAGCACATGAGTTTGGGCATTGGACCAAAAGGGTTTCCCAGGTAGTCCATATCAAGGCCGGCAACAATGATCCTTTTGCCCTGGTTGGCAAGTTTGTTAGTCACTGCAAGAATATCATCGCTGAAAAACTGACCTTCATCGATAGCCACCAATTCCGTGCGGTCATCCACGAGTTCCATCAATTCATTGATGTCTGAAATGGCCACTCCCGGCAAGCTCATCTGGCTGTGGGAGACAATGCTCGTGGCATCATAGCGGGCATCGCTGCCATGCTTGAATATCTGAACCCGACGTTTGGCAATTTGGGCTCGACGCAGGCGTTTGATCAGCTCTTCACTTTTCCCGCTGAACATGGGACCGCAAATTATCTCGATCCAGCCTGATTTTCCGTTTATTATCTGCATGTTGCTCCATTTCTGGTGTTTTTCTGTAGACAGGGTAAGTTATTCTATCACATCCCGGGGCTCAACCTGGAATTTTCATCTTTTTTTTCCCGACCGTTGACAGGTCCGGGCCAAACACAGCCAAATCCTTATTTGGCCGGAAGGAAAACCCTAAAATGTGGAACCAGGAGTATTTTCGGGAGTTGATTGATCCGGGCGTTATTGGCATGGTTCATCTGCAGGCATTGCCCGGCAGCCCCGCCTGGCAGGGGGATTTGGCTACAGTTTGTGCTGCTGCCCTGTCTGATGCGTCTGCACTTTCTGAAGCTGGAATAAAAGCTGTCATGGTGGAAAACTATAATGATGTTCCTTTCTACCCTGGAATCGTCCCGGCTGAAACTGTTGCTGCAATGGCCTCAATCATCACCACGATGGCTCATGAATTTCCAAATCTGGCTCTTGGAGTTAATGTCCTTCGAAATGACGCAGCTTCCGCCCTGGGCATTGCCGTTGCCACAGGTGCCCGTTTCATCCGTGTGAACGTCCATTCAGGCGCCTCTGTTACTGATCAGGGAAGTATTGAAGGACGCGCCTGGCATACTCTTCGACTCCGCCGTCAACTTGATGCTCCCAAGCTGGGCATTCTGGCAGATGTCCGGGTAAAGCATGCCTTACCTCTGGCTGGGCGCCCTCTAGGCGAGGAAGCCCAGGATTTAAGGTTGCGTGGTCTGGCCGATGCGGTCATCGTTACTGGGGCTGCAACCGGGAGTGGTGCCAATGCAACAGATGTGGAAACGGTCAGAGAAGCCCTGCCCGATTGTCCAATACTTGTCGGTAGCGGGATGACCTCTGCCACGGCTTGCGATTTTTTCCCTCAAGCGGACGGATGTATCGTGGGGTCATCATTAAAAATCAATGATCCGGACACTGGTTTGCCCGTGGTTTCGGTTAACAAAACCCAAGAATTTCTGGCTGCTTTTAGACAAGCCCAAACGGAAGGCATTTCATGAACATCCTGGTTACCGGCGGAGCTGGATTTATTGGCTCCAACCACGTGCGTTTGCTGCTTGAAACGACCACCGACCGAGTGGTTAATTTGGATGTTCTGACCTACGCTGGAAATTTAGCCAATTTGGCCGGTTTGGAAGACAACCCCCAATATCGTTTTGTCCTTGGTGATATTACTGATCGCCAGAAGGTTCGTGAAATTCTGGCCGGGGAATCCATTGAGGCGGTTGTCCATTTTGCTGCCGAAAGTCATGTGGACCGCAGTGTTGAAGGACCAGAAATCTTTGTTCGCACAAATATTTTGGGCACTGAAATTTTGCTGGAAGAATGCCGTCGAGCAAAGGTGAAACGCTTTGTGATGGTCAGCACCGATGAAGTATATGGTTCTTTGGGCAACGACGGGATGTTCACCGAAAACACACCACTGGCTCCCAATTCCCCTTATGCGGCCAGCAAAGCGGCCGCCGATTTAATGTGTCGATCTTTTTTTAAGACTTTCAATTTCCCCGTGATCATAACTCGTTGCAGCAATAACTACGGTCCCTACCAATTCCCTGAAAAACTTATTCCCCTGATGATTGCCAATATTCTGGAAGAAAAAACTCTTCCGGTATATGGAGATGGCATGAACGTCAGGGACTGGCTATACGTTGGCGATCATTGCTCTGCTATCGATAAAGTCATGCGTTCCGGAAAAGAGGGAGAGGTTTACAACATTGGTGGATGCAATGAAATGCCAAACCTGGAACTGGTTCACCTTCTGGTGGATAAGCTGGGCAAAAGCCGGGACCTGATTTCTTTTGTCAAAGACCGCCCTGGCCATGACCTTAGGTATGCCATTGATGCAGGAAAAATCATGAATGAACTTGACTGGAAGCCTTCTCTTGATTTTTCAAAAGGATTGGACCTGACCGTTGCCTGGTATGTGGAAAACCGAACATGGTGGGAAGAAATCCGAACGGGTGAGTACAAAAAATATTATCAGCAAATGTATGGCAATCGGGGTGGTCACTCCTCTGGTCATGGTGATGCCAATGGTTGAACCATCAGTTGATTTGCCCCATGGAGGGTCGGTGACAATTGCCTCTGAAGCCGTTGATAAATTGTCCTGTGGTGTTATCCTTTTTGACCCGGTTGAGATCTTTGAAAATCATCAGGTCCAGGTTGAAACAGCTGAATTGTCTCTGGATTTACAAAAGCAGTATCAAGGGATGCTGCCTTCCGAAATTGCAGGACTTACCGAAGCCCGCAATCTATACAAAAGTTTCAACATGGATCCCTCCCGGCACCGTCCCAGCAGCGAAGCTCTGTTGAGAAGAGTCATCAAGGGTAAAGGGTTGTATCAGATAAACAATGCGGTCGATTGTTGCAACCTTGCCAGCCTCAGTTTTCTTTTACCAGTGGGAATGTATGATTGGGAAAAAGTTAGGGGCGATGTGACCTTACGGAGCGGACGGGAGGGTGAATCTTATCCCGGTATCCGCAAAGGAGATGTCAATTTATCCGGACGATTGGCTCTATTTGATCTCGACGGGGCATTCGGTTCCCCAACAAGTGATTCTGCGAGGACCTGTGTGTCGGATCAAACGCGGCAAGTTTTGGTGATAATTATGGCCACTCATGAGTATTCTGCCCAAGCCATGCAAGAGGCAATAATTATTTTTTCGACTCTTTTTCAGAAACATTGTCGGGCAACAACTACATTTTCGTCCCTTTTGGCAGGAGGTTCAGAATGAATTCTGAATTGCGAAATATGATTTTTCCGGTTTTTTGTTGGTTGTTTGTTGTTGCCTTGATGCCGTCGGCTTCAGTTGCTGTGGACTCTCCCGCTGTGGGAGAGTCCTGTATGGTAGTCAGTGCGCATCCCATTGCCACAAATCTTGGTTTATCAGTGTTGCGGGAGGGTGGCAATGCTGTGGATGCCACCGTTGCGGTAAGCCTTGCTCTGGCCGGATGCGAGCCCTACAGCTCCGGCCTTGGGGGAGGTGGTTTTTTTGTTTGGTTTGACCCCTCGGCTGAACAAGTGAAAACTCTCGATGCCAGAGAAACTGCTCCTATGACAGCGCATCGCGACATGTATCTGATTGATGGTCAACCTGATTCATATTTAAGCAGGAGTGGCCCACTGGCATCCGGTGTGCCCGGGTTGGTGGCTGGTCTGTGGGAGTTGCATCAAAAAGGTGGGCGTCTGCCTTGGAAAGATCTGGTCCTGTCAGCCGCCAGGGAAATTCGCCAAATTCCGGTTTCACCCATGCTCCAAACCCGCATCGAATGGAAAAAAGAACATTTTAACGAGGCTGCCCGCTTGGTTTTTCTGCCCGGTGGAAAAATCCCGGATCTTGGTTCTTCTCTTGTGCAGGAACATTTGTTTCAAACCATGAAACTCATTGCTGACCATGGCCCAAATGCTTTTTACAGTGGCCCTGTTGCTGAAGCCATAGTGGAAGTTTCCACTGGCAATAATCAGTCAGGAATCAGCCTGAAAGATTTGGCAGCGTATAAGCCTCGCTGGCGTGATCCTGTCCATGGCCAGTACCACGAGCTGGATGTGTACTCAATGGCTCCGCCCAGTAGCGGTGGCGTTCATTTGGTTCAAATGCTCAATATTCTGGAGCCTTTTGATTTATCTGGTGCAGGTTTCAACTCTTCGAAAAGTTTGCACTGGTTAACTGAAGCCATGAAATTTGCTTATGCCGACCGTAGTCTTTATCTGGGTGACTCCGATTTTGTTCTGGTCCCAGTTCAGCGTCTGGTTGCAAAAACACATGCCGATTCGTTAAGAAATCACATCCAGTCAGATCGTGCATTTCCCGAGGAATCAATAATTGGTGCGCCGTTGGTTCACACTGAAAGCAATGAAACTACCCATTTAAGTATTATCGATTCTCAGGGCATGGCTATTGCCGCAACATTAACAATTAATCTGACTTTCGGATCCTGTAGAATGGCACCAGGAACAGGAGTGTTGATGAACAATGAGATGGATGATTTCGCAGCAGCACCCGGCACTCCCAATGCTTTTGGTCTGGTGGGTGCTGAGGCCAATAGCATTGCTCCAGGAAAACGACCTTTGTCCAGTATGACACCCACCATTGTGACCGAGTCAGGAAAAGTTCGTATTGTTACCGGTGCTCCTGGCGGGTCTAAAATTATTTCTACAACTCTTCAAACTATTGTTAATGTCGTCGATCATGAAATGAATGCATTGCAGGCGGTCACTGCTCCCCGGATTCATCATCAGTGGTTTCCGCGGAAATTATATTTTGAAGAGTACGGAATCAGCCCCGGTGTTCAGAATGTTCTCAAAGGTATGGGACACATTCTTCAATCTCGTGGTCCTATTTGCAACGCGCAGATAATTGTTGTTGAACCTGAAACCGGCCATATTGAAGGAGCCAGTGATCCTCGTGGTATGGGTATGGCTGCCGGATTCTAAACTCTGGAGAACCAATGAATTTATTATTGAAAGCAAGCTGTTTGATTCTTTTCCTTGCTGCCGGAGTCTTTCAAGTCCAGGCAGAAGAGGCTTCTTCCGATGATTTGATCAGTAGGGTGAAAGCACTCACTGCCGGAGAATTTGCGGGCCGGGGCAGCGGCACCAGCGAAGGTTATGCTGCTGCCCAAATGCTTGTCTCATGGTTTAGTAAATCAGGTTTGAAACCCGCCTTTGGAGAAGACTATTATCAAACTTTTCCTTTACGTGGAAAAGGTTGGACTGGCAATGACCTGACAGGGAAAAACAGTCAAAATGTGGGGGCAATATTTCCTGGATCAGGCATTCTAGCTGACCGTTACATTGTAGTTGGAGCACACCATGATCACTTGGGCCGGCTAGATGTTTCCCTCGATGATTCCGGACCGGCGGAACCAGAAACCTTTTATGCCGGTGCCAATGATAATGCCTCCGGGGTTTCTGTTTTGTTTGAAATGGTAAAAATTCTGAAAAACGATGATAACAAATCACGACGAAGCATTCTATTTGTTTGCTTTGGGGGTGAAGAAGTTGGGTTGCAGGGCTCAGGGTATTTTGTCTCCCACAGTCCTGTTGAACTTTCGCAAATTGATGCAATGATAAATTTTGACACTGTAGGGCAAATGTCCGACAACCGTCTTTTTGTTAGCGGAGTTGCTACTACGGAAGTGTTCTCCTCCATGGTGAAAACCGCAAATACTGAAAAACTCGATTTAACTCTGGGTAAAGGTGGCTGGTCCGGTAGCGATCATATGTCTTTCAATACACATGAAATTCCCGTTCTTTTTGTCTTCGGCGGGCCCTATATTCAGTACAATACTGTTGATGACCTCTGGTCTACCTTGAACGTTACGGGCCTTAAAAAAATTGCTCAATACAGCCATCGCTTAATTAAGGATATCAGCATTTACCCTGATGAATTGCCTTGGGTCATGATTGCTGACAAACTACGACCCGACCATGGATCCGAGCAGAATAAAAACACCTGGTTTGGTTCTCTGCCCGATTTTACTGAAGAAATAAAAGGGTACAAGCTGGCCGGTGTTTTTGATGGCAGTCCTGCAAAGTTGGCCGGTTTAAAAAAGGGGGATATTCTGGTAAAGATGGCAGGCCAGGAGATCATTGACCTTGAAACTTTTACCAATACCCTGCGGTCCCATGAACCCGGAACTCTTGTTGAGGTCAGTGTCATTCGTGGTGGAAATAATTTGAATTTTACCGTGGTGCTTGGGGATCGGAAAAATCGCTGAGGGGACAATCATCTTCTGCATTTCTGCTGCCAGGCTCCACGTGAACAAACACCCTGGCAATATTTGGGACCTGAGTCATAATGGTATCTTCCATACTGTGGGCAATGTTATGGGCCGATTCAATGGTGTGATCGGGGTGAACAGTGATGCGAAGGTCCACTAAATACCAGGAACCACGTTGGCGAGCTCTGAGATCTATGATCTCTTGGACACAATCCACTGATTGACCCGCGACCCTGATTTGAGCAATCAATTTAGGAGCTGGCATTGTGTCCATCAGGGCCATGACATTTTCTCTAAGTAAACTCCAGCCCATGTGCAGAATAAACAAAGCAATTATTATGGCCCCGATGCTGTCCAGAATCGGCCAGCCAGCCATAGCTCCACCAATTCCCGCTGCTGCTGCGAGGGAACTGATGGCATCAGATCGGTGCATGGCACCATTGGCCAGCAAGGCGGGGCTGCTGTGATAATTACCCACATATAGAGTGTAGCGGGCCATCAGTTCTTTAATCAATACCGAAGCCAGTGAGGCCCATAGGGCTGCGCTTTCCGGATGTAACATTTCGCCGGAAACTATCGCCAAAATTGCTTTGTAAAGAATGGCCCCAGCTGTGGCTAACATAAAAACAGCAACAACAATGGCACCCAGGGTTTCAAAACTATGATGACCGTAAGGGTGGTCTTCATCCGGGGGTTGGGAGGCCGCCTTTAAACTCAACAAAATGCCAATGTCACTGAGGACATCGGCCAAACTGTGATAACCATCAGCGATAAGAGCAGCACTTCCTGCCAGTGTGCCAACAAGTATCTTGCCAGCAGCCAACAGCGTGTTGCCAGCAAGCCCCAGCCAAGTGCAAACCACAGGTTGCAATAGCCGCGGTCCTGAAAAAGCCTGGCTCCCGGAATCCGGACTCAAGTCGTGACTGTTATCGGACACGGTCAGTTTTCCTCACCATCCATTACAGGAGGATACATGGCATCGATAACATCCTTGTATTTGCGACCAATAGCAAATCGTTTGACCTTTAAAGTGGGGGTCAATTCTCCCCCTTCAAGGGTGAATTCTTCTTTCAACAAGCTGCACTTTTTAATTTGGTTGAACCCCGGCAAATTCTGATTGGCTTTTTCCAGGATTTGTTGAAACAGAGTCTGGACCTGAGGGTGGTCGACCAGATCCTCAATTTGGGTAAATGAGATACCTGAATCCTGAGCCCAAATTTCCAGAGGTTCAAAATCTGGAACCATCAGGGCCGAAAGGAATTGCTTTTTATCACCAATAACGACCACTTGCGATACAAATTTATCGTTGCGCAAGAGGTTCTCCATTGGCTGGGGGGCAATATTTTTTCCCCCCGCAGTGACAATGATATCTTTTTTGCGATCGGTGATGAAGAGAAAACCATCATCATCCAAGTGACCGATATCGCCTGTGGCCAGCCAACCATCAGGATCGATAGTCTCATCAGTGGCTTTCTGATTGTTGAAATACCCGATCATGACCTGAGGGCCCTTGACCAGTATTTCACCATCTTCGGCAATGCGAACTTCACAATCCGGTAATTGTTTTCCAACACTTCCAAAACGCATATTGTCAGTGTAGTTGGCACTGATTACAGGACTTGTTTCGGTGAGTCCATATCCCTCAAAAATGTACAACCCGCTGGCGTAAAAGAATTGGTTGATTCTGGAGTTGAGTGGCGCTCCTCCGGAAACCATAAATCTGATGTTACCACCGAGTTTGGCCCGCAATTTGGAGAAAACAAGTTTGTCGGCAATAGATCTCTTGAAAGCCATCCAGGTGCTGATCGGTTTGCCTTCGGTTTCCAGTCGGGCACATTCCATACCCAGATTTCGAGCCCAGAAAAAGATATTCTTTTTGATGGGACTTCCGGACATGGCTGTGGCATTGGCTTTGGCATAAATCTTCTCGTACAAGCGGGGCACACTAATGATTACGGTGGGTTTTACTTCCACAATATCCACCGGTACAGTGTCCATGCGTTCGGCAAAAGCTATTCCGCCTCCACCATTGATGATGGTGTAGTATCCACCCATTCGTTCCAGAACATGAGACAAAGGCAAAAAACTTAGAGTTTTGTCCGTGGGCTTGATAGGGAACAGTCTCTGAATGCTTTGCACATTGGATACAAAATTCCAATGGGAGAGGACCACGCCTTTAGGGTTGCCTGTTGTCCCGGAGGTATAAATCAAGCTGCAGGGAGAATCCTTGTCGACTTTGACACATTCATCTCGGGGCGTGGGCGGGCTCTCATCGACCAGATTTTGTCCAATTCGAATCAGCTTCTCAAAAGGCATTATTCCGGGAAGACTGGTTTCTTCGAAGGCAATAATGTCTTTCAGGAAGGGGAGTTTTTCCCTGATTGAGTGAATCTTGGCAGCTTGTTCTTCAGTTGAAACAAAAATCGCCACGGGCTGACAATCGTTCACGATGTATTCAATGGTATCACTTAGAAGAGTGGCATAAATGGGGACGGTTATTGTTCCCGAGCAGTGAGCAGCCAGATCGCAAATAGCCCATTCAACCCGATTTTCGGAAAGAAGGGCAACTTTATCGCCACCTTTTATGCCAAGCGATCGCATCCCATAACGAAGGGCCCTGACTCTTTTGAGAGCTTCTTCACTGGAAACATCAACGTATTTCCCTGTACTGTCCCGATAGGAAAACAGATCAGGCCGGGGGAAATCATGCACAGCGGTAAGAAAAAGTTCGCCGAGGGTTTGCACTGCCATGGAAGACTCCAACAGGATGGGGTAAAATGTCATATTGCCTTAATAGAAGGTAATCTTTACTTGCTGCCATTAAGTTTGTCAATGTCCACAAAGGAATTACTGAAATGTTTACAAACAAAATGATTGTCAAAAAATGAATTCACATTTACCTGATTTGGCTGCTGGAATTGTAAAAGAGGTTCAAAATAACCTCCTAATTTGGTTTGACTCCCACGCCCGGGACTTGCCTTGGCGTTTGACTCCGAGCCATTATGGGACTTGGATTTCCGAAATAATGCTCCAACAAACAACAGTCAAAACTGTTATTCCTTACTGGAAGGAATTCATGTTTTTATTCCCGGATGTTGAAAGCCTTGCCTTAGCCTCGGAAAGCGAAGTTCTAAGCGCCTGGTCTGGGTTGGGGTTTTACCGCAGAGCAAGCAATCTTCACAAAGCCGCCCGATTAATTGTCAAAAACCACAACGGCGAGCTTCCTCGAAACCGAAAACAATGGCAGGCCATGCCTGGAGTTGGGACTTATGCCAGTGGTGCTATTGCCAGTATTGCTCTTGGTCAAGTGGTTCCGGCCATTGATGGCAATGCCAAACGAGTCTTATCGCGTTTGGTTTTTAGTGATCCCGAATTATGCATTCAAACAAAACCTTCAGAATTGGAAAGAATCGCCAATCAGCTGGTTCATAAGCAACGCCCCGGACGCTGGAATGAAGCTATCATGGAGCTGGGAGCCAAAATTTGTCGCCCTTCGGAACCCAAATGTTCAGAATGCCCCGTTTTTGACTACTGCAAAGCCGGGCCTGCTGGAATGACCGACCAAATTCCACCAACTAAAAAAAAACTTAGTGCCGTGGCAATTTCCCTTGCCACTATTGTAGTCCAGCATAAGGGGCATTATTTGCTTTTGGCCCCTGGTCAACCAGTTTTAGTTGGCTCATCTAACAAATTTCCAATTGGCAGGAGCGATACTTCGGGACTTCACAAAGGACTGTGGACTATACCCACTTCGGCTTGGTTTCATAAAAGTGGCCCAAGCGATGAGTATTTAACACACCCGGGTTTTGTAAACCGATGGTTTGAGAATAGCCCTTTGGGGGTACAATTGTTCCCATTTGTTAAGAGTGTAAGACTGCATCCCTCTTTCAGCCACCACATCACTCATTATCGCTTAAAAGTTTATACGTGGAGAGTGACTTTGGCTGAAAATGGTCAAATTGCATCCTTGTTGTCCCCTCCAGAAGAGGGCTTTTGCAAAATATTGCCCTTATTGAATTTTGAGGAAAATGTGGCAATATTTAGTGACCTCTCGGGAAGTTTGCCAATTTCGAAACTTGTTGCAAAATCCGTTGAATCAAAATTGAAGGAGGATGATTGACTTTTGCTCTAATGTGAGCCAAATTACGAATGATAATAACTTGGTATCAGCCTTTACACGTGCGAGGTTCAGGATGCTTCAGATTACAAGACAAACAGAATACGCAATCCGTGGTCTTCAAGAATTGGCCCGCCGAAATGATGGCGCCCCCGTTCAGCTTAAAGTTATCGCGGGAACGTGCGAAGTCTCAGAAGCTTTTTTAGCAAAAATCTTCCAAATGCTGGCTCAATCGGGAGTCGTTAAATCTCACAGAGGCGTTAAAGGAGGATTCAGCTTGGGGCGCAACGCAGAAGAGATCACTCTTCGGGAAATTGTTGAAATTTGTGAGGGCGGAATTGTCTTGAATCATTGCCTCCGCAAGGTGGATCCCTGCAAAGATGTGGATACCTGTGCAGTTGCAAAAGTCTGGCAGGAAGCTCAGGATGCTTTGACCGGGGCCTTAGATAAAACTTGCCTCGCTGATGTTCTTTAAAAGAGACTGACTTTCAGCGCCCTGCTTATCAGGGCGCTATTTTTTTTGACTGCTCTTATCTGACTTTTCTTTTCTTCGTCGTAACTGCCCACAAGCCGCTGCAATATCCTGTCCACCGGAAGCTCGAATGAATGCCGGAACTCCTTTGTCGGTCAGAATTTTTTGAAAATCACTGATTCGTTCTAATCCTGATGGAATCAGTTTTCCGTCATCAAGAACGTTTAAAGGAATTAAGTTAACCTTAAAAGCTCCCCTTGAAGCCAATGACGCCAACTGATGTGCCTGCTCTGGGAAATCTGTTTTTTCGCTGATAAGAACCCAAGCCAGGGTCGCCCTGCGGCCCATTTTTGTAGCATAGTCTGCTACCAGGTCCACAGCGGTTAAAACGGGAGTCCTGCCGGGCACGGGCATGATTTGTTTACGCGTTTCGTCTGTGGTGCCACCAAGGCTCAGGGTCAGGCCAACTCCAGGATTGGCGTTCAATAAGGATTTCAGGCCGTCTTCAGGGCCACTGGTGGAAATCTGAATACGGCGGCGGGACATCCCAAGGCCCTGTTCATGCATCATTATTTCCAAACTCTTGGCAATATTGTTCCAATTGTCCAAAGGTTCGCCCATGCCCATAAATACCACATTGGGCATTCGGTCACCGAATTCAGGAAAGGGATTGTCAATAAGGTCTTGCTGCAAATGCTGAACCTGTTCAATGATTTCTCCGGCTACCAAATTACGGACCAGGCCCCCACGGGCAGTAGCGCAGAATGAACAGGCCATAGCGCAACCCACTTGGCTGGAAATGCAAAAAGTTGCATGATCTTTCATGGGAATGATGACACTTTCGATGGTTTGCCCATCACGAAGCTTAAACAGGAATTTTCGGGTTCCATCATTGGATGTTTCTTTTGTATCAATCTGCAAGGAGCTCAGGTCAAAATCCGTTTTTAAATTTTCCACCAGGGCCTTGGGTAAATTACTCATCTGCTCCCATTGAAAGGTCTGACTCTTAAAAAGCCATTGGGAGAGTTGTTTGCTTCGGAAGGAGGGGACTTCCATAAGCGAGGGGAGTTTTACCAATTGGGTGGGAACCAGAGACCGGAGCAGGGGTTTCATTTAATCACTTTTCTTTCCAGTTGAATGTTGATAACTATACATCGTGGGAAGTTTCCTTCTTTCTGAAAAATTTCGAGGCTCTGATCTTGACACAGAAGGTTGTTACGATGCAAGGTGGTTTGCAGTCGCCTTTCAATAAATCCTTATGTCTTCTTAAGCAAGGAAAGTACGTTGAAAACAGTTTTAATTGTCGATGATGAAATGGCAATCCGCGAAACGATGGAACAAATCCTTTCTTATGAGGGTTATGCCGTGCAGAAGGCCGCCTCTGGTGCTGAAGCTCTATCTCTGTTGGAGAAAACTTCTGCCGATGCCATCCTGCTGGACATAAAAATGCCCGGAATGGATGGCTTTGAGGTTCTGGAAGAACTCATTAAGCGTCAGTTATCCATTCCCGTTATAGTTATTTCCGGTCATGGAACCATTGAAACTGCTGTAGAAGCCGTAAAGGGTGGTGCCTACGATTATCTGGAAAAACCTCTGGATCGATCCCGCCTGCTGGTGACCCTTGGAAACTGCCTCAAACATCAGACTGTTTTGACTGACCGAGATGCTCTGCGAAGCAAAATCGGTGTTGGGGGCCCCATTGTAGGACAGAGCGAGGTTATGGAAGGTGTCCGAAATTTCATCAAAAAAGTCGGACCCACTGAAAGTACAGTTTTAATTACTGGAGAGAATGGGACCGGAAAGGAATTGGTGGTTCACGCTCTTCACCGTGCAAGTCAAAGGTCTGACAAACCTCTGGTTGAGGTCAATTGTGCCGCGATCCCCAAGGATTTGGTTGAAAGCGAATTATTCGGGCATGAAAAGGGCAGCTTTACTGGGGCTGACCGGCAAAGGACAGGAAAATTTGAACATGCTGATACGGGGATATTATTTTTGGATGAAATTGGTGATATGGGGGCCGAAGCACAAGCAAAAGTCCTCAAAGCAGTGGAAGAAAGCCGGTTCCAAAGGGTCGGTGGAAGGGAAACCCGCGAAGTTGATGTTAGAATTATTGCAGCAACAAATCGAGACCTTTCAGCCCCTGACAGTGGATTCCGACAGGATCTGTTTTTCCGACTGAACGTCTTGTCAATTCATTTACCGCCCTTGCGACAGAGGAGTGGTGATGTGGAATTGCTCCTGTCCTGGTTCATGTCCGACATGTCTCAGAGCATGAATTGCGATCCTTTGAATTTCTCACCTGATACTTTGGCCATTCTCACCGAATACAGCTGGCCTGGAAATGTCAGAGAATTACGTAACTTGGTGGAAAGACTGCTGATACTTGTCAATGGCCCAACAGTTAAGCCCAGCGATTTGCCTTTGTTGCCAGGATCAAGAAATGTAGGGAATGCCGGAGCATCTTTTCTGGATTGCCAGGACTTTCAAGAGTTCAAAGCCCGTAGCGAAGGTGAGTTTCTTCAACAAAAACTCATTGAAAACATGTATAATGTATCAAAGACAGCCGAAGCTTTGGCAATGCAACGCAGTAATCTGTATAAGAAGATCAGCAAATATGGTCTTCGTACTCAACCGGAAGTTGTTTGATCTTGACGGAGGAATGAAGATTCTGTATTAATATTGAATAGTTCTGAAATAAGCGCATTCGGGCATGTCTCGCGCTTAATTTTCGGTCGACGGGGTGTCACTTGAGGAGAAACTGGTTATGAAAAAGTACCAATTTAAGCCAACCTTGGCTGTTCTGGTGGCAGTGTTTGCTTTTGGAAGCATGCTGCCATCCCTAGCTTCAGCCGTGTGCTCAGAGGTTCCGCAAATTTATTCACCTGAAGAAAGTGAAAATTGCGAAGTTCTCATTTTTGAGATGAATGACAGTTCCAATGACGGTTCCGACGGTGATCCGGACAACTTAGGTACCGGTCTCGGTTTCGCCGGATTTGGTGATTTCTCTGGTTGGACTGATGACCTTGATGAAGGTCACTGGTTAATTGATGAAATGATTAATCTGTTTCTGGTTCAGGTTTTGCCTGCACCCTAGTTTGTAATATTTGGAATACTCGTCACTTTCGATATGAATGAAAATGACACGGATCCACCCTCGCCAAGGGATACGGTCAATGAAAGAACGTTTTGAAGGACACCACGAATATGGCCCGGAGCATCCTCCGGGTATTGAAGGGGCCCGAATCTTCAATAGCAGTCGACTTGAAGAGGTCGGCGACCTGCATTTTTATGCCTCTGGTTACTCCAGTGCACTCGATTACTATCAGCAAATCTATACTCATTCGGATTTCAGCGGGCTTGACTCTTCCATTGCCTTGAATGTCTTGCGAAAAGCTTCAGATTGCCTCGTCTTGTTGGGGCATTTGGAAAGAGCAGAAATTCTCCTTAACAGGGCCGACGATATTTTGGACTCTTGCCGCCCGGCCAAAGATGATTTCAGTGTTCCTACAATTAATGCACAGTTTCAAATCAGGCGAGCATGGTTGTTGCTCGAACTGTCACAACTGAATGAATGCCTAAGGGTTGCAAAAATGGCTTTCGCCGTTCTCGCCCTCACCGACGAACACAAAGAAGTCGCCCATTTGCAGGCTATTATGGGAGTTGCCCATCATCGGCTGGGGCGCATGGAAAAAGCGGAAGAATTTTATAGCGACAGTTTGGCCACCTATCGTCGGATTGGCTGGGATCTGGGTATTGCCAACCTTTTGAACAACTTGGCTGTTATCAAAAAGAACAACTGTGAATGGGAATCTGCTCTTTCGTTAATGGACAAAGCCACTTCGCTGGCTAAACAAATTGGTGCTTCAAGCCTGTTGCCCGGTTTTTATCTGAATCAGGGAATTACTCTGACAAAAAGCAATCGTCTCGGAGAGGCCAAACCGCTTTTTGATAAAGGTCGAAATGTTGCCCGCAGCCTGGGTGATCAGGTTAATCTTTGCCGTCTACTTCTTGCATCAGGAAATTTGGAAACCCAAGACGGCCGCCTTGCTCATGCAGAAGAATTGCTCATGGAAGGTAAAAACCTCGCCGAGCAAAACCGTTATTTGCGCGAAGCCACCATTGCTGATGAATATCTGGGAGATGTTCTTTTGGCTCGGGGCCTCCCTGAGAAAGCTTTGTTTAACTATCAGCTTGGGCTTGAGAAAAGCCGAACCATTGCCTCCGGAAACGACCTCGAAGGAGAATTGCTTAGAAGATCAGCTGAAGCCCATTTGGCTGCTGGGCGCTTTTCCGATGCAATTGCTTTAAGCCAGGCAGCGGTTGCTGTTTGTGAGCAATGCGGTGAAGTTTACGAATTGGCTTTCTGTCATTTGGTTTTGGCAAAAGCATACTCTGGATCTCATGACCGACAAATGTTGAAGCACCACTTCCAGGACGCTATCTCCATTTTTAAAGAACAGGGTCTTGTGAAGCAATGGTGTCAAACCATTCTTGAATTCAGTGCTGAAAGACGTGGCGATGCCCCTGAAGCTGAATTGCTTCTAATGCGCCGCTATCTTATGGATGCCCAGGATCAGGGGGCCAGTTCTGTAAGTGATTCAATGCTTTGCAAGGTTTTGAAAGCCTTGGCTCTTGTTCAGATTCAATTGAAACAATTTGACGATGCACTGCTCTCGGTTTTTGAATTGGAACGGCAGGCAATTGGCCTGGACGATGAAGGCCTAAACCATACCATCGTTCAAATCAGAGAACAAATCGAATTGGGTTTAGTTGGTGGCTCTGAGTCTTCCGAGACTCATCTCGAAGCAATTTCCAACATTCCTGGTTTATTCTCCAACAACGATTCTTCAGTTTTCCGTAATTTGGTTTCAGTACTTACGGCGGGAATGGAACGGGTTGGGGCAGATAATGGCTTTATTGCCATGACCGAAGAATCCATTCCTGGTGCACCATTAAAAATTGTATCGTTGTCTGGTTTGACGGAAAACCTCGCCGGGCAATTGAGTGTTTGGTTCAGTAATCATCTGGCTGAGAATGAAAATTCCGGAATGAGTTTCTTCTCCCGCCTAGATGGTGATAATGAATTGATTGAAAATATTCCTGCGATGCAATCTGTGATTGCCAGCTGTGTTTTCATGCCCATTGCTTTGAAAGATCGAAACTTTGGAATGCTGTTCTTAGGGAAAGAGCCCAAGTCAGCATTGGGGGCTTCTTTCGGTCGCAATAGCCTAGATTTTTTGACAACTTACATGGGTTTTCTTGCTCTTTTCCTGGATGAAAAAAGCAAAAGCAAAGACACTCTTGAAGTTGAAACCCCCATTCAGCGAATTGAAAGTTTCGAAAACATAATTACACAAAGTGATAAAATGCTTGAAGTTCTGGGGTTGGCTCAGAAAGTTGCTCCCAGCAATTTGACTGTTTTACTAAATGGTGAGACTGGTACTGGAAAAGGGCTTCTGGCCTATTCTATTCATGCTTTGAGCCAGCGTTGCGATCAGCGTTTCCTGCAGATAAATTGTGCTGCAATTCCTGATGCTTTGTTGGAAAGTGAACTCTTTGGCCACGTGAAAGGTGCTTTTACTGGTGCCGATTCAAATAAAAAGGGATTGCTTGAATCCGCAGAGGGTGGAACGGTTTTTCTCGATGAAATAGGGAAAATGCCTCTCAATATGCAAGGTAAGTTGTTGCAATTCCTTGACTCTAAAACGATTCGTCCGGTGGGAGGAGACAGGGAGCTGCAGATCGATGTGCGGCTAATTGCTGCTTCGAAAACTGATCTTCATGTGGCTGCTCATAATGGTAATTTCCTTGAAGATTTGTATTACCGTTTACTCGATTTCCCGCTGGTAATTCCGCCTCTTCGCGAACGTCTTGGTGATGTTCCTCTGCTTACCAGACATTTTGTACAAAGGTTTGCTCAGGAAATTTCAGCAGAATTGCCAGTTATTGACCACAGTTTCATGGAAGCATTGACACGTTCAAGTTGGCCAGGAAATGTTCGGGAATTGGAAAAAACAGTTAAGCGTGCTATTGTGCTGGCCCAAAATGATGGGGCTTTATGTCCAGAGCATTTGCCTGGTTCTTTCGAAATTTCTGCTGAAGCTGTTGCTTCGCTTTCCGAAGCAGTTAATCCATTAAAAGACACTTTGGCAAAGATTGAGTGTCGGGAAATTAGCCGGGCCCTCCTCATTTCCGAGGGAAACAAGAGCCAGGCAGCACGGACCCTTAAAATCAGCTATCCTAATCTTTTGAAAAAGATCAGACATTATGGAATTGATCAAAACTGATTCTATTGTGGGTTAATGGGCTGTAAAAAAATGGATTCAAAACCTTAATAGGTGTAAAAATAATTAACAACATAACCCGCTGTAAAATAGCGGGTTATGTTTTTTTTGTTAAGGGTTGTAAATAAAGTTAATAGATTGCTGCTGGGTCTCCGTTTTTCATTTACTCACTCTGTCTTTAACTTGTTGAATAACAACAAGTTAATTACTTTGCTCTGATTCCATATACTGGTACGGTACCTGCTGTTATTGGAATGAAGGGGTGACATTACAGGGAACCTCTTAAAGATGAAGAAATATTTCGTGAGTTGGAGGATGTGAGGACCTTTCCTCTGAGCTTACCGGCCACGAGGAAGTTTTCAACAAGTTGTGTCGGCAGGATGATTGTCAAGAGGTGGGGTCTTTACAATCATTCCTGGCTGACGAGAGAGAACTGGAAAACGCTCCTCCAATTCGCGATTCTTCTAACAAACAGCTTCTGGATCTGATCACCGGATCCTATTAAAGAGCCCTTTTGGTTTTGAAAAGGCGAGATTCAAAACCAGATCGCTATAAAGCAGGGGCTCTTTTTTCATCCTTTTTACCCAAAAATTTCCCATTGATGTCTAATGAGTGTTCTTTTGGGGGATTGTCCCTTTTTGGGTAACCTGTCCCACAATTCGATCATGGATTTTCGTAATCCTTGAGGTGAATTCAGCCTTTCCATGGTAAAAACCAATTTTTTCCTAATAAAATTTCAATCCAAATAACTCAGTAACTGTATTTAAATCAAGCGAATAGCGGTTGTATTGGCTTTCCTCGATATGATTAGCTAAATCAAATCAGTTCATCTTTAATATTGATGACATTTGTGGTACGGAACCTGCCTGTTCTAAATTGAAGAACCAGATCTCAAACCTCCAAGAGGTGAAAAAAATGAACATGGATAACGTAAAGCAAAATATTGGTAACAGGGGCCCCGATGAAGGACCGTGTGGTTCAATTTATCTTTCCAGGTGGAGCTTTCTGGTCCTTGTCATTGCAGCAACTTTGATCTTTTCTGGTTGCGAAACTGAAGATTGCGTTAATTGTATCGATATTCCACCTCCAGTAGTTCCCACGGGTGTTCACAGTATCAGTAGAGACAACGAGGTATGGGTGCAATGGTACGACTTGTCCTACTTCCCTTATGATGGTCAGTACAACGAAAACGTAGTCAGCTACATTATATACAGTCGGTTTTACCAAGATGGCGATGAGTACAATTCCGGTCGGGAGTTTTATTACATCGGTGAAGTGGCTTGGGATGCCCCCTTTGATCAAGTCAATGGCCTTCACAAGTTTGTCGACTCAGAAGCTGTCAATGGCGAGCGTTATGAATATGCCGTAGCTTCGGTTAACGCTTCTGGCCATGAAAGTGCTTTGAGCTATGAATTGGTTACTGACGCACCTTTGCCTCATAGTCTTGCACCCGAAACCCTTTACGATGCCAATGGTGGCAATGCTCATTTGTCACAATTCGATTTCAGTTTGATGGATTACGGTCGGGATCAAGGCTATCCTGGTTTTAATGCGGACATTCAGGTGTATTTTGAAGAAAACATCCCTTACGTGCAAACCGTTCGTCAAGCTGTGGTATTGCAGGACTTTGGAGTCTTTACCGATTCAGAGAACAACCTAATTTTTGAAGGTGTATCCTGGGCTCCGGAAAGCGGTTATTCCAGCACTGGAAATCTAGAATTGATTCCTGGCCATATATATGTTGTCAAAATCTCTGAATATCCCGCTGGAACTCATTATGCAAAATTTGGAGTTCTAAGTGCGGAAGCTGGAACAGTGGAATTTATTTGGGCCTACCAAACGATTGCGGGATTACCTGAATTATCTGTTCCCGATGAGGACAATAACCCTGGTCCCAAATCTGAACTTATTAGTTTATAGCATAGCCTCGAAAGGAGAGTGAAACCATGTTTAACAAAACCAGCAAATCAATAATCTTTCACCGACCGGAATGGCTTCTGTCGCTGGCTTTCCTGCTGGCGGTCGTCTGTTTTTCAGGATCCACTTTTGCAGAAAATTCAAATACCGGTTTTGACCATTCAGCACAGACATTGAGAGTCGGTGTATGGATTGATGGCCTCGATGAAGGTGACGTTCTGGATAAGGGCGAAGAGATTGGCGTCGGATTTCAGACCAATGAAGATGCCTATGCTGTAGTTTACCGAATTGATACTGAGGGCCTTGTTACAGTACTTTGGCCCCGGAGCCGAATGGATGATGGTTTTGTTTTTGGCGGACATGAGTACATGATGCCCATTACCGGGTCCAGACGTATTGTTGCTGGAAGCCGTTCTGGTGAGGGATTTGTTGAAGCAATCGTCTCCCGTTATCCTTTCGATCTGCGTGATCTGGGCCTTGATTTTCATCATGAATATTCCAACGATAAACATGATTTTGCGATATCCGGAGACCCCTTTCTGGGTATGAATGAAATTAACTTTGCCATTACCGGCATGGAAGATTCAGATGATTTTGTAATTACTAATTACATGAGTTATTACGTGCATGAAGTGGTCGAACATCCCCGCTATCTGTGTAACCAATGTCATGATGACAACGACCTTGCTGTTCGTCCTTATCGGGATTTTTGTACGTTTGATATTTCTTACGATTATGGTTGGGGAAACAACTGGTATGGCGAATTTGGCTATTACCCCGTGTACCACAATCCTGTCTATGTGTATGTCGATCCCTGGACCTGGCGCCCTTGGGTGAATTTCTGCTACGAACCCTATTATATCTGCTCTCCGTATTCTGGTTATTCCTGGAATCATTCAGTGTACACTTGGTGTGACTCTCCATACTATTCCTCTCATGGCGTGCGGTATAAAACGGGCCGAGGATTGTGTCAACCGCCTGTAACTCATACTGGAACTCGCCGAAAAACCAGGGAATATGCTTCTGTCAGCGGTCGCATTGCCGAAAGTGGTCCAACTTCAGACGAACAAAACCGAATGCGCCGCAAGGATCGCTCTGTTGGTGCTGTGAGCCCTGGTCGTGGACCGAAAGTTACTGATCGCGACGACCGCCCCGTTGTTGTTGGTGGGGAAAAACCCATGGTGAGACCCCGTCCGGAAATAGCCTCTTCAGAAGGGGGCAGTTCCCGCGGTGGTTTGCAAATACGTCCCCGGGTCTCTCGTCCAGGAACCGGTTCATCTGGAAATTCAGTCCGGACAAGAGATGGGAAGCCAACCCAGAGTGATTCCAGAGTTGATCGGAATGTTTTGCGTGGCGGCGGCTCTTCCGGGGGTTCCAGAGTGAGTACCGGAAGCGTTCCTTCGGTGAACAATCCTTCCGAGGGAACAACAACTGTTCGCAGCAGCAGTCGCTCTGGCCAGAACAGCCACCGTTCCAGCGAATCTTCAAGTCGTGTACGCTCAGATCAGAGAAGAAGTTCGAATAGAATCAAACCGGTTGAGCCACGCAAAAAAGGCACTCGGATTTGGAATAGCGGATCTGGCAATCAGAACAACGGCCGCACTTCGTCCGGCAGTTCTTTAGACCGCAATTCCAGTAATTCACGCAATTCCAGTCGCAATATTAAACCGAAAACAAATTCCTCAGGTTCGGCACGGTCTGGAAGCTCGGTGAGGTCAGGAAAATCTTCCGGCCGAACATCCAGTAAGTCCTCTAGCAGTTCGTCCAGAGGAAGCAGCAGTTCCAGCAATGTGAAAAGCAAATCAAATAAGAGTAGCAGTTCCAGCAATGTGAAAAGCAAATCAAATAAGAGCAGCAGTTCTTCCAGCAGTTCTTCCAGTAGTTCGTCCAACAGCCGAAGCAGTTCGGGTGGTGGATCCAGCAAAAAAAGCAGTTCCAGGTCCGGGGGGCGGGGAAGTTCCTCCCGATCTCGTTAAAAAAATATAGAATTGCGTGTGGTGTTTTCCCCCCATCACCCAACGGCCGAAGAAGAGACCAGATTCATCAAGAGGTTGGCAAACCAGGTGAGAAGGGTAGCGATTAGACCGGTTGGGGACATCAACGCATGAAGGAGAGCCCGGCGGGGAAATGTCGATCAGGGGTGACAGACGCCACGCATGGGCTCTCCGGAACATTATAGTGGAGGGTTTGATGAAAAATCAAACCCTCGATTCATTTCCTCCTGAGAGCGTGATTGACCCAGGCGGTTGGTCTTAATATAATTCCCGGCGATTCGGTATGTCCGGCCATTCGGGTCCGACACCCAGTTTGCTGCGAAAGGTAATTTGTAAATGCAGGGCTCTAATAAAGTATTTCTGCTTTTTTTAGCTGTTGTTGTTTTATCGGTATCCATGGTTTTGGCTGCCGATGGAAATCAATTGGTATCACAAACAAAAGCGGGCCAGGACTTACCCGAGGGGATGCAAAAGCTTCTTCACAGGCGCAGTATCAACATGAGGGATGACGGTTCAAATAGCATTCAACGCATGAGGATGGGTGGAGAGAAGGCACCTGGCTCTTTGAATGCCATCGTACTGATGTGCGATTTTAGTGACAGCCTCCTGTATGGCCGATACGGTTTGGTTGAAGGCGATTTTCCACCTCCCATGCAGTCTGAAATTTATTATTCTGCCCACGATTCTGTTTTTTTCGATCACCTTTTTGGCGATGTGCAGGATTATTATTCCGATGTCAGTGGTGGTTCTTTTAGTTTTAATTATACGATTCATTCAAGAGTCATCAATTTGCCCCACCCCATGTCGTACTACGGAAATGATCCTGACATGGGCGAACAAACTATCAGCATGGTTGATGCTGTTGTGGACAGCCTCGATTCCGAAATTGATTTTTCCCTGTACGATACTTTCATCGTTATTCATGCCGGTGCTGGTGAAGAAACAGATATTTTGGGAAATTCGCCCGAACAAATTTACAGTACTTTTCTTGATGCAGATGATTTCCAGCAGGCTTTTGACGATGAAGAATTAGCGCAACCTTATTTGCCCAGTGTGAATTTTCCTGAAGGTGAAGGCATCACTCAGGTGCTTGTTCTGCCTGAGTGTGAATATCAGGATATGGTCGGCAGTGCCGGAGGTTTTTTTGGTAGCCTGGGTGTGTATTGTTTTGAGGTTGGGCTCCGGTTGGGCATGCTGTCTTTGAGTGATTTTACTCCCTCGGGTCGCCCGGACAGTCAGGGAATTGGTGAGTTTGGTCTCATGGGTTATGGTCTGTTTGTGGGCATGGGATGGATTCCCCCGCATCCTTGTGCTTTTAATAAGTATTTGATGGGCTGGCTGGATCCCGAACTTGTGGATCCACTTCAACCCAATCATTTTTTCCTTACTCCCTGCGAGCAGACTGCAGAGGCACGGGCCTCTTTAAGAGTGGATATTACCGGTCAGGAATATTGGTTGCTTGCCTACCGCTTGCAGGATCCGGACGGGAACCGAATATTTTCTTTTCCAGGTGATTTAAATGGCAACAACATTCCTGATTTTTTTGATACCAGCAATCCTTCTGGAACCGGCCAGCCCATTGGAAAGTTCGATCCCCTGACCGATACGAGAGAGCGGCTGCTCGGTGCGGAATGGGACTTTTTCATGAGCGAAAACAGTGCCCGTGAAAGTACTCACAAGGGTGCCGGCAGTGGGCTTTATATCTGGCACATCGATGAAGGTGTTATTGAAGATGTGTTTTCCATGTCGTCGAATCGCTTTAATGCCGACGCTGAACATAAATCTGTAGATTTGGAAGAAGCTGACGGAATTCAGGATCTCGATTCCCGGGAACCAAGTCCTTTCCTGCTCGGTGGAGATGACGATAGTTTCCGGGGTGAAGACAATTTTACTTTTGGTCCAGGTACAATTCCCAATACTGCCACAGCCTCCGGGGCCACAACCCATGTACTTTTTGGCAACATCAGCAATGTAGTGCTGGATTCTCTTTCTTTCATCGCAGGAATAGATTTTGATGCCAGCCCTGCCGATACCCTTTGGGGTTTCGATTATGCCGATACCATGTTTTTTGAACTGCAAACCGAAAGCAGTGTGGGGAATGTTCCTGGTATTGTTGCCCGACGCCAATTGAACTCCGGTGTAGATCTTCGTGGAAGCCATCTTTTATTGACCAACCTGGATGCTGATGCAGCAACCAGTGAAATTTTGGTTTGTGGTTCCGAAGGGGAGATTTTTGTTCTCGATGGTCAGTTAAACGAAATCCTAGACCATGATGGCGATGCGTCAACTGTACAGCCATTCGTGGTGGGAACTTATGACAATGATCCTGTGGATTGGAATCAACCCGCTGCTGCGGGAAACTGGAGCTCGTCCGCTGTTGGCGCGGAAATCCTTTTATCCGGACCCAGAGGATTGTATGCCTTCCAAAATGATGGACATCCGGTTTCCATCAACCCGGGCAATCATGGCTTGGCCGTCGAAGTTGATGCCTGTTCGTTGCCTCCCATTCTTATTCCGGTAAACCGGGGCGCCGCATATTCTGCGGATGAACCTGTGGAAGCTGCTTTAGTCTTGCAGCAATCTGGAAATTCCCGTTTGCACCTGTATGACGATGCCGGCCTTACAAGTCTGGAATTTGACTTGGGTCCTGTTGTGGTTCCTTCGGTGCCGGTTTATGGATGGCAAAATATTGTGGTGGCCATTGCCGATACTCTAAACGCCGAAGGACGTTTGGTTTTTTGTTCTGTTGAAGACGGTCAGGACCCAGGCAACCCACAACAGATTAGCCTGGATTTACCTATTCTTCCTGGTAGTTTTCCCGTGCAGATTGGCTTGGTGAATCCGGGTCAGGGGGCCGCGTCAGAGCGTTACGCACATATACCCGGAATTGGCGGGCAGGCCGTGACTATTTTCTTTGACGCAGATTTCCAAGAAACCGGACTTGCAAAAACCTGGGACCAGGAAGTGCTTTTGAACTCACCACTGGCTCCAGGCGGAGCCATGGTCTCGGAAGGCCTCTTGGGACGTGTGAGTTTAAATGGTGGATGGTCCGATGGCTGGCCCCGCCGACCACTCGATTCCATCAATTCCTCAGCTCCGGAACTGGCTGGCAGCGCCTTGGTTCTGCCATTAACTGGAGCCGATGCCAATTCCCAACAATTCCTGTTTCCGGTTAAAGATGGCCGCATTCTGGCCTGGAATCAGGATGGAACGCCCATCAGCGGGTGGCCTGTTGCAGGGCCTGCAAGAAGCGCCGGCACACCCGCAGTGGGTTCGGTCCTCTCTGGGACGGGGCAACAAATGGTGGCCGTTGGAACATTCTCCCGAATTGATGGGTTGGAAGAATCCGATGGTAGCCTGCGAACGACCGACTATTCCAGTCTGACAGTGTGGTCTTCAGTTGCAACCGAAGATGCCTTGTGGCCGATGTGGGGCGCTTCTCCCTGGCGAAATGGAAATTGGGAGATGACTCAATGGCCAGATCTTCCTTCCCCCGGACAAGGATCTGGCGTGGTTTCCGGCAGTCATTTATGTTATCCCAGTCCTTTAAAAGAGGGCCCCTTGAATGTCAGGGCAAAAGTTGTTTCCGCATCGAGGGTTAGAGCGAGTGTTTATAATCTTGAAGGTGAGCTGGTTTCGGTCAGTGAATGGACTGATGTCAGGGCGCAGGAGCCTTTCAGTATATCCATGGATCTTGATGGTGCGGTAACCGGGTTGTATTTGTGTCGCCTGCAAACCGAGTCATCTGATGGTAGTGTCGATTACAGCGTTATTAATATTGCTGTTGTTCGATAATCAATGGTGAATGAAAAATCTGTTTTTAACAGTTTTTTTATTCCAAAGCTAAATGAATCGGAATATGATCCGATTCCTTGGTGAAGAAAAATGGCCTGGGTATTTTTGGCCCGGGGTCCAAACAAAGGAAAGGGAACCCATGGTTCGCAAATCCAAACGAGTACTGCTGATTATCTTTGCAGTTTTATTGGTCTTTAGTGTCAGCGGAACTTCTGCTTTTGCCGGAGACCCTGGTGAAGCCGGGCTCTTGTCTCTTCGCTTGGGAGTAGGGGCTCGTGAAGCGGGAATGGGAGGAGCAGGTGTTGCATCCAGTCAGGGGGCTTCTGCTATTTTCTGGAACCCGGCCAATAATGTTTTTGCCGATTTTGAAACCGAACTGGTTTTACAACATTACCGGTACCTGGGGCTGTTCAGTCATGAGTCAGCAGCCGTGGCACACAAAGCCGGCGGTGGGGTTATAGGGTTTTTATTCACTGGATTTTATTCTGATGAAATACCCCGAACAGGTAATGAACCCGTGGGAGTGACTGAAGGCTCATTCAGCCCTTATGATGTAAGTTTTGGCATTTCTTATGCTCATTCTCTTGGAGATCGTTTCGGGGTTGGTCTGACGGCAAAAATGATCTATGAGAAAATTGATCTGTATTCCGATTCAGGTTTTGCTTTTGATTTCTTCATCACTCACAAAAGCATGATTGAAGGGCTGACTTTCGCTGCTTCTGCAACCAACATCGGTTCACAAATGAATTTGAACGAAGAACCCTTTGATTTGCCTGCGGCTTTTCGTATCGGGTTTGCCTGGTCACCCGATGAAATACTGGCCGGTCGGGTTACTTTAACGGGTGACGTGGTTTTTCCCAATGATACCAATGAAAAAGCCCATGTGGGAGCCGAGTTCAAAGTCATTGATCAGCTAATTCTCCGTGGTGGTACTAAAGTAAACTACGAAAGTCAGGGCTGGACTGCCGGTGCTGGATTCCGTACCGGTGTACTGGGAGTCGATTATGCTTACGAAGAAACCAAAACTGAAGGTTTTGATGCAGGGCATAAATTCTCATTAAACTTGCACTGGTAAATTTTTTTGGGCCGGCTCGGTTAAAATTCGGGTCGGCCATCTTTTTCAAAGTCCAGCATTTTGAATTCCCCATCTTGAAGAACTCCATATCCCAAACGATCAAACCAGCCGGCAAGAGCGGTTAAGGTCTGCTTGCCTGAAGTGACTTCAAATTGATAGTGGACGTGACCCATGACCATTAGGTCCCAGTCGATTTCTTTACAGGATTCAATCCAGTTCTGTGCTTTTTGCTCAATTTGAAGGGCTTCGTCCCGATTGGCACCTCGGCTTTTTCCGCTAAGCCAAACACTGAATGCGAAAAGAATTTCAGGATGCATGCTTTTAGCCAGAACAATTCCCAGTTGAGTGCGTACAATGGCTCGGAAGGTATTGTAGGCCCAATCAAAACCCAGCAGGCCATCACCATGGCAGACCTTTATGGAGCGTTTTCCCAGGGAAATGGTAAATGGATCACCAGTTTTGTTGGAGCCATATCGCTGACTGAGGAATTTGGCGGCCCAGATATCGTGATTGCCACCCACAAAATGAACAGTGGTTCCAGCATCGCGAACCCGGTCCAAAGCTGCCAGAATGCCGTCATAACCTCGCAAACGGAAGTGAGGGTAGTCGAACCAAAAATCGAAAATGTCACCTAACAGGAATAAATGGTCGACCTTTTCCGACATTTGCATCAGTTGGCAGAACTGCGCAATTCGGTGCTGCTCTGCAGCATCGGGCTGAATATGGAAATGGGAATCGGCCACAAAAATGGCTGTGGGTTGTGTATTTTTCTGCATGGGGTTAATTTGCCCTATTAGAAGGAATGTCGCAACCTGAAATGTAATTCTGGAACTGAATGAGATGAGGAGAGCATCATGGCTTTATGGGACGAAGTTAAAAGCAACCTGGTGGAGTGGTATACAATTACTTCAGACAAAACGACCGAGGCTGCCAAAATTGGTTCTCGCCGGTGGGACAAATTTGGAATCAGTCGTGATATTGAACGACAATTCAGTGAATTGGGCAGTTTGGTATATTCAGGTTTGAAGAATGATGAAGAGAACATTCTTAATCAGGAGCCTTTGCTGGAACTTGTAACTCGAATTGAAACTCTGGAAACAGAATTGGCTGCCAAGAGTGAAGAAATTGAGAATATTAAGACTGAATACGCAAAAGCCAGTGCTGCTGGAGGTGCCGATCAGGAAGTGGAACAACCTGTGACTGAGTCAGAGCCTGTTACTGAAACAGTCCTAAAAGATCCAGTTTTGGAGGTTGGAAACGATGATTCCGCCATTTTGATGGAACCTGTTGAAGGTAACGTTGACAACTCCAATGATTCGAATAATGACCATGAAAAAGAAGCCTAATCGTTGGAATACGGAGGATTTTAGGACCATTTCGAATCATTAACGTGACAAACGTTGATAACAAGCTGTCAAAAAAGACTGTTGACAATATCTGCAGATGCGGATATGATCTTCATGTTCCCTGTAATGCTCGGTGATTTGGAGAGGAAACCGGAGGCGGCAACCTCTTGAAAGATCCGGGAAGTAGCTCACTCCTTCACCGAAAACTCTTTTTTTGAGATTGGTGAAAACGTGAAGTTGCGGATTTGTGGAAAACAAACAGTGTGCGCAAGTAATTGTGGCCTTGGTTTAATATCAGACCAGGCGACCATTTTGTTGTGTGCATTTTTGTTTCTTTCCGTTCTTTTGGGAACTCCTCCTCAAGCCTCGGCTGAAATTCAGGAATCTCCTTTTATCGCTGTCGGGCACACTGCACGTCCCGCAGTGGTCAATATTCGTACCATTCGTTCCATGACCGAAGAGGGTATTGGCACCAGTCCTTTGCAAGACATGTTTCGTCAATTCTTTCCTGACGAAGAAGGCAAAGGGGGGCGGTTTGAAATGCCGTCCACCGGGTCTGGGTTTGTCGTTTCCGCTTCTGGGGACATCTTGACCAATCACCATGTTATTGCCGATGCCGATGCCATTTTTGTTCGCTTCAGTGGCGAACGCCGGGAATATCAAGCCACTCTGCGTGGAGACGATCCCAGCACGGATTTAGCCTTGATTCAAATCGACCCTCTTGGGCGTGACCTTTCCGTTCTGGAATTCGCCGATAGCGATAAGCTTGAGGTGGGCGCTTGGGCTGTTGCGGTGGGAAACCCCTTTGGGAATCTCGAAAGCAGTTTAACTGTTGGTGTTGTCAGTGCCAAAGGTCGCAGTGATCTTGTCATTGGTGGTCTGACTCCCCGTTATCAGGATTTTATTCAAACAGATGCTTCTATCAATTTTGGTAACAGTGGGGGACCGTTGGTAAATGTTCGTGGCCAAATCATTGGTGTTAATACGGCTGTGAACCAACAGGGGCAAGGCATTGGTTTTGCCGTACCCAGCAATATGGTTCAACGCATTTATCATCAGCTGAGAGACAATGGTCGGGTCATTCGCGGATATCTGGGCATTCGTACTGAAGACATGGCTGCGGTTATGGGACAGGAAATAGATGGCCAGCCTTTGGTCGGGGCCAGGGTTATTTCTGTTATTACCGATGGTCCTGCTGCTGAATCCGGCTTATTAGCTGGGGATGTAATTGTTTCTTTTGATGGCCATGAGGTTGATTCCCGCAATGGTCTTCAATTTTTGATTGCCGCAGCAGAACCTGGAAATAAAGTGGATTGTGGTTTTTATCGGGACGGAGCTCCGCAGAGCACCCAAATTCGTCCTGTTGAATGGATAAATGAGCAAGACAGTAAAGCCGATTCCGCGGCTAATAACTGGCTTGGAATTTTTGCGGCTGACCTCAGTGCTGGTAACCCCAAAGTTGCCCGCTTGAAGGATATGCTGGGAATTTCTGCAACAACCGGGGTGATGGTTGTTGCTGTTGAAGATAATCAGCCTGCGACTGATGCCGGTATCAGTCCAGGCGATGTGATCGTGTCTATTGATGGTCATGAGATTTCCGGCCTTCCCGATTACGAGGAAGCCAGAAACCTAATGGTCACACGTACCGATCCGCTGACCTTTTTGGTCCGGACCGGTGAGACCGAGAACTATGTAACGGTTGTTCCCCGCCAAGGCGGGATTGAAAACTGACCAAACCCTCCTGTAAGGGGTTTGGCTGGATGCCTGGAGAGAGTCCGGGCGGGATTCGGTTCGTACCGAATCCATCGGCTTAGGCCGAAGCTGTTTCGACAACGGAATGGCAACCCCCACGCTGGCACGGAGGAATCCTTATGGCTGGCAGAAGGAATGTTTTACCCGCGATGCACGAAAAAGGCCTGGAGGTCTATTTTCGTGACATCAATCGCTACGAATTGTTGAGCAGAGAAGAAGAAATTGACTTGGCCAAGCGTATTCGCTCTGGTGAAGAAGAGGCATTGCAAATTCTCGTAAGAGCCAATTTGCGTTTTGTTGTCTCAGTAGCAAAACGTTACATTCACCAAGGGCTGATGTTGTCTGACCTTATCAACGAAGGAAACCTTGGCCTGTTGAAGGCCGCCCATCGTTTTGATGAAGAACGGGGTTTCCGCTTTATCTCTTATGCCGTGTGGTGGATTCGTCAATCCATAATGCAAGCATTGCTGGACAAATCGCGAACAATAAGGTTGCCTCAAAACCAAACGGCTTTGTTGATTAAAATCAGTAGAACCCGTTCAGTTTTGCAGAATGAGGGCAATCCTTCACCCACTTCGCACCAAATTGCCGAAAGGCTTGATCTGGATGTTGAAGATGTGGTGCACGCCCTCAGGTCTGATCGGAAAGAGCTTGGTCTTGAAGATTCTGGCGACAATGGAAGTGATCGTCCCTTAACCGAAGTCCTGGAAGACAGTAATCAGGAACCTCCTGATTTTGAAGTTCTTCAACGGGGCCTTCGTGAGGACGTGCGCAAATGCTTGTCTCATCTCTCGGACCGTGAGGCGACCATCATTGTGCAATATTTTGGTTTGAGTTTTGAAGAAGCCCAAACTCTGCAGGTAATTGGTGAACGCATGGGCTTGACCCGTGAACGAATCCGGCAGATTAAGGAAAAAGCTTTGGGTAAAATTCGGACCTCAAAAAGCCGTAATTTGTTGCTTGATTATTATTAAGCCTCTTTGTTGCTTTTAGAGAGAAATAGAGCCGGCACCATTAGGTGCTGGCTCTATTGCCATGGTATTTACTCATGTGGTCCAGTAATTGCTATTCGTTCCTGATAGGGTCTTCTGGACCCGGAAAATGGCAAATAATGGTTCAACGTTGACAAATTGGGTCTCTTAAGTGATTTTGGGACCTGAAAAATACAATACAAAGATCAACCTGAATCAAATAGTATTGTCACATTTGCCTGAAATTGGTGGTTTTCTTCGATTGTTGGATGGTTATGAAGCTCAAGCGGACATATTCTTTTATTTACACTCCGGATGACCACGGACCCGTGCGTCATTTTCGAGTTCCCCGTTGGGCTTTGTACGTTGCTGGCTCGGTTGCTGTGGTTTTAGTGGTACTGTCTGGAATGTATGGCATGGGGATTTATGCTGGTTCCGGGTGGCTTCCCGGGGGATCTGAATTGCGTCTGGAAAATAATCAACTGGCTGTCAGGGTTGATCGTTTGCAAAACCAGGTTGAGGGTTTGCGTCTGGAAATGGATCAATCGTTTGAAATGCAGAATATGGTGGCTACGGCCGTCAATCTGAACCCTCTCGATGAAGAAACGTTTGCTGCGGGTATTGGTGGCCGTGAAAGCCTTTCCTATCTTGACAGCGAAATTCCCGGATACGATTCCCGGCAGCCATTCAGTGATGAATTTTCAGGCCTGGGAGAAGAAGTTAACTTAATGCTGCGCCAGGCCCGAATTCAGCGACAAGGTTATCAGGCAATGCTGGATACTTTGAGCAGTCACAAAGATATTCGTTGTAAAATTCCTTCCATTCGACCAATTGATATTGGCTGGGTCAGCTCCCGATTTGGCTTACGCGATGATCCTTTTACAGGAAAAGGCCGATTTCACCATGGTTTGGACTTTTCGGCTCCTACTGGTACTGAAGTTCGGGTGACCGGCGATGGAGTGGTTGTTCTTGTTCAGCATCAACGAGGACTCGGCAAAGTGATCAAAGTTGATCATGGAAACTCGGTGGTTACTGTTTATGCTCACTTGAATCGGCAGGATGTGAAGAAGGGCGATTTAGTCAAACGAGGTCAGGTCATTGCTACTTCAGGTAATACTGGACGTAGTACGGCACCTCATCTTCATTATGAAATCCGTATTCAGGGACGATCGGTGAATCCTGTTTCCTATATTTTGGACTCCTATGCCAGCAGGAACTGATGGTTGATTAAGACCGCCAGGAATTCATTACTTATTTAATATTTTTTGCTTTTCCATTTTGTAACTTTCTATGGGAACAATAGCAGCTATGTGTTAAGTTTTCCTTGGTTCAGAGGGTTTCGGAAGGAACTGATGCCATCGTTTGTTACCATATCTTTTTATTGCATAGTTAAATGGCCGTCGAAGGAGCGAACTTCATGTTTCGGGATTCTCCCAACCTCATTGGCAAAACCAGACATGTGGTTATGTTTGTGCTCTGTTGGGCTCTGTTTTTCTCTTCATGGATTAGTGGGGGGTTGAGGGCGGCCCCGGGACCCGAAGTCTTGCAAATACGATATTTTTCAGGTCCTGAAAAAACTCGAGTTGTGCTGGATCTGAGTTCCAGTGCATCATACGAAGTGAGGGAAATTAATTCCCCCCACCGGGTTGCGGTGAACTTACCTGGTTTTTCTTTTTCTAATTCTGCCAGTATTGTTGTGCAAGATAACTTAGTGCATGCCATTCGCTGCAACCCGGGTCCGAGCAGGTCGCAGGTGGTCTTGGACCTTGTTAAGAGTTCTGATTTTAAAGTGTTTTCATTGCCGGCAACGTCATCGTTACCCTATCGTGTGGTTTTAGATGTTTTTGGTGAACAAACTGAAACAAAATCAGTGATTGCCCAACCTTCTTCCCAGCCTTCTTCAGTGACAATGCGCCCTGGCCTGAATGAATTGTTTACTGTTGTTATTGATCCGGGGCATGGAGGTCTGGATCCGGGTGCGGTTCGAAAAGGGTTCCAGGAGAAGGACATTGTTCTGAAGGTTTGTCTTGAGTTGGCCAATCTCATCGATTCCATTCCCGGATATAGGGCTGTACTGACCCGTAGTGGAGATTATTATCCCAATTTGGGCCGACGGGTTGAAATTGCCAGAGAAGTCCGGGGTGACTTATTCCTGAGTGTTCATTGTAATACTCACCGGAAAAAAGACATTAAGGGGATGGAAATTTATTTTCTTTCCCTTCAGGGGGCAACCGATCGTCAAGCCAGTGAATTGGCAGACAAGGAAAATGCAGCGGATCTGATTGGGTTGGACCCGGAAAAGCCTTCAGATGATTGGGTCATGAGGATTTTGATGGATATGCGAATGACGGCTGTTCTGCATGAGTCGGCCCGACTGTCCGAACATATTCTGATGGCAGCAGATGCGAGCCAGATTGCTCAAAAGCGCAAAGCCAAACAAGCAGGTTTTCAGGTTTTGAAGTCACTGGCCATGCCCTCGGCATTGGTTGAGTTGGCTTATTTGTCCAATGAATCAGATCAAAAGAATTTGGTTTCTGTCAAAGGGCAAAAGCTATATGCCCGGGTCCTGGCTGATGGGCTTTTATCCTGGCGGCATGACCTTCGGGGTGAAGCTGTTTTGGCCCAAAAGAATCGTGTAATTTGGCGAGAGAATTATTCGGTGCGCAAAGGCGACAGCTTGTGGGCTCTTGCCAGCCGTTTCGATACCACCATTGATGAAATAAAATCACACAATTTACTGCAATCTGCATCTCTGGCTGTAGGCCAGATTTTACGTTTGCCTGGAGAGGGAAGCAGGCCATGAACAGGCTGGGGTTAAAAATTTCTTGTTTGCTGATTTCCATTGTTATCTGGGTACAGGTGGCATCTCATTCAACTGTGCAGCAGTCAGCCAATTTGCCTTTGGTTATTCACGGCCTGGGAGAGAATCTCACTCTTGAAGGCAGTCAGATAGATTCCCATGTGAATGTTGTTTTGGAAGGCAGCAAGCTTCGTTTGTTCCTTCATCGGTTTTTTCAGCGATACGTGGGGGAGGTTCGGGTAAATTTGTGGGACAAGGAACCGGGAAAGGAGTTTTCCTACGAGGTGGTTCCCACAGATGTCTTTTCTGATTTGAAAGTTGTAGCAATCAAACCAAAAGTCCGGCTGCGCCTGACTGTGGACAAACAGGAATTCCGTCTTTTACCCATTGTACAGGACCAATCAGGGCAATTACCCAAAGGGCTGGCCTTTCTTGAAACACCATATTTGAAACCCGATTCTGTACTTGTTTCGGGACCCAGCCGGTTCTTTAAGGAAAATTTAAAAATTGTGGCTAAACCCATCGATTTTTCTGAATTACAGAAAAGCGGCAACATCAGCGTACCTCTTGAGCAACCTGGAGAGTTTTTGTATCTGGTGACCAGCAAAGTATCACTGGATGTCCAAATTGCTTCCCTCAGTGACCGAACTTTGGCTAATATTCCGGTGGTTCCCCTTGTTGATGCCGGCCGTCCGGCTGTCGGGGTTTCGCCTCCTGTTGTGGATGTAATGGTCAGGGGTGTTGCTGATTCAGTGAGTGCTCTGACTGCAAATCGGTTCATGGTGACTGTTTCGGTTGGTGCCCTGGAAGATGGGATTTACGAACTCCCCGGCCAAATTGACAGCCCTCCCTGGTTGGAAGTTATTGGACTGGATCCTCCATCTTTTCAAGTGATTGTGGGGTCGGGGGCCTCTGCAGATTCTTCATCTGAAGATTTGGATTCAGATGTATTTACAAGGCCTGTGGAGGGGGAAGATGACTGATAATACAATTTATCAGCATGATAGGAAGAAAAGTCTGCCTTGGGTTACCCTCATTGCTGCCTTGCTGGTCTTGGTTCTGGCTTTTGCTGCCGTACTTTTTCCCGATTCAGGGGGATACAACCTTCAGGGTGTATTCCTCGTTTTTGATGGTCCTCATTCCGGCCCCGAAAGGCAGGAACTTTTTGAGTCCATCTGCTCAGTTCTGGAAGATGCCAGTGGACAATCCATGAACTTGGTCGTGGTAAATAAAACTTCAGAATTTTTCAAAGAAGCCCAAAAGGGTGTAGATTTTGTACTTTGTCCCGATGGCCTGGCTCTGCAACTTGCTCAGGATGACTTTGGCTTACTTGTCTGCGGTCGACGCAAGCTACCGGACAATTTGCGCCCCCGTGGGGTGGTTGTCTCGCGTGCGGACATGTCTGAAGTGAAGCAGCCATGGATGAATCATGCCAGGCGAACCGTGTTTGGTGACTCTCTTTCGCTTGTTTCGTTGGGAAGTGTGAATTCCCAGGCGGATTTAAGTCTTTGCTCTTTTGGTCCTGATCCATATGACCACAGACCGGTACTTCATGCCCTGCGCTTGGGGGCGTTCGACTTTGCTTGCGTGCGCCAATGGGATGCTGATTCTTTTTTTCGGTCTGGTTTGCTGGACCCCAAAGAGTGGATCGTCAAAGATCATACGGATCCTGTTCCTGACCTGGTTGTAATGGCCTCACGGAAAATACCCTTGGTGGAGAGACTTAAATGGGCCGATAGTCTCGCTTTGCTGGGGCGGTCAGGTGAAAATTCTGAAGACCCATCCCTAAAATCTCAAAATATTCATCATTTGATTGAACAGCTCGGAGCCGTGGGACTTACAGGTTTTAACATTCTTCTGGAACCTGATTTTGAATTGGTTCGCCGAAAATTCTCTGGGGATTGGCCTCCAGAAGGAAAATAATGCATATTGTCGGGTCCTATTGGAAATTACAGATCTGCAATTTGAAAGGTTGAAATGAAGCTGCGGTATCGTCGAATGAAAGGGACCCGGGATATTCTCCTGGAGGAAATGGAACAGCTTCGGTGGTGTGAACAACGCTGGAATGAAGTTCTGACCCGGTATGGCTATGGTGAGATTCGCACGCCGGTTCTTGAACCCACGGACCTTTTTTTACGCTCGGTTGGTAAAGGCACCGACATTGTTGATAAAGAGATGTACACTTTTGAAACCAAGGGTGGTGACAGCCTGACTCTTCGGCCTGAAATGACCGCATCGGTAGTTCGGGCTTATCTGGAAAATGGTTTGATGCGTCAGCCGGGTACGGTGAAGTTCTTCTACATTGGGCCCATGTTTCGGCACGACAAACCTCAGGCTGGCCGGTATCGTCAATTTCATCAGGTTGGAGTTGAGGCCCTGGGCAGTGACAGCCCTGTTTTGGATGCTGAAGTCATTCAAACCGCCATGGCTCTTTTTGAGGCTGTTGGTGCTGAAGGTGTTGAGGTTCATGTGAACAGCATTGGTTGTCCAGAGTGCCGCCCTGCTTTCCTGGAAGACCTGACGGTTTTTCTGAAGGACAACATTGAGCAAATTCCTGAGTCTATGCGTGGGCGAATTGAAACCAATCCCCTGCGTCTGTACGATGCAAAAGATGACGGAGTGGCTGGTTTACTCTCTGGTTTCAAGCCCATTACCGAAGCCCTTTGTCAGGGTTGCCTTGATCATCATGATGTGGTTTTGCGGACTCTAAAAGAACTTGGGGTTCCTTTTGTAAACAACCCTGCTTTGGTGCGGGGGTTGGATTATTACTGCCGTACTACATTTGAATTTACGGCCAACAGTGGCCGTAAGCAAAGCAGTCTTGCGGGCGGTGGACGATATGATTATCTGGTGGAACAATGTGGGGGACCTGCTACTGCAGCCATTGGCTTTTCCATTGGCGTTGAACGCACTCTGCTGCACTTGAACGATAAGCCTTTTGATCCTCAGCGAAGTCGCCAATCGCCGGTTGAGGTTTATGTTGCCTGCAGGGATTTGCCAGATCAGGAATATGGTTTGCACCTTGCTGAGCTTTTGAGAAAAGAATTCAGTGTAGAGGTTGATACTTCGGGGCGCTCTTTGAAGGCCCAGGCCAAGTCGGCTCATTTGAGACAGGCAAAAATTTTGCTGGTGGTTGGGCCTGATGAAATAAAGGTCCAAACTGTGCAGTTAAAAGATCTGAATACAGGTGAACAAAATCAGGTTGCAGGCAGTGATTTGCTGGTTGCAGTTCAGGAGGTTATGAACGGGTGAGTACCAACAATAACAGTGTAAGGACACACCGCTGCGGAAGCGTAGGGGAGTCCATGGTGGGACTGGAAGTCAAGGTAGCTGGCTGGGCTGCTAAAATCCGAGACCTTGGTGGGGTAGTTTTTGTAAACCTTCGGGACCGCTACGGAAACGTTCAGGTTGTTTTTGAAGATGGAGAACCTTTGGAACTGGCCAAAAGTTTCAAATTGGAATCAGTACTGGGAATAACCGGCACCGTTCGACCCCGACCCGATGATATGGTCAACCCGGACATGGCTACCGGAGCCATTGAAATTGTGGCAACCAAGGTTGAAATTCTTAATACTTGTTTGCCTCTGCCGTTTCAGATTGACCAAGCGGAGGATGCCAGTGAAGAGCTTCGTTTGAAGCACCGGTATTTGCACTTGCGTCATCCGGTGATGGCTCGGAATTTAAAGATTAGGCACTTGGCGTCCATGGCTGCCCGGCGGTATTTATCAGACCAGGATTTCCTGGAAGTGGAAACTCCGTTGTTAATTAAAACGACCCCGGAAGGGGCTCGGGACTATGTGGTACCCAGTCGTATCCACCATGGTCAATTCTATGCTTTGCCGCAGTCGCCCCAGCTTTACAAACAAATGCTTATGGCTGGCGGTGTGGATCGCTATTTCCAATTGGCTCGTTGTTTGCGGGATGAAGATTTGCGCAAAGACCGCCAACCGGAACACACACAAATTGACCTTGAAATGAGCTTTGTAACTGAAGAAGAAGTTTATTCCATCATTGAAGAAATGGTTTCGGCTATTTTTACAGAAACCCTTGGCATTGATCTGCCTACGCCTTTCTTGCGGATCAGTTACGACGACGCCATGAATTTATATGGCTCTGACAAACCTGATCTGCGTTTCGGTAGCCCCATGCACACTTTGGATGATATCGTTCCGGATTGTGGATTTTCCGTTTTTGAATCCACTATAAAAAAAGGCGGAACAGTACGCTGTTTGAACGCCACTCGTTTGGCTTCCTGGAGCCGCAAGCAGGTTGATGAGCTTGAAGAATTTGTTAAAACCAGAGGCGCTTTTGGCCTGGCCCGCCTGAAGGTAACTGAAAATGGATTTGAAACCGGTATTGCAAAATTCCTGGGCGACGACTTCCAATTGGCTTTGAAAGAGCGTACCGGTTGTTCTGAAGGAGATTTACTCCTGTTTATTGCCGGCGATTGGAAAATGGCAGTTGAAGCCATGGGGGCTTTGCGTTTGGAGATCGCAGCCAAGGCTGACTGGATTCCGGCTGACAGCTGGGCACTGGCTTGGGTTCGTAACTTCCCACTCTTCGAAAAAGATGAAAAGTCCGGTGCATGGACTGCTTGCCATCATATGTTCACACAGCCTCGTCCTGAAGACCTTGATGGCTTGGAAGAGGATCCCGGCAAAGGCAGAGCTCAGTTGTATGATCTGGTTTGCAATGGTGTGGAATTGGGTTCCGGAAGTATCCGGATTCATCAGCGAGAATTGCAAGAAAGAGTTTTCCGCATTGTAGGAATGGAACCGGATGAATATCTGGAAAAATTCGGTTTCTTTTTGGATGCTCTTGGATTTGGTGCCCCACCTCATGGTGGAATTGCCTTGGGTCTGGACCGATTGGTTATGCTTTTGACCAAAAGCCCTTCTTTGCGAGAAGTAATTGCCTTTCCAAAAACCAATTTGGCTGCGTCGCCTTTGGACCGCAGCCCCGGCCACATCAGTGACGATCAACTTGAAGAATTGTGCCTGAAAGTGGTTCCGCGACCGAAACCTGAAACAGCGGACCAGAAGGAAGTCGAATCCGAATGAAATCGTCGAGTAAAAACAAGGGCCCCGTTCGCGAGAAACAAGTAAGGGTGGAGGCAAAAGGGATTGATCTGCTCAGTCTTACCGGTCCTCGTGACATCAACCTGAGGTTCCTGGAAAAACAATTTTCCGGGACTCTGGTTGTTCGGGATGACGCATTGGTAATTACCGGTGACGACCACGGTGCAGCCGATGTGCAAAAGGTTTTAGTCGAGATGGTGGAAAGGGTACGGCATGGTCAATTAATTGATGAAGTGACTGTGTCTTACCTTTGGGACCGGATTAGCAGCGAAGAGGGCTTAACTCCTGCTGATGATAGCCGGGAAGACCCTATTCTTTTTGCCAGCAGTAGTCGTTTGGCAGTGCGAGCAAAGACTGCCGGACAGCAAAAATATGTTGATGCAGTGCGTCAGGATGATGTGGTCTTTGCTATTGGTCCTGCGGGAACAGGCAAAACATACCTGGCTGTTGTTATGGCAATGGATTACCTGAAACGTCAGCTGGTTGACCGTATTATTTTGGTAAGGCCCGCGGTGGAAGCCGGGGAACAATTGGGCTTTTTACCTGGTGATTTGCAGGACAAGATCAATCCCTACTTACGGCCTCTTTTCGATGCTTTGTCTGACATTACAGGAGCGGCTAAGATATCACGCTATCTGGCCAGCGGTGTCATTGAAGCTTCACCCTTGGCTTATATGCGAGGGAGAACCCTGAACAATGCATTTGTTATCCTGGATGAAGCCCAAAATACCACCGTGGGGCAAATGAAAATGTTTTTAACACGCTTGGGATTTCAGTCCAAAGCTGTGATCACCGGAGACATTACTCAAATTGATCTGCATACCAGGGATAAGTCCGGTTTGGTTCATGTCCAGGAGATCCTGGGGGAAACCGAAGGTGTTTCTTTTGTGGATCTCGATGGTGCGGATATCGTGCGTCATCCTTTGGTGAGGCGAATTGTTGACGCTTTTGAAGCCGCTGGGGTTGAATCAGAAAATCTCTGACCTGTTTGTTGCTCACTGGTTTGTCTGTGGAAAGGATTTTGACCATGTCCATGTTATGGTTGCGTGTTCGCAGTTTTTTGACTCGGAGCCCTCGTATGCGGGAGTCAGGAAATGCTGGACGCAGAAGTGGTCTGGCCACAGTTCGGCCTTTAAAGGCAAAACAGAATTTGACTGTTCCCTTGTTGTGTGGAATTGCCATTCTTGTTTTGCATATTTTTCTTTTTCCTCCTGTTAAAAAACTGAACATGGATTTTCCCGGGGTAGGCGAAATTGCTCCTCACCAAATTCGGGCTCCTTTCACATTCGAAGCCCCTTTGGCCGAGCAGGATGTTGAAATGCTCCGGTTGCAAAAAGTGGTTGTTGAGCCGCCAGTTCTAAAGGCTGATGCCCACCGCGTTGTCGAGGCCTCCGGTACGAGAATGGAACTCTGGTTGAATTCTGTTGAAGCTGCTTTGCAGGACTCAATTTCAACAATGGATGAAAAAGTTGGATTTTTCTCCCTGCAGTTCCCCGGCATTGGCCAAGTAGCCCTGAACCGATTGCTTTCTTCTGATCCGGGGGATTCTGTTGTAATTAGAATGGAGAAGGCCTGGAAAAAAGTATTGGCTGGTGGTGTTGTCGATGTCTTGCCTCCTGGTCGTTATGACAGGGTTGTGGTGGCAACCCAGGGCAGTGAAAGTTTTAGGAACCGATCCAGTGTTGTCAGTCAGGCAGAACTTCAGGATCGTTTGACTTCTGAATTAATTGCCGAAGGATTTGAACCGGTAATGGCGGTTGGGACTGCCTCTCAAATGCGCCATTTTGTTCGTCCAAATCTTGTCTATTCCGCTCAGGAAACAAGACTTCGACAGGAATTGGCACGTAATACGGTGGTGGCCGATCGGGAGTTCATAAAAGGGGAGCGAATTATTGACCAAGGTGTCCGTGTGACACCGCAACAGGAGTTGTTTCTGAATGAATTGGAACAACTAATGATTGCAGCCGGAGCAGGGGACTCCCAATCGGGACAACTGACTCGTTTCTTTAGCCGGACTGTTTTGTTGGCTTTCACTTTAGGGCTCTTTGGGTGGTTCGGGCATGTCCATTTTCCCGGTTCGCTTTACAACGTTCGAATTATTGTGGCTCTGTCCATTATTTTAGCCGTTTTTCTTGTTGGATCCAGCTTCTCTCTCGGGACTTTGGAGTTGGGTGTTTTTGGTGTTCCGGTAATTTTGCTTTCTCTGTTGGGGACGGTTCTGTTTCGGGATAAAGTTGGCTATAATGTTACTCTGCTGGGGGTAACTCTTGTTGCTGTTCTGCCTGGATACTCGGCAGGGCAGGTGCTGGCCTGGTATTTCCTGGGAATGGTGACGGTGGGTTCTGTTCGGCGAATTCGTCGGCGGGCGCAATTTTATCAAACCATTCTGGTCCTTACATTTTTATCGATATCTTTAATTTTCCTTTTGGAACAAACCGGATCTGCACCGAATACGGGTGATTATCTGGTGGGTGTTTTTGCACCGGTACTGCTGGTTGCTTTCGGGTTGTTTATGCTGCCGGTCATTGAACCCCTGGTTGGAGTTTGCAGTGATTTGACTTTGTTGGAATTGTCAGATTTGAATCATCCCTTGTTGCAACGCATGGCCTTGGAGGCTCAGGGTACATATCACCACAGTCAGGTTGTGGGGCAACTGAGTGAGCATGCAGCCCGTGCCATTGACGCAAACTCATTGCTGACTCGTGTGGGAGCACTTTTTCACGATATTGGTAAGATGGAAAAACCGGAATACTATGTTGAAAATCAAAATGTCAATCGAAACAAACATGATGAGCTTAGTCCGAGCATGAGCGCCCTGATTATTGGGGCCCACGTTAAAGATGGAATCGAACTGGGGAGAAAATGGCGGTTACCACAAGCTGTGATTGATTTTATTCCGGAACATCATGGCACCATGGTTATGGAATATTTTTATCACAAAGCTTTAAGTAGCGATTCGAATGCTTCGGTTAAAGTTGATGATTTCCGTTATCCGGGTCCCAAGCCCCGGTCTCGGGAAACTGCCATCTTGATGTTGGCTGATGCCGCCGAAGCAGCCACTCGTTCTTTGGCTAAACCAACGGCCAGTCGAATCAGGGAAATTACGAAACAGGTAATAGATAAAAGAGCTCTTAGCGGAGAGATGGATGAGTCGGGCCTGACTCTGAGTGATCTGGCTAGGATCAGAGAGTCATTTATTCCGTTGTTAACTGGCATCCATCACTCACGAATTGTTTATCCGGGACAAAGAGGAAAAGACTCGGAATCAGTCCCTGAGAAAAAGGGAAAAAGGAAGTCACGCCAATGATTCCCCGGCTAATAGACCGCCGTACTCAAACACCTGCCGATGATCTTGTAACGGATCAGATGGGTCTCTACCAAAAACTTGTCTCCGGCATGGGAAATGGGGAATGGAATTTTAATTTGGTTCTGGTTGACGATGACAACATGAAGAGTCTGAATGAAGAATTCAGAGGCAAGCAAACTGTTACCGACGTTCTTTCTTTTTCTTATCTACTGTCGGAAAGTGGGGAGGGTTCTCATCTTCCTCAAGGAATAAATCATGCCTATGTTGATTTGTGGATGGACGGAATTGCAGGATCTGCTGATGCGTTGAATGACTCTGAAATTGGTGAAATAATTTTAGCTCCAAACTTTATTTTTCAAAGGTGTGCCGAACGAAGTTGGAAGCCTGAAACAGAACTCCCAATGCTGGTTGTTCATGGTTGTTTGCACCTCCTGGGCTGGGACCATGAAACAGTTGAGCAAACTCTGGCCATGCGAAAAGAAGAAACAGAAATTCTTGGTTCGTGTCACCTCAAGCATCCGTTGAATGAAGGCGGAATTTAATGACTGATTTTTTAATGTATTTAATACCTGCAGTGGTGTTCTGGTTTTTGGCAATGATTGTTGTGGGCCTTATTTCAGCTTTCTATCGGGTCTCGGGTTTGCATCGAAATGGGTTGTTGGAAGAGGATAGCGTTGGACGGGTTTTAAATGGTTTTTTGGCAAATCCACGACGTTTTCAAATCACTACGGGAACATTTTTTTTAACACTTTCTCTCCTGGGTGGTTTCTCTTGGGGAAGCTTTTTAAAAGTGGCTCTCCCTGAAGCCAGCTCCTGGTTGTTTTATCTGTTTTTTGTATTGGGAATTTTGACGGCTTGGTCGTTGGGCGGAGCCTTGTCCCGAATGTTAGCCACCACCCTGGCAGTGTCATTTTCCAAGGTTGCCGGAACAGTACTTTATCCGGTGTTCTGGTTATTGGATCCATGGGCTTCTTTGCTTCTTGCCGCCATGGACAAAATGGGAGATACGATTTGGGTGGGAGATATGCAACAGCATCTTTCCGAAGGCGAAATTCGTGAACTTATTAATTCGGAAACCGAAGAGTCGGCACTCGATGGTGACGAGAGGGAGATGATTCAAAGTATTTTTGAATTTCACGATACAGCAGTTCGGGAAATTATGGTTCCGCGCATAGATATGGCGGCTCTGGATGCCGATGCTCAGGTCAGTGATATTGTCGATCAGGTTAATGAAAACGGCCATTCCAGAATTCCTGTTTTCAAGGGCAACATTGATCAGGTAATTGGAATTCTTTACAGCAAGGATTTATTAAAGCTTGTAAAGAATGGAGGTTTTGATTCGCAAAACATGAAACTTTCAGATTTAGTCAGGGACGCCTACTTCATTCCTGAAAGCAAAAAAATTGATGAAGTTCTTGACGAATTTCGCAATCAACGCATTCACATGGCCGTGGTTATTGATGAATATGGCGGCACGGCGGGGCTGGTCACTCTTGAAGATGTAATTGAGGAAATTGTTGGTGAAATTGAGGATGAGTTTGATGCTGATGAGGAGTTGGTTCAGTGGCTCGATGACCGACGTGTGAGACTGGATCCCAAATTGTCGTTAGATGATTTTGAAGAAATAGTTGGTGTCGATTTACAGGACGCCGAAGGAGCCGACACCAGTGAAACCCTTGCCGGTTTGGTTTATGAAGCGGCTGGTAAGGTTCCCGCAGATGGGGACCAGGTTGTGGTTTCGGGGTACTCTGTAACTGTTGAAGGTGTGTCGGGACAACGAATCACCAGAGTTTTGTTTGTTTCGGATCATACTCTGACGGGTTTTAAGAAAAAAGAGGAAGCATGATTTTTCTTTTCCGGAGACCGTTATGCTGAATTTTCTACGGCGCCATTTCCTGACTGGTTTATTAGCCATCACTCCCTTGGCCATTACCTGTTGGATTCTCTGGCGTATTTACCAAGTGCTAAGTGTTGGGGTCCGGCCTTTTGTTGGGAAAATTCCCGGGCTTGGGGAAACCTATCCAGAATTCGTTCTGACGTTATTGGGGTTGTTTGTTTTTCTTGTTGCGATCACTGTGGTGGGATTGTTTACACGGAATCTTATTGGAATGGCATTTTTCCGATTGGTTGACCGATTTTTTGCACGCATCCCTGTGGTCAAAAGTCTTTTTTCAGCGACAAAACAATTGTCTGAGGTCTTTCTTCAGGATCGCAGAACCGCTTTCCAAAAAGTGGTTCTTTTTGAATACCCAAGAATTGGGTTGTTCTGCCTGGGGTTTGTTACTCGAGATGAATCCAATGAAAATTTGGTCAGTGTGTTTTTGCCAACCACGCCAAACCCTACAAGTGGGTATCTTTTGTTTGTTCCCCGTTCTGATGTTAAAGAAACTGATATTCTTGTTGAAGATGCCATTAAGTTGATTGTCTCTGGTGGGGCTATAATGACTGTTGACCAGGCGAGTATTTTGGGTCAGTTGTCAGGAAATGATATGATGCCGATCAACGTTTCCGGTGGAGAGGATTCCCATAATGGTGAATGAAAATAAAAATAACAATCGTGGCGACTCGAAGGCTTTTGAAGCTGAACCCATACATCATGAAAAAAAGTTGAATCCTTCAAATCTTGAAGCCGAGCATCATGCTCTGGAAAGAAAATTCACCCAGCTTCTTGACCAAGGTGCAGATGAAGAAATCACAAAATTGGCTCTTCAATTGGCACCGGGCGATTTGTCTGAAGTTCTGCGCCCGCTGAGTGTGGCTGACACTGCTCGGGTATTGAGTAACCTGCCTGCTGATCCGCTAGCAGAAGTTCTCAGTGAAATTGATAACCGCAGTTTGGGATCGTTATTCGATTTGTTGGATGTTGATGCAATTGCCGACATTATTGAGGAAATGCCTTCAGATGAAGCCACCGATGTTCTCGGCGGGCTGGAAGAGGACCAGGCCCAGGAAATTCTGAAGGCCATGGACGATGAGGAACGGGAAGAAGTCACTGAACTGCTGCAATATGAAAGTGAGACCGCGGGTGGTCTCATGGACAAAGAGTACCTTGCGGTTGAGGGTGGCATTTCCTGTGGGGAGGCCGTTGATCAGCTTCGTCAAATGGACGAAGATCATCTCGAAGAAACAACCTATGTTTTTGTTGTTGATGGTAAAGGTACATTAACCGGTGTGCTTTCTCTTATTCATCTTTTGCTGGCCTCACCGTCGACGCTGGTTCAGGACGTTATGGACCCTGATCCATTGTATGTGAATGTGGATCTTGACCAGGAAGAAGTTGCCGCCTTTTTCCGGATGCACGATCTCATTAATCTTGCTGTGGTGGACCATCGTTTAAAAATGGTGGGAAGAATTACCGCTGATGATGTACTGGATGTTATGGAAGATGAGGCGACTGAAGATATTTCCCGTCTGGCCGGGGTGAGTGTTCATGAATTTGGCGAGCAGTCTTCTTTTCGTGTTGCCCGGTCTAGATTGCCTTGGTTGGCTGGGGCTTTGATGGGTCAAGTCGGAGCTGTAGCCGTTCTTGATCATTTTGAAGCCAGTTTGGAATCCCGGGTGGCTCTGGCTTTTTATATCCCAATGATTATGGCGATGGCCGGAAACATTGGCATCCAGACTTCCAGTGTTGTTGTTCGTGGCCTGGCGACTGGTGAGTTGGACTTTTTCCACCTTGGACGACACTTGCTGCGTGAATTAGGTACGGCCTTACTCACTGGTATTTCCATCGCCCTACTCAGTTATGTGGTATCTTTTGCCTTGAATGGTGACCAGCAGGTCTCCCTGGTTTTAAGTCTTTCAATGCTTGCCGTTATTGTTTTTGCTGCCATGGCAGGTTCGGGAATTCCACTTCTAATGCATCGCCTCGGGGTTGATCCGGCAGTTGCCACAGGTCCTTTTATTACCACGGCCAATGATATTGTCGGATTGCTCATTTATTTTGGGTTGGCAGTGCTGTTGCTTGGGTTGGGGACGTAAATAACCATGGGGATTCTTAACCAACCGTCTGTTAGTTGTGATGCGGTTGTTTTACGATCCTGGCCTTGTGGAGAAACCAGTGTTATTACTTCGGTTTTGACGAAGGATCAGGGTTTTGTACGGTTGCTGGCCAAGGCTGCCCGGCGCCCTCGCTCGACACTAAGGCCCCTGGTGGAACCGGGGCGGATTTTAAATGTTGAATTTTCCCTCAATGCAACCCGGGAATTGCAGTATCTTCGTTCGGGGTCGGTGCAGTGGGATCCAATGACGACAGGTCTCAGCCTGGAGCAGTCTGCCTATCTTTTGGCTGTCCTGGAATTAGTTGATCGATGCCGACCAGCTGAGTCTACGGACAATGAACCTGCCAGCGAAGAGTTGTTTGAGGTTTGCGATGCTTTCATCCGGATGTTATCGTCTTTCCCCGAAGCTTGTGCCGGTCGGTTGTTTTTTGCTTTTGAATGGCAGTTTCTGCACCGTCATGGTTTGGATCCGGAAGTGAATTGCTGTTCTTCCTGCGGGAAGGTGGCTTTTTTGGATGAGACCACTGCTGAATCGAATCAACGGCCCTCAGGGGCCCTGTGGTTTGATGTTACTGAGGGCGGTTTGATTTGTTCAGAATGCGGTGTGAAAATTGGGGGAGGTCGTCCTCTGAGTGCTGGAGCCCTTCAGGAATTCAGAAATTATGAGACCGGTTCTTTTGTGGAAGATGGTTTTGAAGAAATGCCCCGAGCCCTGCGGCGGGAAATCGGAGGCCATTTGCATCGTTTTTTGGGGTTTCATTTGCCTGGGTATCGTCTGCCATCGGCTTTGGAACTGCTCAGACCTGCACCAAGTGCGACTGTGACAATTAAGTCCAAGGAGAAATCTTGATATGATGGAATACCAGCAAATGATTGCTAACCTTCAGAAGTTCTGGAGTGATTATGGTTGTGTAATTACTCAACCGTATAACAGTGAAGTGGGGGCTGGTACTTTCAATCCCAATACTTTTTTGCGTTCTCTCGGCCCTGAACCTTGGAAAGTGGCATATGTGGAGCCCAGCAAAAGACCCAAGGATGGTCGGTATTTGGAAAATCCCAATCGGGTTCATCAGTTCTTTCAATATCAGGTTATTCTCAAACCCAATCCTACAAACAGTCAGGAATTGTATTTACAAAGTCTGGCCAGTATTGGCATTAAAGCTGAAGAGCACGACATTCGATTTGTAGAGGATGATTGGGAAAGCCCGACTCTGGGGGCCGCTGGATTGGGCTGGGAAGTTTGGCTGGATGGTATGGAAGTATCTCAATTTACATATTTCCAACAAGTTGGAGGGGTTCGTTGCAAGCCTGTATCTGTTGAATTAACTTACGGTTTGCTGAGGCTTTGTATGTTCATTCAGGAAGTGGATCATGTTAAGGATATTGTTTGGGGTGGAGGCCTGACCTGGGCTGAGGTTATGGGTCAATATGAGATTGAGTATTCCGGATTTAACTTTGACCATGCAGATGTGGAAATGTACCGCCGTCATTTTGAGGACAAGGAAAAAGAAGCCAGCACCCTTTTGGAAATGGGTTTGGTCTACCCTGGGTACGATGCTGTAATCAAATGCAGCCATTTATTTAATCTGTTGGAAGCTCGTGGAGCCATTTCGGTAACCGAACGAACTGGATATATTGCCAGGGTGAGAAACTTATCTCGCCTGGCGGCTCGATCTTATGTCAAAAGCCGGGAAGATCTGGGATTCCCTCTGCTCAAGGAGAAGCTAGCCGAATGAGTCAGGAAAATTTAAAAAACAGTGAAAAATTACCATTCCTCCTGGAAATTGGCAGTGAAGAAATTCCCGCCCGGTTTATTCCCGGGGCCATGGAGCACTTTGAGAAAACAACAGTAAAGGCTCTGGAGAGTAATTACCTCAGTTGGGACTCTTTGCGTATTGTAGCTACTCCTCGCCGTATGGCTTTGCTGGTTGAAGGCCTTTCTGTTCGTCAGCCTGATAGAAATGTTGAAATTAAGGGTCCACCGGTGAGCGTTGCTTTTGATGCCGATGGCAATCCCACTCCCGCTGCTATTGGGTTTTCAAAAAAAGCAGGCCTCGATATTACAGAGTGTGGCCGAGGGCAGGACAAACGAGGCGAGTTCCTTTTGGCCAAGAGGGTTGAGCCCGGTAAGTCCGCGGCTGAGGTTTTGCAGGATTTAATGCCCTCAATTATTCTGGGAATTCCTTTCCGGAAAACCATGAAGTGGGGGAGTTATGATCTAGATTACGCTCGTCCTTTGCAATGGCTGGTAGCTTTGCTGGGTGATGAGGTTGTTGATATGAAAGTCGATTATTTAAAATCCGGCCGTCAAACGCGCGGTCATCGCACATTGTCATCCGACAAAGAAGTCTCTTTGCAAAATCCTGGTGAATATTTTGTAAAATTGAAAGAGGCCGGGGTTATTGCAGACCATAAAGAGCGGCGAGAGATCATCAGTAAAGGTTTGCTTGAGGTCATTTCCGGGCACGACTCAGAAGCTAAACTACTCGATGACCAGGAACTGCTTACTGAGGTGGTTTTCCTCTGCGAATACCCTACACCATTCCTAGGGACATTTGGGGATGAGTATCTTGATCTTCCGGCCGAAGTGGTGACAACTGCCATGAGAAGCCATCAAAAGTACTTTTCAGTGGAGAAAAATGACTCGACAGGGTTAAAACCCTGCTTCGCTGCCGTGAGGTGCGGAGGCAACAATTATTTGGCTAATGTTGTTGCTGGAAACGAAAAAGTCCTTCATGCCCGCCTCAATGACGCCTTGTTTTACTGGAATTTCGATCAGAAAAAATCACCAGATGAGCGTACGGAAATGCTCGGTTCGGTAACCTGGATGGAGAATTTTGGTTCAGTTTTGGACAAAACAAAGCGTCTGGCTGGTTTAAGTGTCTGGCTGTGGGATCATGGTTGGTCTGGAAGTCCTGAAGAAAAAGCAGCTCTCGAGAGGGCTGCTGTCATTTGCAAAAGCGATCTTGTCAGTGAGATGATCAAGGACGGCAAGGAATTCACTAAGCTAGAAGGATTTATTGGGGCCCGTTATGCCGAGCTGGCAGGTGAATCGACTGCTGTGTGCCGGGCTATTGAACAACACTTCTTGCCTCGGTCAGCCACAGGGGCATTACCCGATGACAAAGTCAGCTCATTATTATCAGTTGCCGATCGCCTGGACAATGTTGCTGGTTGCTGGTTGGCGGGTTTTGTTCCAACGGGAGCTAAGGACCCTTATGCCCTGCGCAGGCATGTTCTGGCTGTTCTGAGGATTCTTTTGGCCAATTCCGTTCATATTAATTTGGAGCAGGCGTTGCAGAAAGCCCTCAGCCAGGTGGCTGCTTATGGTCAGGATGCGGATATTGCAGAGACTCAAAAACAAATCAATGAGTTTGTTGTGACCCGTTTGACTGGATACTTCACCGAGGGCCAAGGACAGGACCCTGATGTGGTAAGGGCCGTTATTCCTGTTCGGTGGCGAGATCCGGCAGATGCATTGGAATGGGTCAAGTCCCTGAACAATTTCCGGGATCGGGAAGATTTTCAATTACTGGCCACCGGTTTTAAAAGGTGCAGGAATATTCTAAAAGGTGATGTGTTGCCTGTTGAGGAACTGGATTCCTGCTTGCAGCGATGGTGCAACGGTGGAAGTGGTGCTCTGGGTGAGGATTTTGATGACATGCCTGAAGATGTTGAACAAAGTCTTCGTCAACAAGCTGTGAAAGCTGCTGAAGGCATCAGAGATGCAGAGGTCAACCATAATTATGATGGGGTGTTTTCACTCCTGTCGGGAATGGGCCCGGCCATTGACCGTTATTTCGAAGAAGTAAGGGTGAATGCTGAGGAAAAAGATCTTAGAATTCTTCGTCATAGCTTCTTACGGGAAATATATGGGCTCTTCGCCCGTTATGCCGATTTTGCTGCTGTAGCTCCCTCGGAGGGGTGACGGCCCCACAAGGAAACCCTTCCAAACCGGCCTGTTTCATTGAAATGGGTCGGTTTTTGAGGAAATGACACCATTTGAAAATTAGGGTATTGACTGCGGTTGTCTTTTGAGATAAGGTAATAATGCGACTCACAGACAATCTGTTCCTATCCCTTGAGGTGCGTTGATCCGAGTTTTCCACTCAGATTTCCGATTTGATCCAGAATGATCTGGAACAATTCTTAGTTCGCTTGACACCCTTAGTGTGGCTCAATTTTTCGTTTGCAAAAACTTCAAAATTGAATTGGCTAAGGTGCGCACTTGTGCGCAGGACATGTACCCAGGAGCTTATTGTCGCCCACTATCTGTGCTCGCTCGCAAAATGAATCACGCAATAGCGGCACAGCAATCGTTCGCCTAACCATGTGTTGACTTTAAGTCGACGATGGGGGGAAAAGCATGAAAAGATTCACAATGTTCGTTTGCCTCGCAATCACGCTTGTCTTTGCCATGAATGCTTTCGCTACGGGTCTTCCGCAGCGGGCTATTGGCCATGACAGTGTGTTTCACGGTGGCAGCACCGAAGTTTCCAAATCTGGCCGTGACACGATTTTTGTCGTTGGACCTTGGGGTTCCGGCGCCGGTGCCAATGGCCAGTTCGAAGACATTAATGGCAACCCTGACTGGAATGGATGGACCCACTGGGACATCACCCAGCCAACTGTCAATCACTTCCACTTGAGTGATTACAACAGCCCTAATGGTGCTGGTAACCAAGCTCTGTACTGTGGTGACGAAACCATTCCCGCTTGCTCTATTACCGATGTTGACGGTGGTTACGAAAGCAGCTGGAATGACATTATGCGCTTCAGCTACGTTGTTGCTGATGCCAACGCCAGTTGTACTATTACTGTTTCTGGTATTATTAGCCATGACAGTGAACCTGGTTTTGATTACACCTACTTCAAATTCATTACTGCCAATGGTCCAGTTGAAGCTGGTTCTGTTGACGGTATTGGAACTGGCGTAATGTTTACTTACAGCCATACCTATGGCACCTCCGATTATGTCGGTGACAATGCTGATGAAGTTCGTTTCGATATCAACTTCAAAAGTGATGGCTCCTATGATGATGGTGACTGTAACTACCCTAGCGCTGGTGCCTGCTCCGTGGATGATATCCATACCGTTTGCACAAATGGTGGCTACGATGTTACTGAAGATTTCTCAGTTGACTATGGCGACTGGGAATTTGCTTACCCTCTGGGTACTGGCGACTTTTCTCAAATTTGGCAAGGTCTGGAAGAAATCGATCCTTGTTACACTAACTACAGCCCCCAGGTAGCCTTTATTGATGATGGCACCCAGGTTCCGGGCGTTGGTCCTAGCTATTGCCAGGACTGGTGTTACGGACCCGGCGGCTACATTGTCAACACCACTGGTGGTGCTGCCATTGTCGACGATCCTGCTGCTTACATGTACAATGCCATTGAAAGCCCTGTTGTTGAATGGCCTGCCGGCGGCGGCTACATTGGTTCTCAGTTGACCTTTGGTATTTTTCGTCACGAAGATCTGTCCCCCGACTCCCCGGGTATGTTCTACACCTGGAGTGTTCGTTCCGGTACTTCCGAAGCTGCAGCTCTGTCTGCATCCTGGGCTGATCGTAACTTCGTTTACTACGGTGGACCAGATTACGTTCGCGCTGGCGATGTTGTCAGTGACTTGCTGGCTCCTGGCCTGACTCACGCACAGGTTCAGTTGACCTGTTACGAGCTGGGTTGGAACTGGGGCTTCATCGGTGACGATGGTTATCCTGCTCCTTACTTTGATAATGTCCGTTTGACTGCTTACACTGCTGAAGGCCCTGGAATGTCGACTCGTGAGTTGGATATTGCCAATGATAACTGGCCTACAATTGGTCAGATTGACATGGGTAACCTGGCTGCAAACAGCGTTCGTTTTGACGCTGCTCAGAATAACGGTAGCGACGAACTGAACGTACCTGGTGACTCCATTGTATGTGACGTTGCTTCTGTTCGTGTTGGTGGCTCCTTGACTGTAAACCGCCTGGTTTACACCATGCAACGCAACCCCGTATTCAACTCCGTACGTGATGGTGGTTGGGGTGCATCCGGTTCTGTTGATGCAGTACCTGCCGAGGCTAATGGCAACATTATTCCCGGTACCTTTGCATATGACTTGCCCGATGAAGGCTTCCTGTTCCCAGGTGACGTGTTGCATTACTATTTCGAGGCAACCGATGAAGTTGGACACGCTAATCCCCAAACCTCTACTTTGCCTGCAAACCTTGACGGCTATGGAGATTTCGACAACCCAACCGCTTACAACACTGGTTTCCAGGTTCATGCTCTGCCTACGGTAGATGCTGAAGGTAACCACCCAAGCATTCTGTTCTGGAATGATTTCGCCAACCGTGGTGGAGAGAACGAATGGTACGGCGCCCTGAATAACATTGGTCTCGTAATGGGCGAACACTACGATGCGTATTACACCAATGCTCCTTCATCTGGTGTTGGTAACGGTCTTGGTGGACGTGCAAGCAACCTGTTGCTCGAAGGTTATGATACCATGCTTTACACTTGTGGCGACCTCGGAGTGAACACCATTTCTAATGGTGACCCCGCATTCGATCCTAGTGATGATATTGGCTTGGTTTCTGATTGGCTTGATTTTGGTGCAGTTAACTTGTTCGCAACTGGTGATGAACTGGTTAGTGATATGAATGGTTCTGGTGTTGACACCGGTAACCTGCTCAATAACTACATCAACGTAACCCCAATCTCTGACGACGTTCGTCCATTGATTGCAAACCAAACCACTCCTCTGGTTATCGTTGAAACAGGTGCTTCTGTTTTCTCCGCTGGTCTGACCTGGATTGCGTATGGTGGTTGTAATGGTATTAATACCTTTGATGCTGTTGAAGTTCGTCCTGGTGCCGAACAACTGGCTCGTTTCGCAGATCCCGGTGGCGTTGCTGACTACAGCTACTCTGCTGCAACTCTGAACCAAACTGCTGGTGGCGACAACATCATTACCATGCCTTACGATTTCATGAACATTTACACTGACATTGACAACCCTGTTGGCGGCGGCATTGCTACTCGCGTTCAGGTTCTTGACGATGTTTTGACTTTCTTCGGATTCGATACCGGTGTTCTGGTTCCTTCCGATGTGCCTGACGCCGAGAAATTCGTCGCCAGCAACTATCCTAACCCTTTCAACCCGAGCACTAAAATTCAGTTCAACATGCCTAAAGCAGGCCACTTGAGCATGAAAATTTACAATGTTCGTGGCGAACTGGTTAAGACTCTGATCGACGAATCCCGCGCTGCTGGCGCCGGCCACATCATGTGGGACGGTACCAACGACCAGGGTTCCAGCGTCTCCTCCGGTGTGTACTTCTACGAAGCACGCACTGCTGGCGAAGTATCGATCAACAAAATGGCATTGGTGAAGTAATTCTCATTTGAGAATCTTTGCTTGGCTGTTTGGGAGCACTCCTTCGGGAGTGCTCCCTTTTTTTTAATTATTCTTAATTTTTCATCAAATAAAAAAACCTTGAGGTTGACACATGATGGCCTAAATCCCTATATTTCATGGGTCAGACAGTGACAGTTCCAAAATCCGGAAGTAGTTTTTCACAGACCGGATTGCTACCGCCAATTGGCCCCCAGCTATTGGTTCTTCCACACGACCTTATCAGCAATGATAGGTGAGTGCTGGTTGCCCCATAGGCCCACCCCAAGGCGGTATTTAACCCGAAGTCGTCGCGGCACTTGTAAGGGGACGTACACAAGTATGAATACCAGACCCAAGCTTTTCTGGTGGTTAATATTATCTTTGGCAATTATGGCGTTGAGCTTCTTTGCCGGTTGCCGGGCCTTTGAGCCCGAGGCAGTTATTGTAAATCGCGCTCCGGAGACCTTTCTTATTGGTGCCCCCCTCGAAGGTGGTGGTGGTTATTACCACTACCATATGTTCTGGTATGGCAGTGATGAAGATGGAGTGGTGGATCGTTTTGTTTGGGCACTGACCGATACCAGTGTGCAAAATGAAGACACATCGGATGATGAAGAAGATTCTCGGTTCAATCCAGCCCTGGATATCGACCATCTGACCATTGGTCATTGGACGAGCAAAACTGATTCCATTTTTGATTTTCAAATCAACCAAGGCACGTCGCCTTCTGTGGACATGACTTTCCATATGGTGGCAATGGATGACCGCGGGGACTTTGATCGTACTCCTGCACGGTTGCATTTTTTCTCAAATACCCTTGGAACTCCTCAAATCAGCTTTTTCCGTATTGACGGAAACGATACCATTGCCTTGGCCTCTGGCGTTGCCGACACTGTTGGTTTTGGGCAGTCTTATCAGTTGCACTGGAAAGGCAGTACTCCCAATGTGCTGGGATACGACCCTGTTGCACTGGCTCAAGTAGATACAGTTGCTCCCCGTGACGATGGACTTTTTGGTTATAAATGGCGCTTGATGGGGGATATTGGTGGAGAATGTGGTCCTTTCGATGACTGCTGGCACCCCAGGCGTTTTAACGAAGCAACAGGTGATAGCTTTTCCTATTATGCTGAAATCAACAGTTTGCTATTTAGAAACGACGATTCCAGTTCAGATCCATTTGGAAAAGAACTCGATAGCGGTTCCATTCACTTGAGAATCAATTCCATTGATGTTGCCGGTGTTGAAGTTGGTACCGTTTCCAGAAATTTTGAATTCGTAGTTAATCGAGATCCTGAAACCATTCTTTTGAATGGTGAAACCGATTGGGATCACCCAGAAGATACTGAAGTGTACCCTTACTATATTCAGCTGAATGATCCAACTCACACTCATGTTCCTTTTGTGGCCGGGGATCGTATTCCTGACCGAAGTTATGTGGTTTTCAAAGCTTTGGCCAAAGATCATGATGATGATCTTTTGCTTGACCCTGATTTCCAAATGGGAATGACAGGTGTGGTTGATGGTCTTAGAACCAACTATACAGGTAATCCATTCTCATTCTCCTCCGGTGCTGGTGCCATTGATTACGATCCTACCTGGGATGCCGGATTGACCGGATGGTATGCCGATACTCTTGGTTTCCTGGTGGGCCCAAGTACAGAGTTTACCTTTAAAATGCAGGCTGTTGATGAGCATGAGCGACGCGACGGTACACCGGCCGAATTAAGCTTTCATGTAGGATATCCTCCTTGTTTGCAATGTGTTGAATTGTTGCCCAACTTGGGTGAGGATGGGTCTGCCTATGATGAAACCTTAGCCTGTTATTATCATGATGTGTCTGGGCATCCTTGTTTTGCCGACACGACAAAATTTTATGTTGTAAAATCAGGTACACCCTATGATCCGGATCAAATTACGGCATTGACCCCTACTGAGGGTATTGCTTATCTTTCTATCAGCAAGGGACCATCGAGGGCAACTTCCATTGTTGATAGTCCAGACAATGTTGAGAACTACTACTATTTCCAGGTGAATCGTTATTCCATGACCATGTTAATGCATGGAAAAGATGATGAACGTGAGGCTTGGATCAATACCGTTAACATTCCAGAAAGCCGAATGGGTGCCCTTCGTTACCAGGTTGATTATGATTGCGATCCGGCCAATACCATTTTGGATGGTGGGGGAACGGATGACATTTATGATCCGACCTGGGGTGAACCATCCAGTGCGGAGGGTATTGAAATCAGCCAATCAGACGGCTTGTGGAAAATCCGTGTGGACTTCTATTTACCCCAGGATTTGGCAAATAACGGTGCCGTTACTTTTTCCTATATGATGGGTGCCCAAACGGGTGAATATGGACCTGATTCCGCACTAAATCAGGAACTCATTAATATTAGTTTGAGACAAATGAGCTCAGGATCAGTGCAGGCCATTGCTATTGATCAAGCCAAGTGCAACCTGTCACCTACAAGACCGGCAAAATATCACATGTTTGATAATATCCGGCCTCCCGGGGGCTTGAATTCAGGCACCTGGCGAGACTGTGACAATAGCAGCTATGTAGATATTTCCCTGTCCATGGGATTAAGCAGCGGGGCAATGGATAGCTCGTTATTTGACGGTGATGGTAATCTTGCCCCTGCTACTCAACATTTTGAGGTGATTTTCCTCAACGGTGTTGGCGATGAAATGCAATGTGCTGATTCTCAGTAAATTAGACCGTGTGTCACTAGAGACGACCAAATGTTTCGAGGAGAAACTTAAATGATAAGGCGTGAATTAGCGATTGGTTTTACTGGTATTGTGCTCTTGGTTCTTGGTGCTTGTTCCACCAATACAGAGCTGGGTGGAAGCCTGCTGCCAAACAGTCGTCCCGATACACGAGTGACCGGCCAGCCGCCAACTTTGTTGGAGGCGGGTTTTAAAGTGGATCTGAACTGGACTGGATCTGATCCGGACGGTTTAGTTACCGGGTTCCAGTGGAAAATCAGTAATAATGGTATAGACGGCATTAGTCCCCGTGATACTCTGACCTTTGATCCATTAACAGGGGCAGAAATTAATCCTTGGCGGTTTACCACAGCCACTGATTCTTCATTCTATGTTCTTGCTGATCAGGAAAATTTCCCTGGAGATCCTGAAGGCCAGGAAAGAAGTTTTCGGTCTCATTCTTTCTTTGTAAGGTGCATGGATGAAGATGGTGGGGTGGATGATTCACCTGCTATGATTTCCTTCACCTCAACAACTATTTTGCCAACTTGTAGGGGTAGATTTACCGATACACCCCCTTCTCCAACTGCGATGACAGCACCTGCAACTTTGAATCTTTCCTATGAAGGAAACGATTCTGATTATGAACAGGGCATACCTACAAAAATCCGTTTTCTGCTTGTTCCTGCAGTGATTATGGAAAATGGGTCTCCTGTAAATGTCGGATCCGATTATCAGTATGAGGCACACGTTGATGAGCTTATTGATTTCGAAGATCCTGAATGGAGTTCCTGGCAAACTTTTTCGGTCTCAGATGAAGACCGAAAAATCAGCTATGGCAACCAGGCTGACGGAGAATATAAACTTTTTGCTGTTCAGGTGCGCGATACCGCAGGGGCCAAAAGTATTGGCCGCACATATAGTCAGCAAGTCCTGAATTTCCGAATCTCCCATACCCGATTCAGTCCCAGTATTGAGGTGACAGAAGATTTTCTTGGTGAAAGCGGAATTCTTGCTAACAGTAATATTGCCACAGGACAGCCTCTTAATTTCCGCTGGACGGCCAGAGCCGACTCTTATAATGGAAACATCGTTTCCATGCGGCACGGTTGGGATCTGGATGACGTGGATGATGAAAATGACCTGGGTTGGGCCGTGCCTGAAGGACTGACAGAGCAAAACCGTTTTGCTGAAGTGCGGGCTTTTGCAAATGGGGAGCACTCTTTTTGGATTAAGGTCAAAGATGATTCAGGTGGAATTACTGTTGCTCGTTGGAATTTGTCAGTTATTCCTTTTGTTGCTCGCGAAAACCAGTTGTCTCTGGCGTTGGTTGATCAAATTGTAGATAATCAGTCCAACCGCTGGCCTAATGAGAACGGAAGCATTGTTTACGATAGGGAAGACTATCGTAATGCCTACTGGCAGTTCCTGGGTGATGTGGGGGGTATTGATGGATTTAGCTGGCCGAGGGATTTCTACGATCACAGTAATGGTTCTTTCGATTATGAAACTTTGGTGAATTACAAAGCTGCGCTAATTTTTGCCCGATCAAATTCCCAGCAGCTGATGTTTCAGAAATTTCGGCCTGAGGGACCAGCTGATAAGTTTGTTTGGTTGGCGCCATATCAAGAACAAGGTGGAAACATCTTTATGGTGGGTGCTCGCTCCTTGGAATCTTTCCTGGAAGTGCGAACTTATATGACACCTTTGATTTTTACCAGCACGCAGGAATTTTACTCGATGAATGATGTTAACTTCGTCATTGGTTTTGGCGAAAAAGAATTGGCCGATGGTACGGAAGTAATGCGTGGGCCTTTAATGTACCCTTATGCCACAGTCGGGATTGCTTCGCTTGATTGGAGTACCCCTCTGAATAAGAATATTTACGGGCGGAGTTTGGCTGCTTCAACTGACCGGCGTGTTACTTGTGCCGGGCTAAAGGAAATTCAATTGATTCCTGAGTTCCGTTCTCATCATGCAATTGCCACAACCGCCATTGCTGATATTTTTGAAACGGACGAACTTATTGATTGGCGAGACCCTATGGTTGATGCCGGACTCGACACCCTGCTGAATGTCGACTTCCCCTTCCCGGGTGATGAATTTGTGGATGATGCCATTTCCGACACTCCAACAACCATTATTCTCCAGGATTGTGGGGATTATGGTTACGAGGGTCGTTGTGTTGAATCAATGTTTACCGGCAAAGCCCGCTTTGACTGGATGCGCGAATTGATCTGGGAAAATGGTGACGATGCCTGGCCTGGTAGCTGGTATTCCAGCACTCAACTGGATGAAATTTGTGGTGGCATGGGCCTGACCACTTATGTGGACCAGGATCAGGGAATTGAAGTTCCCAGAGGAACCAGCAGGGTTACTGGTAAGGTCTTTGGATTCATGTCCTACAAAACAATTGTCGATAAGCCCAGCTCAAAAGCTGATGTTTATTGGGGTTTTGATCCTTACCGATTTAACCACACTGAAAGCCGAAAAGCTGTGATGTGGGTCTTGAAATATTTCGGGTTACCTGTGTCACAATAATTACCCGCATGGGTTTGGCGGGGATTGTATTTAAACCTGTTTGAACAAAACGAGCAGGTTAGGCGAGAATCGACTTAATCCGGATAACCGGAATCAATTTTGTCAGTCCAATTTTGGACTTGAAAGGCAGGGGTTTGATGAAATCTGGGAACTTGGTAACCCACCGGTCACTACTGGGGCTGCTGGCCATTTTCCTTCTGGTCTTTTCGGGGCTCTCCAGCTTCGCTGAAACTCCAGATAGTACCTGTGCCAACGATACTCTTTTCCTTGTGTCGCCACCTAGCCTTCATATGGAACAGCAAATTGAAGGCCGTCAGGGTCTAGTGGTCAGTTGGGAAGACCTCGAGCTTTCCGATGCAACCTGTTATGCTCTTTCTGGTCACGAGAACTTGGGTTATTCAGTTGACGTTTCGGGTGGTTTTGCCGATCAGGTCGATCGCCAATTGCGTTTTGAAACAACTGACAGCGGAATTATTGGTGAAGCCAATAGCCAGAGCCTTACCCTCAGCTGGACCTCAGAAGGACCGATTACCTACGGAGTTCTTTCGGGAATTATTAATTTGTCCAATAATGGGGGTGTGTTTCAGTTTGATCAAGCCACCGGAACCTGGGGCCAGTTGAATGAAAATTTACCCATGTCCTGGCGGCAGACAAATACCGTTGCTTTAGATCACGGTACAAGTGGTTTTGCTGTGGCTGCTTTCTCTGGTGGTCAAACTAATGAGGCAAGTCCCCAGGGTGCTTATAAATTTGATGGTGCCCAATGGACTCGTTTTGCCGATGAGATCTTCACTGATTCAGTTAATATCTTGTGGGTAAGCATTTCGCCTGCGAATAATGATTATTTTGCCATTGGAACTACCGATTCCGGTCTTTTTGTTACCACCGATGGTGGGGAAAATTTTGTAAATTGGGCGGCCAATTTGGATCCGACATTTGAACCGGCCCCCACTTCAGTGCGAATTGGGGCAATGGAATGGTCCGAAGATAAAATCTGGGCTTTTGTATCCAACTTTGGCCTGTTTTATTCTTCTGATAATGGAACCACCTTCCAACGTTCTGATCTTGAAGTTGACGTTGATTTAGATTTTCCGGAAATGGGTTTAACGTTACCTCTGTTAATCAATGAAATTCATACAAATCCGTCCAATCCTGACCATGTTTTGTTAGCAATAGAATCCAATGGTGTTTTCCAAAGTTTCGATGGTGGTACAACCTGGTCTGATACTTATGGCACCTTAATGATTCCCGACCCCGATAACCATGGAGCTTGGCTACACAGTGCATCTTCGGTTAGGGTCGACCCTAGTGACGAAAATATTCTTATTGTTGGGATGAAAAATAAGGGTCTTTATCGCAGTGTAGATGGCGGAATGAATTGGCAATTGGTTGGAGCTGGGGTTTCAAATCCGAACCCGAGCCAGATTCGTGAATTGAGCCTCTTGATCAGCGACGGTGCTGATGGTAATTATTACTGCATGCAGGATTCTTGGCGTGTTTTAGTTAGTTCCGATCAGGGGATTAACTGGAGTGAGGTTGCAAATCAGCCGCTGAGGAATTCCGGTACCCGATTGGTTCTTATTGGCGATGGCTCTGGAGATTTCCTGATGAGCTCCTACGGTGGTGGTATTTACATTCCGGATTCCCCCATCAATCTTTCTGATAGTTACAACAGTGGTACCAGTCTGGGACTTCGCGATCTTGACCTCGGCCTGGACATTTCCTTCAGTACGGGGAGTCTTGTCTCGGGAGTTCAATTTTCCCTCATTTGTCAAACTTTCCAAGGATGGGCTGTTTGGCGATCTCCAAATCATGACCCAAATAACATGAGCATGATTGGGCTGTTTGATAGGGTTAATCCTGAGTCATGCATTGAGGGATATTGCGGAAACATTAACTACGAGCTTGTACCCGAATGTTATAACTCAAAACGAGCCGCCTGTTTTGATTTTGATACTCCTGATACGATTCGTTTTTTTGATGAAGAAGTCTATAATGGATTTTCATATTATTATGCCATTTCTTCATACGATTATGGAAATACCGCTTTGAGTTCTCCTCAAAACAGTTCCCAAATTGCAGTCTTTTCTCCTCGTTTTGTCAACGACCCTCTCACGCCGTTTGAAGGTGATGGAAACCGGACTAACATTTTGTTAAATGACCCGGCGGCCACTGCTGGTAGTGAGAATGAAATTTACGTTTACCCCAATCCTTTGCGTGAGGAAAGCGGACTTCCTGGGCAAGAAGGCGAAACAGTGGTCTTCACTAATTTGCCCATTGACTCCCGAATTCGGATTTTTACCCCTGCGGGCGACGATGTTATTAATTTGGGCCCGGACAACCTTCATGACGGAAATATTTATTGGCGAACCCGAAACCGTGAAAATGAACGTGTTTCTGCTGGGGTATATCTGTATAAGGTCGAAATGACCCAACGAGATGACTTCTGGGGGCGTTTGGTGATTATCAGATAAATCCTGATGAAATATTTGGGGCAAAGTCAACCATCACGGTTTCGGTCTCAGGCCGGAACCGTGTTTTTTATTTGACGCTAGTGCAATAAGGGTGCTATTTGCACAATGTACAACTAAACTAGGTATAGGCGTCGGGTAAGCCGGGGTCTGGCCATGACTCTTTCCTATGGAGTGATCATGAACAGCAAGAGAGTGTTTTTCTTCGGTGACGGTAAAGCTGATGGCAATGCGACAATGAAAAACCTGCTGGGCGGCAAAGGTGCCAATCTGGCTGAAATGACAGGGATAAATATTCCAGTGCCTCCTGGTTTTACCATCACTACAGAACAATGCACTGAATATCAACGAACTCATGTTCTTTCCAACGAGCTAAAAATTGAAGTCAAAGAAGCTTTGGCAAAAGTTGAAGCAGTCATGGGAAAAAAATTCGCCAATGCTGCCGATCCTTTACTCTTTTCTGTTCGTTCGGGTGCACGGGTTTCCATGCCCGGCATGATGGATACAGTCCTGAATTTAGGTCTGAATGATGATACGGTTCAAGGTCTGGCTGCTGTTAGTGGTAACGAACGATTTAGTTTTGACAGCTACCGACGCCTGGTACAGATGTATGGCGACGTGGTTATGGGCGTAGAAGGTGAAAAATTCGAACATGCCATCGACGCAATCAAAGAGGACCGTGGCGTTAAACTCGATACAGACTTGTCAGTTGACGATCTGAAAGAGCTAATTGGAACCTTCAAAAGCATTATTAAGGAAGAGACTCACCAGGATTTCCCAAAAGATCCTTTTGAACAACTCTGGGGCGGCATTGAAGCAGTGTTTAAAAGTTGGAATGTGGAACGGGCCATTGAATATCGCCGAATCAATCATATTCCCGGAGAATGGGGAACTGCGGTTAATGTTCAGGCTATGGTTTTTGGTAACATGGGGCAAAACAGTGCCACGGGTGTTGCTTTCACCCGTGATCCATCCAATGGAGAGAACTACTTTTACGGTGAATTCCTGGTTGATGCCCAGGGTGAAGATGTGGTAGCAGGGACCCGGACGCCTCAACAGTTGAACAATCATGGTCGCGATCTTTTGCCTGAGGGAAACGAAGCCAAAGATTTGAAAACTCTTGAAGAGCTCATGCCTGAATCTTATGAAGCTTTGAACGCCATTCGTTTACGCTTGGAAAAACATTACAAGGACATGCAGGACATTGAGTTCACCATCCAGGATGGTCGTCTTTGGATGCTGCAAACCCGGAGCGGCAAACGTACCGGTGTGGCTGCAATTCGTGTGGCTGCAGAAATGGAATCCGAAGGTTTGGTTGATTCCAATGGTGCCTTGCTTCTGGTTGAGCCCGAACACCTGGACCAGTTGCTGCACGATCAAATTGATCCAGATGCTGAACTGAAGGTTCTGGGAACCGGTTTGCCAGCCAGTCCTGGTGCAGCTCAGGGAACGGTTGTTTTCAGTGCTGAAGATGCTGTTACGGAATCTGAAACTGGGAAAAAAGTTATTTTGGTTCGTCGTGAAACCAGTCCTGAAGATATTGCCGGAATGAATGTGGCTCAGGGAATCCTGACCAGCCGTGGCGGAATGACCAGTCATGCCGCTGTGGTGGCTCGCGGAATGGGTAAACCCTGTGTTGCGGGTTGCGGTGAACTTTTGGTTGATACTGCTGCCGGAACTATGTCTATTGGTGGTGTTAATTTCAAAGCGGGCGATATGGTAACAATTAATGGTACTACTGGTTCGGTTATCGAAGGCGCTCCCAATCTGGTTCCCCCTCACATGGATGACCTCAATCTGGAAAAAATTATGACCTGGGCCGATGCGACCCGTCGTTTGAAAGTTCGGACCAATGCTGACAGTCCTGCTGACAGCAAACAGGCTCGTGAATTCGGGGCTCAGGGCATTGGCTTGTGCCGGACTGAACACATGTTCTTCGGTGAAGATCGCATTCTGAAAATGCGTCAAATGATTCTTGCTGATAATGTTGAAGAACGGCGCGAAGCGCTGGTGAAAATAAAGCCAATGCAACAGTCTGATTTTGAAGGCATCTTTGAGGAAATGGACGGCTTGCCGGTTACCATTCGCCTGCTGGATCCACCTTTGCACGAGTTCCTGCCTCATGATGCTGCTGGTCAGCAAGGTGTGGCCGATGAACTGGGTGTGGATGTTTCCGTAATTACTCAAAAAGTTGATGCTCTGCATGAAGAAAATCCCATGTTGGGTCACCGTGGCTGTCGCTTGGGGCTGACCTACCCTGAAATTTATGAAATGCAAGTTGAAGCCATTATTGCTGCTGCTGTTGCAGTCAAAAAGAACAACATCGATGTGCGACCTGAAATTATGATTCCTCTGACAGGGACTCAACGCGAGTTGGGTGATTTGAGGGAAATGGCCATTCGTATTGCCGATGCAATTATTTCTGAGAACAAATCTGAAGTTACCTACCTGGTTGGTACTATGATTGAAATTCCCCGGGCAGCTTTGATGGCCGATAAAATGGCTGAAGTGGCAGACTTCTTCAGCTTTGGGACTAACGATCTGACCCAGATGACTTTCGGTTATAGTCGTGACGATGCTGGTGGATTCCTGGGTGAATATGTTGCCAAGGGTATTTTGCCAAGCGATCCGTTCCAGCAGTTGGATCAAACCGGTGTTGGACAATTGGTCGAAATGGCCTGTGTGAAAGGCCGCCAAACCAACCCGGATATTCACCTGGGCATTTGCGGTGAACATGGAGGAGACCCCAGCAGTGTGGAATTCTGCCACAAAGTGGGCCTGGACTACGTTAGCTGTTCGCCATTCCGCGTGCCTATTGCTCGTTTGGCTGCCGCTCAGGTAGTTGTTCGGGAAAAACTCGAAGCCGGAAAATAGTTGGTGTCTGTTCTCTGGACATCACCGGCCTGGATCTGGCCCTTGCTGCTGGTAACAGCAGCAGGGGCAGTCTTTCTGACAGTACGTTTTTACGGCCAGAGTAAGCCTGACCCCAGTAAGGGGTTGAGGCAGATTCTGGTCGTTTTTCGTTCCATAGCACTGCTTTTGTTGGTCCTTGCGGTTGGGGCGCCTCTGTTGAGCCGGGTTTTTTCAACTGAAATAGCACCCGAACTGGTTTTTGTAGTTGAAGACTCAGCCAGTATGGATTTACCCTCTGATGGTGATGGCTCCTTTAGTCGTTGGGAGGTTGCCCTTGATGTAATGAGCAAGGTTGAAGCCTCACTGACTGAATTAGATGTTAATTTTTCAAGCCGTATGTTTAGAGGTAATGGCCTCGAAGAGTTAAATGAATTTGACATGGCAGATCCTGTCATTGGTCGCCCAGTGAATCATGGAACTTTTCTGGAATCTCTTCTGCGGGGAGTCAATCTTCGTTTGGCTGCAGACCCGGTTCAGGCGGTTGTTCTTCTGAGTGATGGTAATGAAACAATTTCCGCTGGGGAACAGAATGGTCTTCAACCTGACAGGAGGCTTCATTCATCGGCTCAGTTCTTTATTGGTGGTGTGGGAGATGCCCAAGGGACACCTGATAGAATTATTTCTGATTTACGTTACCCTCAGACCGCTTTTCAGGGTGACCGGGTGACTTTTGAAGCAACCGTGGTTCAAAACCAATTTGCTGTACGGCCAAATGAAACAGCGACAGTTTGGTTGATGCAGGGTGAAAAAATTCTGGCCGAAAAAGATATCAAACTCGAATCAGAAGTAACAAATTTTGAAATTTCGGTCGTGCCCGATAAGCTTGGTTTGCAGGTTTTTGAATTAAAGGTTTCTCCTTTGGTTCTTGGTGCAGCGGGGGGAAATCAGGCTGATAGTTTCGACAACGAACGTTTCCTGAGCAACAATCAAGTGTCCTTTGGGGTTGACATCCATAAAGCCCGAAGCCGTTTGTTGCTGTTGGCTGACCGCCCCGGATGGAATGTTCGTTTTCTTGCTCAAGCTGCTCAACGAGAAACTCGTTTGGCTCTGGACGTTGTTTATTCCACTGAACAGGGGCTGGTTTTTGCAGATAGCATGATTCGATTTGTGGAGCCGAATGATCTGGAAAAATGGCAATCTTATGATGGGGTGATCCTTTTGGGATGGGGCGGGGGCCAAAACCATCTGGATTATAAATTGCTTAGTGAGGCCGTCAGGGCGGGGCTGGGGCTTTGGGTTTTACCTCCAACAGGAGAAGATTCAGCGTCCTTGGTAAAAAATCTTCCTAATGGATTGCGAGAGTTGTTGCCTGTTTCACTTTCCTCCTCCCGAAGGGTGAAAGGTCCCTGGTTTGCATCGGCACCTGATGCAGCCACCGATCATCCTGTATTTTCCGGGTTTGGGCAGGGCAGTGGAATGGAATTCCTGAAACAAGCCCCACCGGTACTTTCTATTCTGGAGAATACAGCCAAGCCCGGGGTTCAAACTTTACTGACCGTATCGTCAAGTGCTCAGGGCGCGGATAAACAGAAACCTTTGCTGGTAACTGGTGAAAATGGAAAAGGAAGGACCGTCTTTTGGTCTGGCAGTCGCCTCTGGGAGATGGCCTTTTGGGCTCGAGTGGAAACTGAATCCCGGGAGATCGAAAATTCGGGAGTGCGGTTATTGCTACGAAACCTACTGGTTTGGCTTGCTGATGGGACTGAAGAGTCAGGCCTGTCATTTGTTGGACGTCAGCCTTTTTTCCAGGAAGGTGAGCCTGTTCTCCTGGCTGGTCAGTGGCTGGATATGAGGGGACAAAATATTGCTGATGGCCGGGTCAGTTTGATGGTTCATTCCCTGAATGAAAATTCAAAAGATTTTTCGGAACAAACGTATCCATCTACTGGTTTTGATCCCGAAAGTCAGCAATATGGATTTGACCTGCACGCCATACCACCTGGCCGGTACGGTATAAAATTGGTAGGCCACGGAGATCAGGAAGTGGAAAGCACTGAGGCCCAACTGGTAGTCACCAGTCACTCAGTGGAAGAAACTCAGAACCGACAGGATGCACGCAGATTGAAACTGCTTGCCAATCGACTATCCGGTGGTCGGTACATCGATTTGACCACTCAGGATTCTATAACTGAATTGGTCAACCAGTTGGCTCAATTGTCCTGGGAAAGCAAGCGTGTCTCCAACCGAAAACAGTGGGATCCTGTAGCTGGTTGGCCCTTTCTGGTTCTGGTTGTTCTACTTCTGGTGTGTGAATGGTTCTTGCGTAGACGCCACGGACTTCTTTGATTCTTATCCCCTCCCGGGATTGCGTATGATTTGTTTTTCCTTATTTTCCTTTGTTTGTTTTTAAGTTCATATGCCTCGGCTGATGCCGGTTTGGTAATCAATGAATTTCTACCTGACCCTGAAGGTGCTGACTCAGGCCAGGAATTTGTTGAATTCATGAATAATGGGTCCCAAGCAATCAATTTGAATGGCATTGAGTTTCAATTTGCCAACGGTTCCGTGGGGCTGCCCTGGATGACTCGATGGCAGGCCCAGGAAGACTTTTTTCTGAATCCTGGTCAACTCTTTTTGCTGGTTGATCGCAATTGGGTGGGCTCAGCTTTGAGTGATGCTGAGGCATGGCTTGGGCTTCAAAATGGTCCAGATGCAATTAGGGTTGTCAGAGATGAGGAAGTTTTGGATTTGGTTGGGTACGGTTCATTGTCCGATGATGAATTACAGGAAATTTCGGCGGTGGGTTTGCAGCCGGGTCTGTCTTTATCGCGTCGTCCGGACGGTAGAGACACCCAAAACAATGAAGCAGATTTTGTTTCCACTGAACCCACCCCGGGCGAGTTGAACTTTCTTGATTATGAACTGGAATTGATTTCGACCCAGTACAATCCATTGGTTGTGACTGCTGCGGGTGAACCGGTTCAGGCTGTTTTTGAATTCCAAAATTCTGGCATTGAAGACCTGGGGGTTTCCAATGCCACTCTTATTCTTGAGAACTCCGATGGAAATATTTTTAACATTGTGCAAACAGTTTTTGCTGGATGTGAAGCCGGCCAGATTTGTCAGCTGATGGTTTCTTTTGAACCTCCTGAAACAGGATTTCATAGGGTTTATCTTGAATTGGATGCCTTGGTTACGGAACCTCCTTTGCGAGTGGAGTTGAAGTCCATTCAAGTGGGACCAGGTCCCTTGTTTCTGACTGAAGTCATGCATGCCCCGTCGGCACATCAAGGGGAGTGGATTGAACTGCAAGTTGGTTCCGAAGCTGTTAATCTGGCAGATTTTTCTTTGCGAGATGAAGAAGGTGACTGGAAGGTTATGCCAGAAATTCTCCTGGGTGCTGGAGAGTTGGTGGTTTTTGCTCAGGATTCTTTGGCACTACTGCAGTGGCATGAATCAAATTTGAACCAAGGTCTGGTCGTTGATTGTCCACCGCAAACCCTGGGATTGTGCTTGTATGAATTGGCCTCTTCATGGCCGTCCCTGAACAACAATCCGCCAGAAGACCGGTCTTTTGCTGACCGTGTTCTGCTGGCGGACTCAACGGGAGTGGTTTTGGACCAGGTATTCCTGCCTGGGGAACAGTCTTTGCCAGATGGCGGAGGGAAGTCGTGGGAACGGATGTCCCATCTCGTCGCATCCCCTCGCTGGTCTCAATGGAGAAGCAGTATCGCCATTGAAGGTGGAACTCCGGCCTGCTTAAACAGTGTTAGGGATATGGATGGTCCGGCTGTAGAGCTGGTTGTAGAGCCAAAAGTTCTGGATGTTTCAGCAGGGGAACGTGCGGTTCATTTTCGGTTTGAATTGAAAGATGATATTTCAATTTGGCATTTGCAGATTTTCGATTTGTGGGGTTCAAAAATCCGGGATTTGGGAGGCCAAAGCAGTGGTGCAGGTCTCCAGGATCGAATATGGGATGGCTGTCATGATTCTGGGAAAAAGGTAACCAAAGGGGCTTACATTGTCCTTTTGTTTTCCGGTGAAGATGAATCCAGTATTTTTCCGGTGGCCAAGGCTTTGGTGGTGGTTCGTTAATGGAAAGAAGCCACCTTGGTATCTGCTCAGGCATTCTGTTCTTTTTGATGATTCCGGTTTCGGCCATGAGCAGTGGCCTTAAAGATTTTAACGATAGTTGGCTGATTCCGCCAAACCTGGTTCATGATTTGATGAGCCCTGCAAATCAAAACGACCATAGTAATGATTTTTATCTATGGTCAGCAGGCCAGGGCCGATTGTTTGAAATGCATGAGCTTAAACAGCAGTTCTTGAGTTTTGAAACCCAGCTTACAACGCATGGAATTCCCTGGGCATTCATCTTTGCCTGGCAAAAAACAGGCCTGGGAGATTTTGTCGAAAACCGCTTTCAAGCTGATGTTTTTTGGGGACAAAACGCCCAGTGGGGAATGGGAACTACCCATTCAATTCAGGAATTGGGTAAAAGGCAGGAACCAACAAAGAAAAACTATTTTGCCCTATTCAGGTATCCATACAATGGGACCGGCTTTTCCTGCTATTTGGAACTTCGATGGCCTGTATTCTCTTCATCGGAAAATGTGAATTTTACTGAACGGACCAATTTCCTGAAAGGGGTTTTTGAAGGGGAAGATTTTGCTTTTGCAACAGTTGTTGACCGAAATGGTGATGGTGTTCCCCAAATTGGTTTTCAATTATTTTTTGTTCTTTCAGATGGAGTTGGTTTGGCTATGAGGACTGATTTGGCCACCGGAAGCCTTGGGCCTCAGCTATCACTTTCAAAAGGATTGTTATTGCTTCGTACAAGCCACCTGGTTCACCCACAATTAGGGATTACCCATCGTTTGGAATTTTCTCTGGGTCGGTTTGGAGGGAGCAAAAAAAGGTGAATAGGAATCTACTGTTTTATGGTTTTTTTTTGGTTTCGATCGTGGTTCTGGCTGGTCGTGCCTCTTCTCAGGTATCGGTGGAAGATGAAGATATTTCCAGGGAAGAAATGCAAGAGGTTCTTCAAGCCTTGGAAACGGCGGATATGCCCGCTGAGTATTCTCCTTTTGATACCCAACCATCTTCCGGGTATTTGGCAGAAATAGCCGCTGGACTGCAGTGGAATTTCCATGGGACAGTAAAACAAGAAAACGAAATCCGAACATCATCGCGATTTAAGGGTAGTTTTGGTCCCTTGAGCTTTCGGGGGAAATGGCTAAAAAATAGCAATGACCAGCGTATGTTAACTGGGGCGGTTACCGCTAAATTTGGGCAGGTAATTATTCAGGCTGGGGGATTGGGAATGAGTATGGGGTATGGATTGCTGGTGCATCGGCCTGGTCGGTCTGGTGGTTTGGCAGCAGCCAACTCTATGCCAAATGAGCGAAACCAGATAAGTCCGTGGTCATCTTCAGCGGAAAAGAATTCAGTTCGGGGTTTGGGATTTAACTGGATTGGAAATTCCTGGGGGATGAGTTATCTGGAAGGCAAGTCGTACGGTGAACATCACGGCACACGGTTTCGAGGTTTCCAGTTTAAAAAGCATTATGGTCCTTGTTCATTTGCCAGTGGGTATATCATGCAGACCGGAATGCAAGGAGGTTCAATCAACGGAAAATTGACCAACAATAGGTCCAGTTTGGGATTCGAGTGGGCAGGCTGGAAAACTGATAAGGACGAAGTTTTGCGGGCTGCCTGGTTGGTCTCCATCAGAAGCCGTTTGCCAGCCGGAATTGATTTTCAGTGGCAGAATGCAGGTTCCAATGGTGGGGCACCCACATTGATGGCACTTCGCCCAGGTGTATTGTCGGGGTGGTTGGGGTCTGGTTGGGCTTTGCGCCTGGCTATTCCTCTGGTTTCGGGGTTGAAAATCAAATCCCTGGTTGCAGGAAATACCAATTCACAAATGAAGAGCGAACATAAGGTTAATGAAAGACGGTTGTTAGATCTCGAAGTGAGCGTTCCCTTGAAATTTGATTGGAAAGCCCGGGGCCGGTGGAATCATCGAATCAATGAATCGGCTGGCTGGTCGGAATCTTTTCCCTGGTTGCCTCCCTCGATAATAAAAACAGAAACCAGATCTGTACTGGCCGTTGATTTTAAAAGAGAGCAGAAGAGTGAGTCGCTGGATATCATGTTTCGAAGTCTCGTCCGTTCAGGAAGTACGAGTGACGGCAGGCGTTCACTGGCAGGAGTGCGTTTTAAAAAAATGTGGTTTTCAAAAATCCGGGCCTTGGTCGCCTATCAATGGGCCTGGGGGGATCCTGTCGATCTGGTCAGTGCTATAAGTCCATTGTCGGGTTTGGTTTTACCGCGACACTGGGGGCATTGGTCATCAGAAATTTTGCTGGCAGGTCGATTAAATACCCCTTTGGGAAGGTTCACGCTGGCTTGTTCGAGAAGAGTGGCCACTGCCAGTGCCGAAAAAACGAATGAAATCACTATTTGGGCCGGGTGTCGCGGCAGTTGGTCAAAATATTAAGTCATGGGTTCAACTTTTGAGATTTATTGCCGATGAGATATTACACCCAAACCAGCAAGGATTTTTTTGACCAAAATTTGTTCAATTCAGCCCATTTTGCCTGAAGGCATTCCTGAGAAAGAAATTCTTTCTCCAGATCGGAGTGCGCTTTCGGCCATGACCGCCCTTGCTGATTCAGACGAACCCATCAGTGAATTATCTCGAAAACTATTCTTGTATTTACGCAAACAAATTGGGACCAAAAGTTTGAAGGAGAGCTTACTTGCTCTTCAATATCTAGCCCATGCCGGGAGTGTGAGTGGGGCCCGACTTTTGGCTGCTTATCTCGACGTAACCACTGCCGGAGCCCGATTAATTCCTCATTTACGGCATTTTTCCAGTACACGCAGGCAAATGTTGAACTTGGTTGCCCATCAGGGAAAAATGGATTCCATTGGTTCCCAATGGTTGGCTTCTGCCAGGGAATTGAGCCTGCAGTGCATGAACAATGAACCTTTGGAACAGTGCGGATATTCATTTACAACTATCCAATTCGTCCTTGAAAATCTGTTGTCCGAAGTAGTCAAAGGTAAAGGACTTCCTTCAGATGACCGGGTTCTTCTGGTTAATTTGCTGCGGATGGAAACCGATGCCTGGCAAGAGCGAATCAGCCGGTTGGCTGGAACGGTCAATCCCTATCGAGTTTCTGCTGTTCAACGTGTTTTGCCCATTCTGAGCCGTGCCGATTCCAGTATCAGCGATATTAGGCAGTTCATTGGCTGGGTGGAAGATGGCCAGGACCGGGAAGCATTCATCAGGCAAGGCCTAAGAGCTCTTGAAGTTCTGGAAAGCCATGAATTACAGGGGATTTTCAAAGTCCTGGATGCAGAGGATTCTCTGAAATACCTGGCCGAAATTCATAGGGGCGTGGTGAAAAATCCTCTGCCTTTATCGCAATTGGGATACTCTGTGGGGCGCTTGTCTGCTTTAAATATCAGGTTAAAAGAGAAGAGTCTGGCCAGGCTGCCTTTGGATTTGATTTCAGCTGTAAGGCTGGTTCAGACCCATGCAGAAGGACCAATCCTTTGTAAGGCCATCGATTCTTCTCACGTGGAAGTTCTGAAATCCATTCTTGAGAAGAAGAGAGATTATTCCCAATTGATTTCCGGACGGGAATCATGGGTTACCGAAGGTCTTACGGCTGTTGATGGCTGGCTTCAGATGGAGTTAAAACCACTGGATGAAGATCCATTGACCTGGCCTCATGGTTTGCCGTCATCAGAAGATACAGACCCCTATTTGCCGTTGGTTATGACTTCAGGAAATTCCAGTGAGGTTGATGAAGATGACCCCGACACCAAAGAAATGGGGGCGGCAGCCGTTAAGAATCTTGTTCTCTCAAATATCACCTCAATAAGTGTTTTGCTGGGCTTCCTGCGGAATCCCAAAGTAATTGCTGTGCCGGGGCTGGTCGCTGCCGTGGCGGAACGCACGCGCAATCCGCAGATCATTGAAACGATTGCTCAGGACCGGGCTTTGCATGAGGGTTTTGCGAACCGGGAGGTGCCCTTAATCTGTTTGCGCAGTCCTTGCAATGTCTCGGTAAAAACCTTACGAAAATTCATTCACGTGAAGTACGTCAACAAAGTGGATCTCAGGAGAATGGGCCAAGATCGCTCGGGCATTCGCAAGGAAGTGGCTCGTGAAATTGAAAAGTATTTGGAATTTCTGGGATAGTTTGTCATCAAACCCAAAAATATGCCGGAACAGATGTCTTGTTGGGTTGACTTGGCTGTTTTGGCCGTCTAATTTTCAATTTCAGATATTAAAGCGATTTCAGTATAAGAGTTACTGAATCAGTTTTGCTCAATAGCAGGAATGTGGCCCCAAGAGGCAATAAAAGGAATACCATGGAGAAAAGTCGTTTTGTAGTGGCCCTTGGTGGCAATGCCATTCTTCCGGTGGGACTGGAAGGAACCTTTGAACAACAAGTGAAAATAACCCGTGAAACGATGGACACGGTATCCCTTTTGGCCAGCCAGGGGCATGATATTGTTATGACCCATGGCAACGGGCCGGTTGTGGGCAATATCGTTCTGCGTTGTGATGCAGGCCAGGCTCTGCACGGAATTCCCGCAATGCCCATGTTCGTTTGTGGGGCAGACAGTCAGGGTGGGTTGGGGTTTATGCTTCAGCAATCGTTGCAGAATTCTCTGAAAGCGGCAGGCTTAAAAATCCCCGTAGCTTCAGTTGTCACTCAGGTGCGTGTTGATGCCAACGATCAGGCTTTTAACAATCCAACCAAGCCCATTGGGCCATTTTACGATGAAGAACAAGCGGCCGAAGTTATGGCGGAAACAGGATGGACCGTGGTTGAGGATGCTAACCGTGGCTGGCGGCGTGTTGTTCCCAGTCCTCAACCCATTGAAGTCATGGAGTATGAAGCAATCAAAGCCATGGCCGATGCCGGTGTTTTGGTGATTGCTGTTGGAGGTGGAGGCGTCCCGGTTCGTGAAAATGATGCTGGAGAACTCGAAGGGGTCGATGCAGTAATCGATAAAGACAGGGCCAGTGATTTGCTGGGAAGGCTTATTGAGGCTGATGTCTTGGTCATTATAACACAGGTTGATAAGGTTTATTCCCGCTTTGGCCAACCGGATCAGGAAGCCCTTGATGTTCTGACAGTGGAAAGAGCTTCTCAAATGCTTGCTGATGGGGAATTTCCTGCTGGTAGTATGGGACCAAAAATTGAATCCGCAGTTTCATTTATTGAGGGCGGTGGCCGAGAGGTTATCATTACATCTCCAAGTGAATTTTTGAATTCTGTTGAAGGAAAAGGTGGCACACGTATTGTGGCTTCCTGAAAATTCCATCATTGAATAATTTATGGCAAAAACCGTTGTCGATAAACCCCTGATGATTTAAATTTCCAATATGGGGGCGGATGGTCCGCCCAGATTCTAATCAATCAGGTATTCAGGAGGAAACGCATGTCCAGGAAAGTTCTAGTGGTAGGGTCCGGGGGACGGGAGCATGCTATTGTCAGGCAATTGGCTGCATCAGAGCAGGTACCTACTATTTTTTGCGCTCCGGGAAACCCTGGAACAGCCTCCGTGGCCACCAATTTGGATCTGGATGTTATGGACTTTGAGAAAGTGGTTGGGTTTTGTAAAGCCGAAGCCATTGACTTGGTCATTGTTGGACCTGAAGATCCTCTGATTGCCGGTATTTCTGATCATTTGCACAAAGCGGATATTAACGTTTTTGGTCCTGGTGCCATGGGGGCACGTCTCGAAGGAGACAAAGAATTCAGCAAGGAAATATTGGCATCGGCAAAAGTCCCTACGGCTTCCTATCAGGCTTTCAGTAGCAGTCATGCTGCACTTAAACATTTAGATAATGTCAAACTTCCTGTGGTCATTAAAGCCTGTGGGGCTGCTCAGGGGAAAGGCGTTGCTGTTTGCAGTGACCGCAGTGAGGCTGAAGAATTCATTCGAGCCTGTCTCGATGACCAGCAATTTGGTGGAGCGGGATTGCGCATTCTTATGGAAGAGTGCCTTTTTGGTCCTGAGCTGTCTGTTCTCATTGTTACCGATGGCCAGGACTACTGCCTGCTAGCTCCGAGCAGGGACCACAAACGAATTGGTGAGGGCGATACCGGTCCGAATACCGGTGGCATGGGAGCCTTTGCTCCAGTCAAACTCGAATCGACCATGTACTCCCAAATTGATTCCCGAATTGTTTTGCCAATTCTGGCCGAGCTGCGTCGCAGAGATATCCCTTACCGGGGTGTCCTCTATGTTGGCTTGATGCTAACCGAGAGCGGACCTCAGGTCCTGGAGTTCAACTGTCGATTCGGGGATCCGGAAACCCAGGTTGTGCTGCCTCTTCTCAGGGCCGATTTCCTGGAAATGTGCTACCAGACATCTCAGGGAAATTTGGGAGATTTTCTCCAGGGGATTCATGAAGTGGAAGATATTGTTCCCCAGGATTGGCCCGGCGCAGGAGCTTCCAGCTGGTTGCGGCAAGCGGTTGTTGTGGTGGGGGCGTCTGATGGATATCCTGGTAAATACATCAAGGGCCGACCCATTGATTTCCCCCCGGAAGTCAGTGACGATCGTTGGGTTATTCAGGCAGGCACCAAGTTGAATGATGATGGCTCAGTGGTTACCAATGGAGGCCGGGTCCTGGGTGCCGTGGGGACCGGGGCAACTCTTGAACTTGCTCAGGGTATTGCTTATGCTCTTCTTGATGAAACTCATTTTGAAGGTTTGGTCTTCCGCCGTGATATCGGTAAATCAGGAGAAAAATAATGGCTGCAAAAAAAGGTAAAAAAACCTCCAATGTTGTGATCCTTCTGGGGAGTAAAAGTGATTTGCCGGTTATTGAAGGCATGTACCCCCTGCTGGAGCGCTTCGGCCTCACTTACAATGTGGAAGTTGCTTCAGCACATAGGCAACCAGCCAAATTAAAGCGCATCATTTCCGCCAGTGAAAAAGGTGGAACGGAAATATTTGTGGCCGCTGCCGGAATGGCCGCCCATTTGCCTGGCGTAGTGGCTTCCATGACCGGCAAACCGGTTATTGGTGTGCCTGTTGCTTCAGGGCCACTGGCTGGGGTGGATGCTCTGTTGTCGATTGTTCAAATGCCGCCTGGAGTGCCTGTGGCCACTGTGGCGGTCGGAAGCGCCGGAGCACGGAATGCCGCTTGTCTGGCTGCCCGGATGCTGGCTTTGAAGGATGACAAAGTTGCTGAACAGGTGGAGCTTTATCGTAAGGAACTGGCCCGAGGCGGCCGGTAGTTTTGAAAGTTCCTTTTATGAATTCCAATAATGCCGCCACGGCTCTCAGCCGTGGCGGTGTTTTGCTGTTGCAGACTGATACTTTGCCGGGGCTGCACTGCCGTGCTGACAATGGTATTGCAATAAAACGTATCCAGGAAATAAAGGGACGAACTCAGGGAAAGCCCATGCTTATTCTGGCAGGTTCGCTTAACCAGGCTTTACAGTACTGCTCGTCTCTTGATGCCTGGCAGGAAAACATTTGCCGGCAATGCTGGCCAGGGCCGTTTTCTTTGATTTTGCCTGCCGCCAGCGGAACACCGGCTGCTGTGGTTGCTGCTGAAGGTTCGGTAGCCATCAGAGTGCCTGATTTTCCGGAATTGCAGGATCTGGTCCTTCAGGCAGGGGGGGCCTTAGCTTCCACCAGCTCAAATCGGCAAGGCCAAACACCACATTTGAACATGAATGAAGCATGGCATCATTTCCAAAATGAGGTTGATGGACTCTGGAAATCTAAAACCGATATTGCGATTCACAGTCAGGCCAGTGCTCTGGTAAATTTGTGTGGCGATGAACCTCAGATTCTCAGGCCCGGGCCTTTTTCATTGCCCGGTTAATAATGCTGGCTTTCGTAAGAAGCCATTGCTTGACCCCACCCGGTATTTCTCCTAATTTTGTCAGAGTTGAATGGCTTTGGGCATATTTCTGCGGCGAAGGATATTCATGTGGCCAGAGTCATTTTTGTATGTACAGGAAATACGTGCCGCAGCCCCTTGGCTGAAGTTTTTGCCCGGGATGCATTCGGACAGATTGGCATTGTTTTCGAGTCAGCAGGGTTGCAGGTTGTGGGGCGGCATTCTGCCTCGGAAGAATCTCTGCAGATTGCTGCTGAACAGGGACTGGACCTTTCAGCTCATTGCTCTTCTCAGGTATCTCGTGAGCAATTGCAGGATACAGTCTGGCTAATTGGAATGACCCGGTCCCATGCGGCAATAGCCCGTTCAAGATACTGTTCATTGTACGATGGAAAAACCGGTGTCCTGGGGGCTCCAGGTCTGGACCTGAATGAATTAGCTTATTCACCAGATTGTGAAGAAGTTGATGATCCTTTTGGGGAATCACTAATATCCTATGAATTGGCTGCAAAACAAATTCATAGGCTTGTCTTGGAATGGGGCCCGGTTTTTTCCGGGTTGATAGAAAACCGGGAATAACATCCCAGAAAACGAGATTTGGAAATGGCGGAAAACCAAAAGGTCAACAAAACCATCTCGCTGGGTTCCGACCACCGCGGTGTGACCCATAAAAACCTTATTGCTGAATACCTCAAAGCTGAAGGGTACCGTGTGGAAGATTTTGGCTGCCACGATACCAACAGCTTTGATTACCCTGATTCCGCTCTACTTGCTGCTCAAATGGTTGGAAATTCTGAAGCTGTGGCTGGAATTCTTATTTGTGGATCCGGCATCGGGATGAGCATTGCCGCCAATAAGGTCATGGGGGTAAGGGCCAGTTTGTGCTTTACTGTCACTCAGGCTCAAACCACTCGTCAGCATAACGATAGCAACATGTTGTGCCTCAGTGGAGATGGAGTTGACCCGGAAACAGCTCTGGAACTGACCAAAGCCTGGTTGAATAGTGAATTTGAAGGCGGGCGCCATGCCCGTCGTGTTGATAAAATCATTGCCTGGGAAAATGACCATCAGAAACAGGAGTAGGCCCATGTACGATCAAGTGCGTCAAGTGGATACGGAAATTGCAGATATTCTCGAGGCTGAACTGGGACGTCAGCGTAACCAGCTGGAAATGATCGCCAGTGAAAACTTCACCAGCCGAGCGGTGATGGAAACCATGGGTTCGACCCTGACCAATAAATATGCCGAAGGGTATCCCAAAAAACGGTACTATGGTGGTTGTGTGCATGTGGATGAAGCCGAGATGCTGGCTAAACGGCGGGCCATGGCTCTTTTTGGTGCCGAACGGGCCAATGTTCAACCTCACAGTGGTTCAACAGCCAATATGACCGCCTATCTGGCCTTCCTGAAGCCTGGCGATAAAATTCTGGGCCTTAGCCTCAGTCATGGTGGACACCTTACACACGGGCATCCAGTAAACTTCAGTGGCTTACTATTCGATGCTTTGCATTACGAAGTCAGTCCTGACACTGAAACCATTGATTACGACAAACTTCGAACTCAGGCTTTGGCCGAACGGCCCAAAATGCTTGTCGGTGGCGCCAGCGCTTATCCCCGTTTTTGGGATTATGAAAAACTGCGCAGCATTGCTGACGAAATTGATGCCATCCTGATGTTTGATATGGCTCACATTGCCGGCCTCGTTGCCGGTGGCGTTCACCCAAGTCCAGTGCCTTTCTGTGATGTGGTGACCAGCACTACTCATAAAACACTGCGGGGTCCTCGTGGTGGTTTGGTGTTGAGTAGGAAAGACAAATTCAAAGCCATTAATAAAATGAATTTCCCTGGCATACAAGGCGGCCCTCTGATGCATGTGGTGGCGGCCAAAGCTGTTTGTTTCCAGGAGTGTATGCAGGGTGACTTTAAGTTATACGCGAAGAGCATGGTGGACAATGCCAAGGCTTTGGGCGATGCCCTGATGGAACGTGGTTTTCACTTGGTCAGTGGCGGCACAGACAACCATTTGCTTTTGGTGAATGTTGCCGGCAAAGGCCTGACTGGAAAAGCCATGGAGGAGTTGCTTGAGCATGTTGGCATCACGTGTAATAAAAACACTGTTCCTTTTGATAAAGAAAGCCCCTTCGTGACCAGTGGTGTTCGTTTGGGAACTCCTGCCCTGACAACTCGGGGAATGGGTGTAGAAGAAATGGGTCGCATTGCCCATATTATTGATTCAGCTGTTCAAAATCAGGAGAACCAGGATAAGTTGGACGCCCTGCGTGCTGAGGCTGAAGATCTGTGTCAATCGTTTCCGCTGTACCCTGGTATGGCTTAGTCGCTGAAGGATGATCTTTTGAAATGTCCCCGTTGCAGCCACGATGAAGATAAAGTCGTTGATTCGCGTGCCGTTCGTGATGGACGAGCGGTGCGCCGTCGGCGGGAATGTCTTCATTGTGAAGAGCGTTTTACCACTTATGAAGGTGTTGAAATGCGACCCGTTATTGTGGTCAAACGTAGTGGTGGACGGGTTTCATATCACCGGAATAAAGTTATTATCGGAGTTACCAAAGCCTGCGAGAAACGGCCAGTGACTCTGGAAGAAATCGAAATCATTGTTGATCATGTGGAGCAGAGGCTGGCTTCTTCAGGCCGCCGTGAAGTCCCCAGTGAAACTATTGGCCATTTTGTACTGGAAGAACTCAAGGGTCTTGATGAAGTGGCTTACGTCCGCTTTGCTTCGGTTTACCGGCACTTCCAGAGTATTGACGAATTTTTTTCCCTGCTGACGGATTTGCAGGGTGGGAAAGATGAAACCCTGTGACAGATTTCCCCGACGACAAAAAAACAGATGGCAATAATTCAGATGACAATAATCCCGGCAAAAAAAATCCCGGCGATGATTTGTATGACCTGAATCCGGATGAAAGTCCTGAAGATCAAACCGGTCCCCGGGATCAGCTTGGGTTTGATGGTTTAAAGCCTAATAAGGATCATCCCCTGAGCGAGCCAGGTAGCCAGGAGTCCGATTCAGACCCAAGTCCGTCTGACGATGTCATGGATAGCGATATTCAAAAGGAACTTGAAGAGGACCTGGTGGAATCCCGGGGGGAAAAAAACCTTACCTTTGTTGATCATCTTGAAGACCTGCGCAAAACCCTGATCCAATCCCTTATTGCCGGGCTTGCAGCCACCATTATTTGTTGGTTTATTTCGGCCGATCTGCTGGATTTACTGGTGAATCCCATTAAAGATCAAGGTGTCTATTTTACAGCTCCCAATGAGGCTTTTCTGGTGCGCTTAAAGCTTGCCGCAGCCCTTGGGTTATTTGTAGTGGCTCCGTTTATATTCTTCCGGATTTACATGTTCATTATGCCAGGGCTTTATTCCAAAGAGAAAAAAGTTATCACCCCCTTGCTGCTGGTCACGACCCTTCTGTTTTACACAGGAGTAAGTTTTGGGTTTTTAGTAGTGATCCCGCAGGTGATTCTTTTTATGATGAGCTTCGGTACCGCCTATTTATCACCTCTTATTGGGGTGGGCAGTTATTTCGACTTTGTGAGCAAATTATGTCTGGCTTTCGGTTTGGTTTTTCAGCTTCCCCTGCTGGTGCTTTTCCTCAGCTGGATTGGCATCATTAAGCCCAAAACCCTTTTGCGCACCTGGCGTTACGCCATTTTGGCAATCTTTGGACTCTCGGCACTTTTGACCCCTCCTGATGTGATCAGTCAGGTCATGATGGCCGGTCCCGTTCTGCTGCTTTACTGGTCTTCAGTACTGGTGGCTCTGGTGGTAACGAAAAAACGAGGGAAAGAGGATTGACATAATCGTCAAATAGCGAATATTTGAGCATCCGGGCGGTTCACCCGATAGACATTTTCCTGATAATAGGGGGATGCAATCCGCCTGCCAGTCCTTTTACGAGAGATGATTTTCATGTCCCTGATGGATCGCGAACGCATCAAGCTGATCACTCTACAGCGCAAAATTGGCCCATCTCTGAAGAAGGTGGATACCGAGTTCCGTCGAATCACCGATGGGGACAGCCCCATGACCCGGGCCATTTGCGAACACATTCTCAAGGGTAAGAGCAAAAAATTCAGGCCCACTCTGTTATTGCTTTCGGCCCAGAATGAAAATGGAATTGCCGAAGAGGCCATTGGTGCGGCCGCCTGTGTGGAACTGGTCCATACCGCCACACTGGTGCATGATGATTTTATTGATGAGGCCCTGACTCGGCGGGGCCTGCCTGCGGTCAATGTACAGTTTGGTTCCAGCGCTGCCCTCATTATGGGAGATTATCTATACAGTAAGGCTTTGCACACTTTGTGTATGGCAGGGCAGCATCATTCTGTTGAGTTGCTGGCTCGAACCACTGTACTGATGAGTGAAGCGGAAATGCTACAACTCGAACACAGGTTTGACATGGCCATCACCGAAGAGCGGTATTTGCAAATCATCTACCAAAAAACAGCGTCTCTCATTGAGAACAGTTGTCGAATTGGTGCCAGCTTAAATCCTGATTTGGCACCCGTCGAAGAAGTTTTTGGTGAGTTTGGGGCAAAAACCGGCATGGTTTTTCAAATCACCGATGATATTTTTGATTATCTTGGTGACGAGCGCCGGTTAGGCAAGCCTACAGGACAGGATTGGGAAGAGGGGCGAATTACATTGCCCCTGATTGCTGCCTGGCGCAATGCCGATGAAAAAGCCAAAAAGAGAATTGGTGAATTGGCTGCCGAAAAAGATACAGCCAAAAGAGCAGAGGCCTGGGCAGAAGTGAAAACCTTTGTGACCGATTTTGGCGGGGTCGATTATTCATTTGCCAAAGCCCGGGAATTTGGAGAAGACGCCAAATCAGCTTTGGGGCCTGTGGCCAATGGTGCCCAGAAAGATCTCTTGGCTGTAGCCGTTGAATATGTCATCAACCGATTGAACTAGGAAGAATAAAATGAGCGACAAATTGCCTGAAAACAGTGACTTGACCGAAACAGCACCTGAGTCCCAATTCAACATTCCCGACGATACCGCCTCCTGGACTTTGGCGGAGCGGGTTTGCTGGCACATAATGGAAAAACAGGGAGAAGGTGTTCTTGTCCTTGATTTACGTGGCCGCAGCGATGTCTGTGATTTCTTCGTTGTTGCGTCGGGTAAAACCACCAAACAAGTTCAGGCCATTGCCCGCCATGTAAACAAAGAGCTTTCTTATATCGGGCAAAAACCCAAAGGCATTGAAGGCCAGGAAACTGGCAAATGGTCTTTGCTGGATTACTTTGATGTGGTTGTGCATATCTTTCAGGAAGAAGCCCGCGAGTATTTCCAGCTTGAACGTCTTTGGGCCGATGGAATGCGTCTTGATGTGACACCAGAATGGTATCAGGATGATGAGGTAAAAGCTCGTCACCCGGAAATGAATTTTAAAACTGGCGCCGATATGGCCCAAAACGACTGAGAAACGGAATCGAAAATGCTTGAGGATCTAATAAAATCGGCCCTTCTGGCCACTGTTGAGAAATATGGCATCTTTGAAGAAGATGTTGATGTGGAACTGGAAAAGCCTCGTGATCGCAGCCACGGTGATTTGAGTGCAAATTTGGCTCTCATGCTCGGCGGACGGCTGAAAATTAATCCCAGAGAATTGGCTGGCAATATTGCTGCAGACATTGTGCTTCCCAAAGAGATTATTGAGTCGGTGGAAATTGCCGGCCCTGGTTTTATCAATTTTCGCATAGCCGAACAGCATCGCATTGAACTTCTTCTCTCGGTATGGGACCCCAATGGTTCTCTCGAGGATATAAAAACCGGTGCCGACAAACGCATCAATGTTGAATTCATTAGTGCCAACCCAACAGGGCCTTTGAATGTGGTTTCCGCTCGTGCGGGAGCTTTTGGTATGTGTCTTGTAAATCTTTTGGCAGCCATTGGTTACGATTCTCATGCAGAGTATTACGTTAACGACGCCGGGCGCCAGGTGAAGTTACTGGGACGCAGCCTGCGCTCTCATTATTTGCAGCTGATGGGCATTGAAAATGAATTTCCAGAAGGCGGGTACCAGGGGCGTTATCTGGAAATCATGGCTGCTGAACTTATGGAACAGGATACAGAAAGCATTCAAAAAGCTGCCAAGGCTTTTGATGATGAAAGTTTCCAGCGGGTTCAACCACCGGCTGGCAATGCTGAAGATTGGCGAAAGCTTGAGGAAGACGAATCTGTCGGGTCCTTCAGTAAATATGCTCTGATGAAAATTCTCAGTTGGCAGCGTGAGACCTGCCGTCGTTTTGGATTACAATTCGATACTTGGTATTTTGAAAGTGAATTGCACGAAACCAAACGGTTGGACCGGGCTCTGGAACGGCTGAAAAAACTTGGCTCCATTTATGAAGAAGAAGAGGCAACCTGGTTCCGGTCTACCGAATTTGGCGATGAAAAAGACCGGGTTGTGGTTCGGGCCGATGGCATGCCAACCTATTTCCTGGCCGATATTGCCTATCATTACCATAAATTCCAGCGCGGTTTCGAACACGCCATCGATTTTTGGGGTCCAGATCATCATGGCTACATTCAGCGCATGAAGGGGGCTATGGAGGCTTTGGATATTAGTGGTGACTGGCTGGAAATTCAAATTCTGCAACAGGTCACTTTCATTGAAGATGGCAAACCCATGAACATGTCCAAACGCAAAGGGCAGTTTGTGACCATGGATGCCCTTATGGAAGATGTGGGGCCTGATGTTGCCAAGTACATTTTCCTGACTCGCAAGCCCAACAGTCATTTGGATTTTGATCTTGATTTGGCCAAAGAACAGTCTAACAGCAATCCGGTTTTCTATGTGAAATATGCTCATGCCCGAATTTGTTCGCTGATTGCCAAAGCCGAAGAGGCGGGTATGAAAACCCTGGAACCTTCGTCGAAATTCCTAAATATGCTGAAGACAAAAGAAGAATGGGAACTGGTGCAGGAGCTCATTCGCCTGCCTCATGTGATTGTTTCAGCGGCCCGGGCAAGAGAACCGCATCGTTTGACCGGATACATCAAGGAAGTGGCAGAGCTTTACCACAGGTTCTACCATGAATGCAAAGTACTGAAAATTATAGAGACCGAGCCGGATGTGGCTCAAAGCCGTCTGCAGCTCGGCCTGGTGACACGCCATGTTCTGCGGGTTGTTCTTGATTTGCTGGGTGTTGACGCTCCCGAAGCCATGGAAAAGAAGGGTAAATAGAATGTCCATTCTCGTCGTTGGATCTGTTGCTTACGATACCGTTGAAACCCACCGTGAAAAGCGGGACCGCCAATTGGGGGGAAGTGCAAGCTTTTTCTCTATTGCCACTCTTGGTAAAGCTGATGTGCGTTGTGTGGGAGTGGTGGGAGACGACTTCCTGCAATCTGACCTGGATTTACTGGCCAGCCACGGGGCAGATATTAGCGGGATTCAAAAAGTTGAAGGAAAGAGTTTCCATTGGTCCGGCCGCTATCATGCAGACATGATTGACCGTGATACTCTGGCCACTGAATTGGGTGTTTTTGCTGATTTCCAACCGGAAATCCCAGATCAATGGCGTAACAGCGAATATCTGTTCCTGGCTAACATTCATCCTGCTCTGCAGTTGCATGTTCTGGAGACCATGAACAATCCTCAGCTGGTGGCTCTCGATACCATGAACCTCTGGATTGAATCCACTCCCGACGATCTGGCCAAGGTTCTGGCCAAGGTGGACGTCCTGTTGGTAAATGACAGTGAAGCCCGTCTGATCAGCGGCAAACGCAGCCTTGCTCATGCTGCAGAAGATATTCGCGCCATGGGCCCACAATTGGTTATTGTCAAAAAAGGTGAACACGGAGCCCTGTTCTTTGGTCGCGAAAGTGTGCTTTCGGTCCCGGCCATAATTCTGGACGATGTGATCGATCCCACAGGAGCCGGAGATTGTTTTGCCGGTGGTTTTATGCGCTCGCTTTCAGAGGCTAATGCCCATCGGGACTCCTCCGATGGTGTTTTCCGCCAAGCTATGCTCGATGGTACCGTGACGGCCAGTTTCTGTCCGGAGGGGTTCAGCATGGAGGGTCTTCTGAAAATTGACGACCAGGCCTATAGCGAACGAATGAAAACTCTGAAAAGTATGATGGTTCCCTAGGAGCCTGTCAGAGAATGACTAAAACGGTCCCATTCCATACTGGAGCGGGACCGTTTTCTAAAGAAATCATGAAAAAGAAGGATTTTGCAAAGATCAGGTTGTGCGGTTTATTGGACTGTGATAATATCCTTTGATGGAAAACAACTTTTACTGCATATTCTTGCTTTGACATTGGTTTTCAGTCCAGTCACAGGTCGGAATTATTGGAATGACGAATAACATTCCCTGCGGTTTTTTGCTGTGCAACTAAGGAGCACGTCTTGGAGTGGGACCCCAACGAGCGGGATGCCTGGGTATTTGATGCTCAACGATGGATTAGTTCCATCAAGGGTGTTCTGCAGTGCAAAATTGATCTGGATGCCGAGGGAGAAGTCTCGGGTGTCCACGTAGTGGCTGGTATGGACCGGGAGCCGCGCCATATTGTGCGCGATGTTGAGAGTTTGTTAAAAGCCCGGCTGGAAATGGATGTTTTCTATAAGAAGATAGGGGTGGTTCAAGTCCTGGACAACGGGGCTGAGGCAGACTCAGGATCGGAGAAAACGCCTTCTTCCCTCCAAACTGAAGCCATTTCCCAACCCACTCCTGTGCAAAAATCTTCTTCTGCTTCTATTCCAGAACAATCTCCAGAGTTTTCCGGTGTAACTTTTCACCCTGCCGATGATGACGGTCTCCAAGATGAACCTCTTCCGGGACTGGGATTGGGCTCAGGTCTTAAATCAGAGATTGAATCAGAGCTGTCAAAGGGATCGGATCAGGAATCTTTGAATCAGTTTGGAAATTTTGCTGGAGGTATTGCTGAAGATATTGCTGAAGATACTGCTAAAGAAACAGCTAAAGAAACAGCTGAAGAAACAGCTGAAGACAACAAATCGGCCGCCAAAACCATTCAAACACCATCCGCTGGTCCCATTCCCGCCGTCTTGCTAGCCGAGGCTGGCCCTTTACGGGTTGTTTGCAGCGGTGTGGGGGTCATGGCCTCAGACATGTTGGTGCGGGCTGAAGTGCAATTGAAAATCGGCAATGTTGAAGTTCGGGGTATTGAGGAAGGCGCCAATCATTCCGGTAGTGCGATTGTACTGGTGGCCAGGGCAACCCTAAACGCACTGACCCAAATTGTTGTTGATCCAATTGTCCTGCACCTGCAAGAAGTTCGATCGGATCACCTGGGCGATGAAAATGTAATTCTTTGTGCTGTCAATCTGGTTGAGGGCCGAAAAAGTGAAACCCTGTTTGGTTCTTGCAGCAATCTGCACAATGAACAACAGGCTGTTGTCTTTTCGGTGATGGATGCTTTAAACCGACGCCTTTCTTTGTTTTCTTTGAAAGCAGATGCCGCAGAAGGCTAATTTTTCCTTCTTTTTTTCATGTTTTTGTTTCTGGGCCTTGAACCTTCGGGTTGGCTCTCTTATCATCTGTGGCATGAACCAGTGAATTTATTCCCACTCCCGTTTGACCGGAGGACTCATGAAATACGCCGACAGTGGTGTGAACATTGATGCAGCCACTCGCGCCCTGGGCCGTAGCAAAGCCGCCATACGCTCCACTTGGGATTCCCGGGTAAAGAATGAAATGGGAGCCTTTGGTGGACTGTTCCAAGCAGCTGAGGGTGAACCTTTAATGGTTGCCAGTGTCGATGGTGTGGGTACCAAGGTTATGGTCGCCCGAATGGCCGGAGTCTATAACACAGTGGGGCAGGATCTGGTTAACCACTGCGTTGACGATATCCTGGTCCAGGGTGCAGAGCCCCTCTTCTTTTTAGATTATTTTGCCACCAGCAAGCTTGATGAAGCAGTTTTGCCGGAAATTATTGAAGGTTTTGCCATCGGCTGTCGTGAAAATGGGTGCGCTCTTCTCGGTGGTGAGACTGCTGAAATGCCTGGAGTTTACGGCAAGGGTGAATTTGATCTTGCCGGAACCGTGGTCGGGCGTGTTTTGCCTGAACATGTTATCGATGGCCAGAAAATCTCCACCGGCGATAAAGTGTGGGGCTTGCCCAGCACAGGTTTGCAGACCAACGGGTACAGTCTTGCCAGGGCTGTCTTGTTCGATAAAGCGGGTTTTTCAGTAGATGACAAACCCGAAATGCTGAATGGTGTTTCGGTTGGTGAAGCCTTGCTGGCAGTGCACAAAAGTTATCTGACCGATGTCCGAAAAATTTGGCGGGATTTTGGTAGGGAATCTGTTCATGGCTTGGTGCACATTACCGGAGGTGGATTCTACGACAACATTCCCCGGGTTGTGCCAAAGGGCTTGTGTATTCATGTGGATACTACAGCTTTTAAAACCCTCGACATTTTCCGGTTGATTCAGGACCATGGTGATGTCAGCCAGGAGGAGATGCATCGTGTGTTCAACATGGGCATTGGCATGGTGGTCATTGCTAATCCATCTGTGGATCTTTCAGCTATTGAAGGATCTTCGGCTGTTTTGCTGGGTGAAGTTTTCTTTGGTGATAAAGCAGTGGAGCTAAAATTCTAGAATTTGTAACCTGGTGATTTTTTATGAACCCGCTCCGAAATTTAATTTGGGGCGGGTGCGTTTTATGGATTAACCCGCGACGCATTCAGCCGATACCTTAGTTAATGGAGTCCCTGCACCGAGCAGGAAAGTCACACGGATTGTGAGTTATATTTAAGGAGATTCTCATGACTATGATCAAAGAAATGGGTGGACTGATCGTTGCCTTGGCTTGCGCCCTTCTCATGCTGGTGGTAGTGGTTCCTGCCTTACTGTAAAAACCTGATTGTATCTTTGCTAAGACTGATGCAACGTTTGCTGTTTTTTCAGCTGAACCAAATATGAAACAGTATTCATGTGGTTTTCTGCCAGCCATTTTTTTGTCTTTTCTACCCCTTGTTTGAATATTTTAACTCCATAATTGAAAAGAACTTAAAAAAGTCTTGTGATGAATTATTGTCCTTAGTGAGTTTTGGTATGTCTCCTGCAACTGGAGCTTGTTCTCGCCGAACAAGGATTTTCCAACCGGTTTGAACCCTCCTGGCATCAATTCTAAACTTAGCATCTGAATTGGTGTTTTCAGATTTGATTCCTGAAGTTTTTATCATCCAAGGGGGACTTATGGATACAATGAGTTTTTGGCACGAAGAAATGCGGAATTTTCCACACGGTTCAGAGGGAGTGGCTTTATGGGTGGTTCGCCAGGAGGGATCCGAGGCAGGTTCTCCATTGAACATAGTATATGCCTGGGCAACGGGGAAAGCTCGTCAGGAGGGAACGGCCTCCCGTCCACCTTTGAGCAGCTTCTTGAAAGCCATGAATCGGGGACAGGAGGAATTGGTTCATTGGAAAGAAGAAGTGGCTCTTTGGATTGAACCCCTAATAAGTGATTCCACAGCTCATGGTTGCATTGGGGTTTGGTTTCACGGCAAAGGCCCTTGGAAAGAAGCTATTTTCATGTGGGCTCAACGTTTGGCTGCCAGGTTGGGACCGGTCCTAGGGCAACTGGAAAATATGCCCACCATGTCACCGGGCAAAGGACTGCCATGGCAACCAACCTTGTTTCCAATGCCAGAACCCACTTCGGAAACAAAAGCCATAAATAATTTGACTCATTTGCCAGCGCCCACGAAACAATGGTCTGTAAATTCCCGGGAAGTCAGTTTACCTCTCCCTGTGACTATCCCAGGCATTCCCGGTTGTGTGGGAGTAAGTCAGGAGATGAAAATTCTGGGCCAGCGATTGGCCAGTATTGCCAGTAGTGGCGTGAACGTTTTGCTGAACGGGGAGAGTGGAACAGGTAAGGAAATAATTGCCCACGCTCTTCACACTTGCAGTCCCCGTCACCAAGGACCTTTTGTTGGCCAAAATTGTGCTGCCCTGCCGGAAGCATTATTTGAAAGTGAATTATTTGGGCACAAAGCAGGTTCCTTTACCGGAGCGCAGGGAGATAAGAAGGGACTCCTGGCTGCGGCCAGTGGTGGAACTTTCTTTTTAGATGAAATTGGAGATATGCCTCTCCCGCTACAAATAAAATTATTGAGAGTAATGCAGGAAAGAACAATAAGGCGGATTGGGGAAATAAAGGGAGTGCCCGTCGATTTACGTTTTGTCGCAGCAACTCACAAAGATTTGCATCAGGAAATTGAAAACGGGAAATTTCGACTCGACCTGTTTTACCGTTTGAAAGTGGTCAATATGGTGATTCCTCCTTTACGCCAAAGACCCGAAGACATTCTTCCCTTATTTTCATTTTTTCTTCAAAAAGGAAATCTGAATATAAACAGAATTTCTCTATCTGAGAGGGCCTTGCAGAGACTTCAAACCTGGCGGTGGCCGGGAAACGTACGGGAATTGGAAAATGAGGCCCTGCGGTTTATGGCTTTGAATCCCCGAGTGGAGCACATCAAATTGGAACATCTTTCCCTGGAAGTTCAAACCGGGGACGAGGGTATTTCCCATCCTGCAGATTTGGGCCTTCTTCGCAATCTGGATCAGGCAAATGAGATCCTGGAACAGTATCTTATTCGTAAGGCCATTGCAGTGGCTAATGGCCAAAAATCGGCTGCTGCCCGCCAGTTGGGGCTTTCCAGGCAAGGGCTGTATAAAAAAATAACCCGGTATGGGATGCGAGATCTGATTTCCAGCCGGGATTTGCAACCTTGAGTCTAAAACCCCAAGAGGTGCTTTACAGTGGCTTGTCCTTGGGGTATTTTGCCACCCATGGAATCACCTTCTCAAAAAATAAAGGCTGGGAAATTGCCCCAACTGAATCTGCGGGAAATCTCTCTGGCGGCCTTGGCTGGACTTCTGGTCACTCTGGGGTTGCCACCGGTGCCAGGAACCGGTCTTTTGGTACCGGTAGGCTTGGCTTTGCTCATGGTGCTGCTGAAAGATACTCCAAGGCCGGGCCGCTTGTTGTGGGTTTTTGCTCTTTTTCATCAAACGTCACTTCTGCACTGGCTCTTTCTCCTTATTCCTGCCAAAACGATACCAACCCGGGCTCTTGTTCCCATTCAGGCTAGTCTGGCCATTTTTTACGTGACGGTTTTTTATCTTCTTCTGGGATGGCTCTTTGGGTTATTAAAGCGGCGTCTGGGTTCAGTGACTGCATTATTGTTAATGCCCGTTCTTTGGACCGGGATGGAGGCTTTGCGGGCTCAGGGTGAAATGGCTTTCCCTTGGTGTCTGACAGGTTCTTCGGTGGTTTCGGGGCCTTTAATGGGCTGGTTACGGGCCAGTGGTGAAATTGGCATCAGTTCCTTAGTGATTTTTTTATCTGTGGCCATGGCTTTTGTCTGGTTTTGGTACCAGAACCGGAAGAGCAACCGGCTCCCTGTTCTGGTAGCAAATCTTGGGTTTGGTATTTTGTTGCTGAGCATTGTAATAGCCTCTCAAATGAAACCCCAATGGGGTGCAAGTGAATCTATTGATCAAGCTTCAATGCAGGCCACAACCTCGGTGCCGTTAAGAATCGCAGCTATTCAGGCGAATGTATCCTTGGCCGATAAATGGCAAAAGGGAAAGATCGACTCCACCCGGGTACCTTATGGGCAATTGACTCGGCAAGCTGCTGAAAATGGCGCCGATTTTGTGATTTGGGCGGAAACGGCTTTGCCTGCATATATCAGATTTGATACCCGGCACCTGGTCTGGCTGCGCAACCTTATCAGGGAATCGGGAGTGGCCCTTTTTACCGGTTTTCCCGATGCTGAACGTTTGGCTAATGGTACAACCGAAAAATTTAATTCATCGGGTTTGTTCGACTCGGGGGGTACGCTGCTGGACCGATATGCAAAGTATCATTTGCTGCCTATTGGCGAGGCCATGCCTTTTACTTCTTTTTTTCCAGGTCTGGCGAAAATAGATGTTGGTCAGGCCGAATGGACCCCCGGACAACCTCCGGAAGCCATGGTTTTACCCACTGAAAATGGTGGTTTTCCTTTCTCCGGTCTCATTTGTTTCGAGTCAATCTTGGCTCATCAGGCAAGAAATTCCGTGCGTCGTGGCAGTCGATGTCTGGTGGTTCTAACCAATGATGGTTGGTTTGGTAAAACGGCAGGTCCCAAACAACACACAAAAATGGCCTTGCTGCGGGCGGCGGAAAATTCAGTTCCCTTAATTCGCTGTGCGAATAACGGGATCAGCCTGATCAGTGATGATAAGGGACGGGTTCAGGCAGAGTTGGGTCTCGGATTACGGGGTGTGGTTCAGGCAGAAGTCCTTCCGGGGTCCGGCCAAACTATGTATGTAAGGTATGGCGCTTGGCCGTTGTTCTGGTTTCTTATGACCTGGACGGTGGCTGTGGTTTTGATTTTCAGGAAGGAAATAAAGTGAACAAGGTTAGATGCGCTGTATTTCTCAGTGGTAGCGGCCGCACTTTGCAGAACTTCTTTCAGAAAATAGATAGCGGCGAATTACCGGTGGAAATAGTTGCCGTGGTTTCCAGCCGGAAAAAAGTACGGGGAGTTCAAATTGGAAAAAAGCGGCAAATTCCTGTTGAAATTTTCCCGCGCCGTGAATTCGCAAATATTGAACAACACAATGGAGCCATCAGTCAGTGGCTGGAAAAATATAATCCTCAAATCATTGTTTTGGCCGGATATTTGTGTTTTTTCCAGCAACCGGAATGGTTTTCGGGACCTGTGGTGAACATTCATCCTGCTTTGTTGCCGAAATTTGGTGGTAAAGGGTTTTATGGTCACAAAGTGCATCAAGCGGTTCTCGAAGCTGGAGAGAAGGAAAGCGGATGTACGGTTCACCTTGTTGATGATCAATATGATACTGGGCGCATCCTGGCCCAGCAAGCGGTTCCGGTTCTTCCCGATGATTGTCCGGATAGTCTGGCATCCAGAGTTTTTGAAGCTGAAAGCCAACTTTATCCCAAGGTTTTGAAAGAATTGGCTGAAGGGCTTTTGGAATAAAAAAGGGCCACTCGCTGCCGGCCATTGGATCGGGGGGAACAATCCTTCTGGCATCGGGTCACTGCGACGGCCCTTTTTATCCAGTGCAAAATCTTCAAATTGCACGATTTCTTAATCTTCACATGTGATAGTGCAGGAGGCGTGCCTAAAATCCTGTTGTCTTGATTTTGTTGATGTGTCTTTCTTGACCTACGGCCCAATGCCTGCAATCTTGGGGTTATTACAAGCTCAGGCAATCTGGTATGAATCGCGGAAAATCTGAATTAAATGGCACCAACAGATAATCGTGCTGTCTGCAACTTCTGGAGTTTAGGATCATGGAAAAACTTGTTCGTCAGATGCTGGTGAAAATGGGTGAAAACCCGGAACGCGAGGGTCTGGTAAAAACTCCCGAGAGAGTCGCCCGGTCCTGGAAAGAGATCACGGGCGGGGCTCAGCAGGACCCTGGAGAAATGGTCCGTGGTGCTTTGTTTCAAGCCGAAGGCCAGGAAATGGTCATCGTTAACGATATTGATTTCTACAGTGTATGCGAACACCACTTGCTGCCCTTCTTTGGCAAAGCTCATGTGGCTTACATTCCCAACGGCAAAATTGTGGGTCTTTCAAAAATTGCCCGAGTGGTGGAGGCTTACGCTCGGCGGTTGCAGGTTCAGGAACGCATGACTGCTCAGGTTGCCAATTGCCTGATGGAAAACTTGAATCCTCTCGGGGTGGCAGTCACTCTTCATGCCCAGCACCTTTGCATGATGATGCGCGGAATCCAAAAACAAAACAGCTACGCTGTAACCAGTGAAATGCTGGGTTGTTTTAAAAATGATCCCAAAACCCGGGCGGAATTCCTGACTTTGATTCGTGAAAAACCCTGGTCCTAATGCTCTAAGATCCTTCTTTATTCAAGTGTTTTTTCACTTCTTCAACATCTATACCAAGCAAATCGGCGGCCCCTTTGGGGTCGCCTTTGCTAAATTTGATGGTGGCCAGAATGTGTTCTGCCACAACTTCTTTCAATTGTCTGGGCTGAAAAGAATCGATAAAAGAGCCCAATGTGATGCGCTCACGGGAATAGGACGACAGGTCTTCGGCACCCAGGACATCGTCAGTAGTTTTGGCAATGGCCGATAAAACCAGTTTTCGAAGTTCCCGCATATTTCCAGGAAAGAAGTACTGTTCCAGAAGGTCCATCAATTCGGGAGTAATTCCCCTGATGGTTTTGTTGTTGCGTTTGTTTTCCTCCGCCAGAAAAAAACTGGCCAGGACAGGAATATCAGCCGGTCGCTCTCTCAAGGGGGGAATTTGCAGACTGTTGACCATGACATGGTATAAGAGGTCTCTTGAAAAACTTTCCTGAAATTTGCTGCTGGTCAGGTCGTGGGTGGAGGCAACAATAAACCGTACATCAGCCTGCAGAATCTCAGTACTGTTGTCGCGATAATATTCGCCAGTATGCAGAACATGGTTAAGACGAAGTTGTACGGCTGGGCTCATGTGCTCGATGTTATTAATGAAAAGAGTTCCATTTTTTGCATCGGCCAGAGCTCCGTTAATATCGTCAACTTCGCCACTCCAATCCTTGGTGCGGCCAAACAAAACTCCTGAAAACTCATCCGGTGGAAAAGCGGTGCAGTCAACGCTGCAGCAATCTCCTTCACGCCTGCCGCTGGCTTTATGAACAGCTCGGGCCAGCGACTTCTTGCCACATCCCCGTTCTCCGGAAATAAAAATATTCAAATTTCCGTCGGCCAGAGTTTCTGCTCGGTGGAAAAGGCGCAACATGGTGGGATCTACTGTCGGAAGGTGTTCAAAGGCAGATTTAAATTCCAGATTGTCTGCAGTGGCTTCTATGGGTAATTCTTCGATTGTTTGCTGAAGACTGGCTTTTTCAACGGCGGTGCTTAGAACATCCAGCAGGTGTTCGTCATCCACAGGTTTTGTCAGGTAGTCAAAAGCTCCGTATTTCATGGCTTTGACAGCCAGGTCCACATCGCTGGCACCGGTGAGAATGACCACTGGGGTTTCGTTGCCCGTGTCTTTCATCATGCGCATGATTTCCATACCGGTGATATTTGGCATGTCCAGGTCGAGCATGATCACATCGTAAGTATTATTGTCCAGCAACTGGGAAACTTTCCGGGAATCGTTTTCCACCTGGGGTTCAAAGATCTCCGTTTGCATGAGGAAGACCATGAAATAGTTGGTGACTGCTACATCGTCATCTACGATGAGAACTTTTTTCGTACAGCCTTCAGGATTTTCAGTCATTTTCTTTCCCCGTTTCGGCTGCGGATTGGGCAGCAGGAATGCGAATGGTGAAAGTTGTTCCTTTATCGAATTCACTGTTTACTGAGATGGTTCCACCGTGCTCTTCAATAATACGGAAGGATATGGCAAGGCCCAGTCCAGTACCACCCCGGGTTCTTTTGGTCGTGAAGAAGGGATCAAAAATCTGTTTTTGGGTTTTTTCATCCATTCCCCGGCCGTTGTCCACAATCTTAATCATGACATGATCCTTATCCAGGCTGGTGGTGACAACAATTTTGCCCTTGATGTCATCGTTCATGGCCTGAGCCGCATTTACAATGAGGTTAACCAGAACCTGTTCAATTTTTTGACTGTTGCCGATAAAATGGGGCAGGTCATCAGCCAGTTGCAATTCAATCGTGGCTCGTTTGTGGACTTCATTTTGCACCAGTCGGGTTGTCGCTCCCAGCAGTGTATTGACATCCACCTTGTCTACCAAAAGACCATCATCCTTGCGGGCAAAACCGCGCAATCCATCGACAATTCCCTTGATGCGTTCGCTGCCATGAGCCATGTCGTCGACAAGGGTCATTATGTGGTCTTTGAAGAATGTATACTTAAGCCGGGCAATCTTCAGGTCCGGATGACTCTCATAATGGGCATCAATAATTGGAAGCATATCTTCAAGGGCTTGTTTCACGATTTTGACATTGCCCCTGATGAATTGATTGGGGTTGTTGATTTCATGTCCAATTCCACTGACCAGTTGACCCAGACTGGCCAGCTTATCAGCCTGTTGAATCTGTTGTTCGTAAGTTTTTTCCAAAGTCACATCTCTAAAAAATTCCAGAATGCCGTCAACCTCGTGTTCATCATTAAAAACGGGCAAAGTATGCAACTGCAGGAAACTGTTTTCCTGGCGCAGGCTTGAAGTGATAGGAGTTTTGTCTCGAAGAACTTTTTTGTACTGGCAGTCAGGGCAGGGTGTTTCTCTTTGAAAAAACGCGGCGTAGCATTTTTGTCCGGATTCTACATTGGGTTTGTTACTCATAACGACATTAAGATCAGTGTCGATAAGCATGACCGGGTCCGGGATGGCTTTGAACATGGTTTCCATGCGCCGGCTGGCTTTTTCCCACCCGCTATTGATTCTATGCAGGTAACTGTCGGCCGTACTCAGTTTCTGCTGCTGGGCTTCCAATTCACCCTCGCGGGCACTGATTTTTTTGTCCAGTCGGGCCAATTGTTCCCGGAATCCAGATTCTTCTTCACTTTTTAAAGCTACGCTTTCGGCTAATTCTTTGCGCTCAAGGGCCAGATTCAAAATTCGTCCGATTTCGCTGAGCATTTTTTGCTCTTCGGGTAATAGATCGTGACTGTCCTGCAAATACCCAATACGGATTTCGCCCTTCAGCTCCCCGTGAACCACCAGAAAAACAACAATGTAATCGCCGCTGGCGGGCTCCAAACCATACGTGGATTCGTTATAAACGGAATACACAAGGGCTTCGGCAGGGAACCGCATTCCGGGGGCAAGATACTTGGGCAGTTTGTTAAAAAAAGCATCGATATTGGGGGCCGATTCAATCCATTCCGCAACACCGTAGAGGCAGCTAAGTTCTTTTACCCGCTCGTCGCGTTCCCAATCGCTGATGTGATTCAGGGTATCGATTTGGGCACCAAAAAACAGGTAGTGTTTGGTGCCTTCTTCTTCCACGTAGCGCACATGCATGGGAAGATTAGTCGAGCGCAGGCGTTTTGGTGTCAGCAACGCGTTGACTCCGCGGCTGCCTTCATTGGCACTGGCGATGGCCTGTCTAAAGGAAATCAGGGCGGCCGGATCCAGGACATCGTCAAGTACGGGCTTGAACCCGGGTGGGTGGTGCAAGCCGAGGTTCTTTTTCAGTTCCTTGCTGCAATATTGAAGGGTTTCAGTTTCGTCACAGTCCAGAAGGAAAACATAGTTTTCTTCAATAAGGGAATATAGTACATCAAGAGTGATCATTGATGGATGCTCCTTCGCAGCAAAGGTCGGTAGAACCGACCCTGCTGCAGTATT
>JAAEOA010000331.1 GCA_024223715.1 bacterium | reverse complement strand
CCGATATGGCCATGGCAGGTGACACAATCCATCTGACCCATTTTGACATGGGCGATATGGGAGAAGAATACACAATCCGGCTGCCTGGCATAAACCAACCAAGGCACTTCCCGGCCCTTGGCGACATATTGTGTTACAAATTTTTCTTCCTCGGGATCTTCCCCATTCACCTCCTCGTGACAGTCAATACATTGTGCCAATTTTGGAACCCCGGAATAGGTACCGTCTTCCCGAAAAAAATGACAGCTTTCGCAGCTGTCTTCAACCAGTTCGTTGTGTAGGGCGTGGTTAAAATCAACCGGCTGTTCTTTCTTGGAATATAGCAGTTGAGGGAAAATGACCCATCCGAGTACCAGGCTGGCCACCAGCCCGATAATGAAAAACAGGGTGATGGTTCCCCCGGCGCCGCTAGCCGGATCCTGTGTTCCAGGGTCTGTTGGGGGCGTGGCGGAATGCCGATCCCGAACTCCTGCGGAAACCTCGTTCGCGTTGTCCTCTGTACTCATAGAAACTCCGTCCTGCTAGGGTAGATAATTTTGCGTAACAATCCGAACAATCAACATAATGATTTTGAACAATTGGAAAAACCACCCGGTTCAAAAAACCAGCGGTTG
>JAAEOA010000330.1 GCA_024223715.1 bacterium | reverse complement strand
CCGACAGTTTTCATGAACACTTTGCTTATTAGATTAGGTTTTTTTAGCCAATAGGAAACACTGAAAGTTTGCGTGCTAAAGGATCTTTTGCATGATCTGCAAAGGAACCTCTGTATCCTTCTGTTGTCACTCTTTCTGAGGTAGGTTCCATCTTCCTTGAAGGGGAAGCCCTCGGGTAATGGGTTATGGAATTGACAGTTAGGATTTGGACAGTGTGGCGGTTGCCAGCCTTTGGGTATTTTTTGTAGGTATTGCATACACTGGCAATTGCAATGCGGAGGCCAGCGACAATCTTATGGGCACAACCCCAACATAGCGGACTTTTCGGAGGATTCAATCGACTGGGTGAGGACCCTTTCTTGCCCCCGGTCTTGGCCTCTGCTAAATTGCACCCAAAGCAAATCTCAGGCAATCCAGCTTACCGAGGTAAAAATGTCCTCCTCATACCCAGTGAATGATCTGAAATCCTTTGTGGAATTTCTGGAGTCCAAGGGCGAGTTAATCAGAATTAGTGAACCCGTGGACCCGACTTTGGAAATAACGGAACTGGCCGATCGGTTCGTCAAAAATGGCGAAAACCCCGCTTTGCTTTTCGAAAATCCTCAACCAGGAAAATTGAGCCAGGAACACGGGCGTACAGAACAGGCTCTTGATTCAGACGGCAAACCGGTTCCTTTACTGATCAATCTCTTCGCCAGCAAAAAGCGTATGGCCTGGGCTCTGGGTTGTTCCACTCTTGATGAGGCGGTGGCTCGAATTGAAGAGCCTCTGAAAATGGGCCCTCCGGAGGGTCTTTGGGAAAAAGTACGAATGTTGGGTAAACTGAAAGACTGGGGCAGCTCAATGCCTCGCAGTGTTTCGGCTGGGGCCTGTCAGGATGTGGTCATCAAAGGAGATGATCTGGATGAACGGGGTTTGCTCGAAATAATGCCCGTGCTGAAAACATGGCCTGGCGACGGTGGACCCTACATTACGACACCTTTGGTCATTACCAGAAATCCAGCCAACGGACGTCGCAACATTGGTATGTACCGCATGCAGGTCTATGATGGAAAAACCACCGGCATGCACTGGCAAATTCATAAAACCGGGGCTTCTCATTATGCCGAGCACGAAAAAGAAGGCACCCGTATGCCGGTTTGTATTGCCGTTGGTGGCCCGCCGGCACTGACCTATGCTGCGACTGCACCTTTGCCGCCAGATATTGACGAAGCTTTGTTTGCCGGTTTTCTAATGGGCCAGCCGGTTAAAATGACCCAGGCGGTGACTTGCGACCTTGAGGTTCCTGCAGAAGCGGATTTTGTTATCGAAGGTTATGTGGAGCCTGGGGAGCGTCGTATTGAAGGCGATTTTGGCGATCACACGGGGTGGTACAGCCTGGCCGAAGAGTTTCCTGTGTTTCATGTTACGGCTATCACCAGTCGTCGCAAGCCCATTTATCTGAGTACCATTGTAGGCAAGCCGCCCATGGAAGATGGCTGGCTGGGTTGGGCCACAGAACGGCTGTTTCTGCCTTTGTTAAGGGTTCCGTTGCCCGAGGTGGTCGATTATCATTTGCCAGTGGCCGCGTGTTTTCACAATCTGGTTATCATCAGTATCAAAAAACGGTACCCCGGTCATGCCCGAAAAGTGTGCCAGGCCTTGTGGGGTACGGGACAAATTATGTTCACCAAAACAGTGGTTGTGGTGGATGAAGATGTGGATCCTCATGACATGACAGAAGTCCTGTGGAGGGTCACTGGTAGTCTGGATCCGGCAAGAGATGTTTTCTTCAGTGAAGGTCCTGTGGACCAGTTGGACCACTCGGTCAATCTGGCTTGTTATGGTGGTAAAATGGGCATCGATGGAACGCGCAAGATGGAAGGCGAATTGGGTTTTGAGCGGGAATGGCCACCAGTGGTGACCATGGATGAAAAAGTCAAAACCATGGTCGATAAAAAGTGGCAGGATTTGCTGGGTCAATTGAAACAGAAACCGGAAAGCAGCTCATGAACGATTTCAAGGATCTGCACGGGCGCCAAAGCGGGACCTGGTCGGTGCGCGATGGTCAGGCTCACGGCCGGGAAGTCCGGTCCATGTTTGCTCGCATCAGCCGGGGCTACGATTTCATGAATCATTTCCTGAGTTTGAATCAGGACAAGCGCTGGCGCGACCATGTGGTGGCCCGTCTGGATCAGGACTCCTGGGAGATTTTGGACCTGTGTGCTGGAACTGGTGATTTGGCTTTGGCATGTATGCGAGGCGGAAAAGGAAAATCCTGGATTGCCGCCGACTTTTGCCCAGAAATGCTGCAGGGATCTCACGGTAAAAAAGACGCCGACCGCCTGATTCTTTCAGCAGCGGATGCCATGAACCTGCCCTTCAAAGATCATTGTGTCGATGCAGTGACTGTAGGTTTTGGAGTGCGGAATTTTGCCGACGTTAGGCGAGGTGTGGAAGAAATAAAACGTGTACTGCGACCCGGTGGTCAATTTATGATTCTGGAGTTTTTCAGGGATGACCCCGAAGCAAAAGGCGAGGCCCATGGCGTACCAGGCCCTATTCGTTTTGGCCTCAATACCGTCATTCCCTTTCTGGGGAAAATGGTGGGCCGCGATGGCAAAGCATATAGCTATTTGCCAAGCAGCATGGGGGAGTTTTTAACTCCCGTGGAATTTGCCGACCTTTTGTCGGAGTACGGATTCAAAGAAACTTTTGTGGAAAGACAGACTTTTGGTATCGCCCATATTGTGGGCGGGAGGTTGCCCTGATGGTTGAGCGACAAACGAACAAACCCTCGATAAGTGTGGCCTGGACTGGTGCCAGCGGTTTGGTATACGGTGTACGGTTGGTGGATGTGCTCCTTCAATCGGGTCGGGATGTGGATTTGGTGGTTAGCAGTGCCGTCAGTCAAACCGCACCTGTGGAAATGGGTCATCCTCTTGAAGGTTTGATCGAACGACTGCGCACCATGGGCCCCGGAGTTCTTGAGGTGCACGGTCAGAAAGACTTTTCATCATCCATGGCCAGTGGCTCGGCTCAGGCTGGCCCCATGGTTATTCTTCCGTGCAGCATGGGTACGGTGGGGCGCTTGGTGGCCGGCACTAGCGAAACTCTGTTGCTGCGTGCGGCCGATGTTTGTCTCAAGGAACGCCGCCAGCTCATTATTGTGCCCCGGGAAACTCCTTTGGCCACTCATCACCTCGAACATCTGGCTCGTTTAAGTTCCCTGGGTGCGTTGATCATGCCTGCGGCTCCGGGTTTTTATCATCGTCCGACCAGTCCTGGTGATTTGGTTGACTTTATGGTGCAACGGATTTGCGATCATCTTGAAGTGGATGTTCGTTTGGTTCCCCGTTGGGGATCGGCACCAGCCAACAATGGAGAATCTGTCTGATGTCTGTGGTCTCCCGATATTTTTCACTCATCAAATTTGAGCACACAATATTTGCTCTGCCTTTTGCTGTCATCTCCCTGTTGGTTGCTTCAGGTGGAAAACCTCAATTGAGTACACTGCTTTGGGTGATGGTGGCCATGGTGGGGGCCCGCAGTGCAGCCATGGCTTTTAATCGCTTGGCAGACGCCCGAATTGATGCCGATAATCCGCGTACTGCCAATCGTCACATTCCGGCAGGTTTGGTTTCTCGCAAAGGTGCCGCTCTGTTTGTTGTCTTGTCTTGCGTGGTTTTGGTTTTGGCAGCCTGGATGTTAAATCCTCTTTGTTTTTATCTGAGTCCGGTGGCTCTTTTGGTTGTGCTGGCATATTCGTACATGAAGCGCATTACTCCGTTAGCACATCTGGTTCTGGGGTTGGGGTTGGGAATTGCTCCAGTGGGAGCATGGTTGGCTGTTACGGGCACCTTTGCTGCTTTTCCTTTGTGGTTGGCCGCTGCTGTTATGTTCTGGGTTGCCGGTTTTGATACTATTTACGGCTGTCAGGATGCCGACTACGACCGGAAAGTGGGACTGCAGAGCCTGGCGTCGAAACTGGGTGTTGAAAAAGCTCTGGTTTTGTCCCGGGTTTTTCATGTTTTGAGTGTCGCTTTTATGGCTGGGTCCTTCCGTCGGGCTGACTCGTTGGGCGTGGTTTCGCTGGTCGGTGTTGCGGGTATGGTTGTTTTGCTGGCCTGGGAACAAACCCTGGTTCGCGGGGGCGATTTACGGCGTATCGACAAAGCGTTTTTTGAAATAAATTCCTGGATAGGCATGATGCTTCTGGGGGTTGTTCTGGTGGATTTGTATTTGGTATAAAAAGCGGCTGCTGTATTTCCGGCAGCCACTTGAAAATAGATATTAGTTAGTGTTCAAAAGCGGGACCTTACTGCGGGATTTTGCACAGAATAATTTCCAGTGGTTCCACATCTCCCAAATCATCATCACTTTGGCTGTTTTCCTGGAACCCGGAGTTCATTGCCTCTGTGGCCGATTCAAAGTTCCTTAACCAAAGATAAAAAATGCCATCAACAAAGGCCAGACGGTCTTGTTCATGGTTGAAACCAGGAACTTCAAGCGTGAGTTCTTCAATGAGCTTTCCTTTGGGAGAAATGATGTCATAAACTTTGGCAGCCGGTCCGGAAAGCAGTTTTTTCTTCTGGAAACAACTTACAACATAAAGCCGACCATCGAGGGAAACATCTATTTGGTTAATGGCAGGGTCGGTATCCAGAATGTTCTTTTCAATTTCCAATTCATTCCCGTTAACCACCATTCTGAATCCCGAGGTCAGATCCTCTTTGTCTTCATCATTTCTTTTACGAGGGGTAAAGGGGCGGCTAAGCGTATGGACGATTTCCCCCTTCATATTTTTTGCAGTGATAAAGTATTCATCTCGCCGAGGGGTTGTGTAAACGAAGTCATTGCCAAGGGCCCAGGTGTCAAACTCTTTGAAATTCTCAGCTTCATTAAAAACCTGTCTTTGAAGTTCCCGCAGCTGGGTGTGTTCGGCAAACCGGGCGACTTCCTGCCCATCGGCGTTAATCAGACTCAACTTATTGGTCGACGACATTTTTCCGGATTCCATATCGAAGGCCCCAGAGCCATGATTGACCACGAGGGTTCCATTTTTTTTGAATGTTTCACCAACGAAGGCAAACCCACCTGTTTGTGGATCAGAACCCAGTGAAATGGTCCCACCGGGGTCTCCATTGGTTTGCAAAAGTACAATCTTCCCGGGAAAACCCTGGGCAACACCAATTTGGTTTTCGTTGTTAACGAAGAGAGACGTTGGCCGGTTTAATTCACCAGGACCTTCGCCGGGCCCACCAATAATTCCCAATTCCTGACCCGCAGGATCGATAATCAATACCTGCGATAGTTGGTTGTCCAACAGGTACATGTTTCCTTTTTTGTCCATTACGCCCTGGGAAACAACGCCGATAAGGGTGCCTTCTTCATCGTCCCCTCCCAGACGCCATACTTCTTCCAGTTTAACAGAGCGTTTCGATGGTGATTCAGCAGCCAAAGTAAAGTCTTCTGCAATAGCACAAACAGAACTACTGATGATACATGTTATCACAATTGAAATGAGCAATTGGTTTTTCACGGCAAACTCCAGTAATTGGGTCAGAAATGAAATGAGGAAAACACAGTAACGTTTATTATGACCGAAGGTTCCTTTGAAGGGAAGTATTTGCGTGGCTTTATTCTACTCCAGGGGCGACAGAAAAAGGGGCTTCAAGCCCCTTTTTCCAATCATTGCAGTCTCCCAAAAAATTTTTAGAAAGAGAAACTCGCCGAGATGCCGTAGAAAACAGCATCCGAACTGCCTTTGTACAAGTTGCCCTCAGAATCATCGACTGCTTCCTTATTATCACCCATCAGCATGCTGTAATTAACACTGGGAGTAATGGTGAAAAATGGAATCGGGTGAAACGGCATGGACGCACTCAGGAGAAAATCGCTTGCACTGGAAGAATCCACTCCAAAGTAGCTTGTGTTGTAGTTGGAATCTCCAAAACCAAGGTTGGCGCCAAGGTCCAGATTCAAGCCTTCGGATAACTCAAGGCCATGGCTGATGCCGGCATTGATGTAGCTACCATCGACTTCTTTGAAATCGTAATAAATTTCCAGTGATGGGCTAAGAAGGATTCCCATGGATCCACTGACATAAGCCTCGGCGGTTGCCGTTGCCTCGGTATTGGGAAAATCATAATAAATCAGACCAAATTCCAGATCGACCATGGGCAGGGGTAGGCCGTAAGTGAGAATCCAGTCCACTTCGTTAAATTCACCACTGTACCCATTGACGTCGCTGAGGTCCACATTTCCCCAGAATCCGAGGCCAAAGCCAAGAAAACTGGCGGACAGGGCAGGCTGAAGAACGGCTTCATCGTTTGCAACCATTCCGCGCCACACATACTGAGAATTAACAGCCAATTCCGCTTCCATGTCCAATGGACCAAGAGCCAGGGCTGAAAATGAGTTGATTGATAAAATCACCAAGGCTAGGAAAGTAACCAGAATCTTTTTCATTTTTTCTCCAGGGCACAAGGCCAATGGTGAGAGTATTGTTCAGAGTCGACCATAGTTTCTCGGCAACAAATGGGTTGGGTCAAGCTTTTTTCATCAAGTTTTTGCTTTTCCGGTCGATAACTCGATGTGAAGCTGTTGATATTTGACACACGAAAGGACAACAACGTGAGTAAGGATCTTGCCCTTCCTGGCCCTGAAATTCCGGTTATTGATGAAACTCGATTGCTTGATGAATTTGGCGGCGACCAGGAAATCCTCAACGAGTTAAGAGATTTATTTCTTGAACATGTACCGTCTCTGTTTACTGATATTGAAGAAGCCGTTCAAACTGCAGATGCGGAAGCATTTGCCACCCACGTCCATAGCTTGAAAGGTGCTTGTTCCACTTATGGCGCACCTCGGTTGGCCATGGTTTGCAAACAAGCCGAAACAATGGCCCGAGAAGGCGACATGGAATCAGTAAAAAATTGTTTTTGTGAATTTCAAAATGAATACAACCTGGTCTACGAACAAATTAAGGGCGTAGGCACAGGAGTTTGATAGTTCATTGAATGGGTTGTGCCCAAAAGAATGTCGCTGGTTCAATTTGTGGCCATAGATTTGATTAAACACTGGATATTTATGTGTTTTAGGTTGAAGATTGCTGGGTATTTTTGTAAAAAAGCACCCAGCGACATTCTCTTGG
>JAAEOA010000329.1 GCA_024223715.1 bacterium | reverse complement strand
CGAAAAACCATTCCCAATTCAAGGACTTTTCGCTTCGCCCACTCTTCATCCAGACAGCTTCTATAACGTCACCATTTAGCCGATCCTTGTCAATAGGCAAAACGCCTCCTTAGGCACGAATTTTTCCTTTTCGTGAACACCAAAAATAACGATTCCGCACCAGGCGACTCATAAATACGCACCCCAATTCTCTGTTTGGCAGGCGTCGAATTCGAAACCGAATCGCACCAGTCACCCTTGTGGATCAAGGCGGTGGAACTTGCTCGGAACGGAGAAAGTATCCGGCCCCTGGCTCATCAGAGCCCCAGAAAATAATCGGTACCCTAGCGTGTCCAAGTGGTGCGGGAACCTGCTTTAAGATCGGTTCCCGCTTGACAGATTTGTGGCTCTTGCTGTAAGCAGCAAGTCCAACCCGTGGATGGCTCACGCGAGAGGCGCTTCAGTCAAACCCTTTGCAATAAATCGTTTTCAATAAGTGGACGGGCCGGCGTCTAATCAGGCCTGGTGGCTTGGTATCCAACCCCTAGGTAAGCCTCACCGCCCCATCCATAACCATGGTGCTATGGCATCTGTGTTACCCCCTAACACTTTTCCCCTTTATGAGG
>JAAEOA010000328.1 GCA_024223715.1 bacterium | reverse complement strand
TGTATCCATCATCCAGGCCATGATCTGAGCATTGGTGTTCACATCCGGCGCAGGGATGTCATAATCAGGCCCAATGTTACTGCCCAGAGCGAAAGTGAAGCGGCGGGTAATACGCTCCAGCTCAGCGTCCGAGTACCGCGAGGGATCAATCTGAATGCCACCTTTGGCGCCACCGAATGGGATATCGGCAACGGCCGTCTTCCAGGTCATCCAGGCTGCCAGTGCACGGACCTCGTCAATGTCCACGGCCGGGTGGTATCGCACCCCTCCCTTGTAGGGTCCCAGGGCGGTGTTGTGCTGCACGCGATAGCCTGTAAACACCTCAACATGGCTATCATCCAATACAACCGGAAAGTTAACCTGGATTTCGTTGGTCGTGTGGGCCATGATTTTGCTAATCTCCGGGTCAAGGCCCATGAGATCTGCTGCTTTGTTGAACTGTTTCGTGACGTTTTCGTAAATGCTTAACTTTTTGGTCGTTGTTGTCATAGTCCTACATTTCTCCCGAAATGTTTTGTTTCTTCAAAGAATGCCTTCCACCCTTTTGGGTTGATCTTTCCATTTGCTATTCTTCATTTACCGGGTTTGCACCGAAGCTGAAAAGACCGCCGCTGACCATCAGGCACGGGATGCTCTTCCAGGGTTGACTCCAGTTTTTTCCTCTCATCCCCAAACGGGATAACATCATTACTTACTTCCGGTTCAAAAAAGCGCGGCCGGGGAGCTGCACGTGACCATAAAGATGCCTTGCTCTGAGCGAGTGCTCAGGGAATGGCGGCAATGATCTCCCGATACTCGTTCTCCGAGAGCG
>JAAEOA010000327.1 GCA_024223715.1 bacterium | reverse complement strand
GCGGATGGGCGTCGACATGCAACTAGTGGAAGCAGGTGGCTATGTGAACCTCAATAAGCAAATTTCTCAGATTGAAGATTGCATCGAAAGTGGCTCTGACGCTGTGGTGATCGGTGCAATTTCCTATGAGGGGTTGAACAATCTGGTTTCCGAAATTCGCAAAAAAGGAATTCCGGTTATCGACGTCATAAATGGCATGTCTTCCAAAGAGCTTTCTGCCAAGTCACTCGTCTCCTTTGGTGAGATGGGATCTAAAGCCGGTGAGTACCTTGTTCAAAAACATCCAAAAGGCAGTAAAACTGTCAATGTTGCCTGGTTTCCAGGTCCTCCAGGGGCTGGTTGGGTGGAAGCCGGCAATAAGGGTTTTTCGGAAGCAGTGAAAAAAGGTGACATCAGGATCATAGCGACCAAATACGGCGATACAGGAAAAGAGGTCCAAAGCCGGCTGGTGGAAGATACTCTCGAAGCATTTCCCGGTGAAATAGACTACATCGTGGGCACTGCAGTAACTGCCGAGGCGGCCACAAGCATCCTGAGATCCAGAGGGCTGGATAAAAAGATTAAAATTCTTTCCTACTATTTTACACCGGGTGTGTACCAGGGAATCAAACGCAACAGGATTTTGGCTGCTCCAACGGATTCGGC
>JAAEOA010000326.1 GCA_024223715.1 bacterium | reverse complement strand
TCGGGGCTTCCTTGGAAATGATACCACCTTCGGAAGTCTGGCTTTGTCTGGTATGGCGTTTGACCAGATTGATACCCCCAACAAGGGCCCGGCCTTCTTTTGGCATCACTTTGATCACTTCACCAGACCGTCCCTTGTCCTTGCCAACAAGAACGACAACCCTGTCACCTTTTTTAATTTTAAACATTTGAACAGCTTTCCTTAAAGCACTTCTGGCGCCAGTGAAATTATCTTCATATGCCTTTTGGCACGAAGTTCTCTTGGAACCGGCCCAAAAATACGCGTACCAACCGGTTCACTCTTACCATCAACCAGAACAGCGGCGTTGCCGTCGAAACGAATAACGCTGCCATCAGCGCGGCGAATTTCTTTGGCTGTGCGAACCACAACCGCTTTCGTCACGTCGCCCTTTTTTACACGACCACGTGGAATGGCTTCTTTAATTGAAACCACAATAATATCACCCACTGAAGCGTATTTCCTTTTGGAACCGCCCAGCACCTTGATGCACATTACACGGCGCGCACCGGAATTGTCGGCGACATCGAGAGTTGTTTGCATCTGAATCATGACTGGCTACCTTTTGTTCGTTATGTAGGCAAAGAATATTTCTGAACCTGCCTGCCATCCAAGTTTGAAAATTCTGGTCGTATCAGACTTCCAGAACTACCCAGCGTTTGTCTTTTGAAATCGGCTTGCTTTCCTGAATAGAAACCAGATCACCAATTTTGCACTTGTTTGCCTCATCATGCGCCTTGTAGTTTTTGGACCGACGAACAGTCTTCTTAAACAAAGGATGGGTGAAACGGCGTTCAACTTTCACCACGACGGTCTTGTCATTTTTGTCACTGACCACAGTGCCTTGTAATATACGTTTTGGCATTTTCTACCCTTTAAGCCTTCACGCCATCCGCCTTTGAAGGGCGAGTGCTGGCATTTATGATTGTATGGATGCGTGCGATATCGCGACGAATTTGGCGAACACGTGCTGTATTCTCCAACTGTC
>JAAEOA010000325.1 GCA_024223715.1 bacterium | reverse complement strand
GACTGCAGCATAAAGCGGTTGCCCTCATAAAGAATTTATGTCAAAAAACAGGAATCAATCTGGCCGGTTTCGATGTCATTTTTTCATCGGAACATGGCGATCCCGATCCCATGCTGTTGGAGATCAACTACTTTTTTGGCAGAAAAGGTCTCGGCGGATCGGAGAATTACTATTGGATATTGCTGGAGGAAATTCAAAACTGGCTGACCAGGCGGAATTTGGTCGCATAGTCAACTATGCCAAAAATGAAACGAAAAAAAACCATCCAGCCATTCGCCTATGATCTGAGCGAAGAAGATCTGAAACGGACGCGTCACAAAGCAAGGGAACTTCGAGAATCCCAGTGGTGGAAACGCCGTCTGGCCAAAGCCGTATGTCACTACTGCGGCCGGCCAACCCCGCCGAGAGAACTGACCATGGATCACATTGTCCCGGTATCCCGGGGCGGCAAAAGCACCAGGGGCAATGTGGCACCTTGCTGCAAGGAATGCAACACGGCGAAAAAGCAGCTGCTTCCCATGGAATGGCAGCAGTATCTGCATAAGTTTGACCGGACGCTGCCATAAGCTCTTGAACCAAATCCGGACAAGCCGGAAATAACAAATTACAAGCACCAAATT
>JAAEOA010000324.1 GCA_024223715.1 bacterium | reverse complement strand
TGCGTCTTACCCTGGGAGGTCTGTCGCTCTGCCATCCGTAGTTTGGATGTGCTACCGGCGTCGAGAGGCGTTGGGATGGGGCGGCAGAAGTCAGCAGAGGCCATAGTAGCCGGTGATAACCACATTGGCGAAGGGCCGAACATGAAGTGTGCGTGAAGGAGCCTTGGTTCTCGATGGTGTGTGGAGACGTGGAACGGCGGGATGAGATAACCGCTAGCAACCTTGAGGGTAGGGACCGGAAGTCCCGAGACGATGGGCTTGTTGCGTCAAGCATCACGGCGGGTCAGGGGTATTCTGGAACGGAGGCAGAAGAGCGGTTGATGGAATTGGTTGTCAACCGCGAGAATATGATGGCGGCACACCGGCGGGTGTTGGCCAACAAGGGTGCGGGCGGCGTGGATAACATGCCGGTCGAGGATTTGTTGCCATACTTGCTGGAACACTGGGTTACCATCAAGGAAAGCCTGTTGCAGGGAAGATATCAACCAGCGCCGGTGCGGAAGGTAGAGATACCCAAGCCCGGCGGTAAAGGAATGCGGATACTTGGCATTCCGACGGTATTGGACCGGCTCATACAACAGGCATTGCATCAGGTGCTGATGCCGATATTCGATCCGGACTTTTCCAATTCCTCCTATGGGTTCCGGCCCAAACGGAGCGCCCATCAGGCGGTTATCGCGGCCCAGGTTCATGTAGCCTCGGGTCGGCGCTGGGTGGTCGATATGGATTTGGAGAAGTTCTTCGACCTTGTAAACCACGACGTGCTGATGGCACGGATGGCGCGCAAGGTTAGAGACAAACGGGTACTTGGCCTGATTGGCCGGTATTTGCGTGCCGGATTGATGGTGGGTGGGACGGTGACACAGCGAAGGCAAGGCACACCGCAAGGTGGGCCGCTGTCGCCGTTGTTGTCAAACATTCTGCTCGATGATCTGGACAGGGAACTGGAACGGCGGGGCCATGCCTTCTGCCGCTATGCCGATGACTGTAACATTTATGTACAATCACGGCGGGCGGCACAACGAGTGCTGGCGTCGATTACCCGGTTTCTTGAACGGAGGCTGAAGCTCAAGGTTAACGGCGCCAAAAGTGCCGGTGATCGACCGTGGAACAGAACGTTTCTGGGTTACTCCATGACCAGACACCACAAACCACGCCTTAGAGTGGCGGCAGGTTCGGTGGCGCGGTTCAAGGCGAATCTCAGAGCGATGTTCACGCGGTGGCGCGGGCGTTCGCTCGCCAGGGTTATCAAGGAAGCAACCCCCATTCTGCGCGGCTGGATCAATTATTTCCGGCTGGCGGAAACAAAGGGTGTCTTCGAAGACCTGGATGGCTGGTTCCGGCGAAAGCTTAGAACCATCTTGTGGCGGCAATTCAAATACCCGAAGACCCGCAAGCGGAAATTGATGCAACGCGGGATCGAAGAATACTGGGCCTGGAAGTCCGCTGGCAATGGCCGGGGTCCATGGTGGAACGCTGGTGCCAGCCATATGAACCAGGCCTATCCGATCGCCTATTTCCGAAACCTCGGGCTGATACCATTGATCGAACAGCTCAATCGCCTTAAATGCACATCATGAACCGCCGTATACGGAACCGTACGTACGGTGGTGTGGGAGGACGGCGGGAGCAATCCCGCCTCCTACCCGATTCCTGATTGCATGATCTTTTTAAAGGTATTCTGCTATAGGAGTTTCTTGAACTCTGTCGATCAGTTTGCCGGGCTCCAAACCCATTTCTACTGGATCAAAAAAAAGTACCACAATCTGGTCTTCTAAACTTTTTGCTCGTTTATCCCAAAAATAGCGAGCACTGAAATTAAAGCGGGCATTTGCCAGTCACAAAGCGCTGCGCGATGTTATCCTACCTTCAAAGCCGATAGAAAAACGGGAGGGATCATCAAACCCCTTGTCCCGTTTGTGGCAGGAAGAGCACGAGACCAGCGAGTTTCGTGACAGGTTTTTATCGTAAAACAGAACCCGCCCAAGTGTTGCCAGATGATTGAATTGTGCGCCTTCATCAACATTTGTGACAACATCAATGGTGACCGCATTTACCAAATGCGTGGGTAATTTGGTGATTGAATAATTGTAAGGAATTGCCGGCAAGTCCGGAAAACCGTCTTTATTGTTTCGTTGAGCACTTGTTGCATTTGTCAACATTGCCGCCAGTATCTGCGCTGAAAAAGCAATGAAAGTATTCCAGATGACTTTAACGGCAAGTGATTTTTTCAGGTGCGTTTGGGGAACCCCACGTAACCCTGTACAATGAAAATTCATCCAAATAACTAATTGGCAACCACTCTGTTTGCCTCTTGTGAGGTTCTTCAACCAACCCTTTTCCGTCTCGCCCAACCCATCAAACCCAATCCACCAGGCCCTGTGAAGAATAGAGGTAGAGCGGCTGGGAGTGGGACTGCTGGGGCAACATCATGAATAGTTGAGAAAATGTGTGCGACTTATCAATTCGCCAGCGGATCAGCTCCAAACCTGTTTTCGCCGTCAGTTCCCTTGATGACAAAGAAAACTATCAGTATGAGTGCGCCAATTAGTGGAACAAACACAATGAGATACCACCATCCACTCCTGTCAATGTCGTGAAGTCTTCTAACGCCGACCGCCAAGGAAGGAATAAGGATGGCTAACATAAGAATTGACCCAATAAGACCATAGTAACCAACACCACCTGTTCCAATTACTATATCAAAAACTGCTGCTATAAATCCAAATATGAAACCTGCGAGAACAAATAGCCAATATTCTTTCCTAGGTGCCCTTCCCGAAAACGTTGCATATTATGTCGTCACACAATTAATTACCAGATCCATTGTTTTCTCCTTTGACTGATCAGCCCCGTGAGCGCCTGCTGGGTGAGCGGCCCTATGTTATTCATCCGCAACGTAATTCCAAGGCAGCAGTTCGTCAATCCGGTTGATCTTGCGATCTGCATTGCTGATAAATTACCGTGTGGACGCTTACATTTTTTCAGGTGTGATTGCATCAATAATTCACACTTCACCGACAATTGTTCCAATTGGTGTAAAACAATGTAACCATGAAAGTGCTGGAATGTAGAATTGGTCGAGAAATTGAATTAACCGGCGGCGTCCTGCAAAGCTCGAATTCTGTCGGCAAGTGTTATGTTGTGTTTTTTTGCAGACGATTTTTTCTTGCCGGGTAATTTGGTATTTTCCTGCCGGGAAAGAATTTCGTTAATTGGTGAATTGTCACCCTCAAGTGATGCGGTCATGGCAGTTACCTGTGCTGCGAGGTCATTGATACGTTCGCGTAAAATTGAGTTCTCCCGGCGTTCATTCTCCCACTCCGCATCATTGGATTTAGTCACGCCTGAGAGTTCGTCAACCAGTTTGTCGCGTTCATTGGAGACAGCCTCAAGTTTGGCGGCAAGGTTGGATTTTTCAGTTTCCAGTGAGGACATGGCTTTTTCTACATTGTCATTTGAAGCATCGTACAACAGGGCCTCCATCTGTAAATTTGCATGCGCCAGTTTAGCCTCCAGTTCAACATTCAGGGATTGCTGTTCAACAAGCTGGGATGTCAGAACAGAATTGGTTGACCCGTCCTGGTCCAGTGTCTTGCGCATGCGTAGCAATTCCCGTTCATTCCTTTCCAGCCGGTCATTGCTTTTGGAAAGTTGATGGTTCGCAATTTCCAGTTTTTTCTTCATTTCTTCGTTTTCTTGCAATTCAGAATCCAGAAGTGCATTTGCCTTGGCGAGCGCAATTTTTTCCTCGCCGGAATCTTCTGCATCCGCACTTTGAGTGCGAGCCATGTTCATGGTTTGAATTCTGTCGTTCATATTATCAAGCTGGGTTTGCTTTGCTACCAATTCAATCTTATTACTATCGGATTCAGTTTGAGATTTTTCCAGACGTTGGTGCAGTTTCTCAGACTTCAAAGCCTGCTCATCCAGATTCTTGCGGGCCTCATCCAGTTGATCGGTGGCTGATTGGAGCTGTTCCTCACGCCGGCGCAATTGTAAGCGCAGTTCACCCGATTTTGATTGTAGCTCTTCGATGACAT
>JAAEOA010000323.1 GCA_024223715.1 bacterium | reverse complement strand
GCCACGGCCTTATGATCGCCGTGTAAAAACATTTTCACGGGAGTATAAGGCCCCCAAGATTTCTGTCCCGGTGGACTTCCAGCGCTTTCTGGCGGTTTTTCGCACCTCGATCAGAATCGGAATTTTTGGTAAAGAGAGAATACAGTACTGGAACCTGCTCGTGTGGACGCTTTTGCGCTGCCCGAAGCTCTTGCCTCTGGCGATAACATTGGCCATTCACGGTCATCATTTCCGCAAGATATGCAAATTGTAATTCTAACCTGTTTTCATTCTTTTTCTATTGATTCATTTCTGTATCAAATTTCTGTTTCTCGTCGGGTCGCTGAGTTTTTCAACCTGTTATGATGACAACAAATCTGTTTTTGGAGGAAAATATGACCGAAAAGAAGACCATTGTAAATTCCTGGAATGAGTGGGATCCGCTTAAACATGTCATTGTTGGCCGTGCCGACGGGACTATGGTAACAGCTCCTGAACCGGCCATTGCACGCGACTGGCCGAAACACGGATTTCCCTTGGGGACATATGGCCCGTTACCCAAAGAGATGGAGGCAAAAGCCAATGAGCAGCTGGACAATTTCGCTAAGCTTCTCGAAAGCCGGGGAATTCGCGTTGATCGTCCCACGCCGATGGATTTCAGCCAGAAGGTTCAGACGCCTGATTGGCACCAGGATTCCATGTTCGGCTGCATGCCGCCACGGGATGTACTGTTAACCGTCGGCCATGAAATTCTCGAGGCCACCATGTCTCAGCGCAGCCGCTGGCATGAGTATCTGTGTTATCGTCCCCTGCTGGAACAGTACTTTAAGGAAGATCCCAAGTTCAGGTGGGAAGCGGCCCCCAAACCCCGGCTCTCCAGAAGTACCTACAAGGATGACTATTGGAATATGTGGAAGAAGAAGAGCAGGGAGGAAAAGGATCAGGCCATTTACAACCGGGCTTGGGCGCTGACTGACAAAGAACCCTGCTTCGATGCGGCAGATATTGCACGAGCCGGCAAGGATTTGTTCGTATATCATTCAT
>JAAEOA010000322.1 GCA_024223715.1 bacterium | reverse complement strand
CCTCTGAACCTTTGAACTCTGAACCTATCAATTCTGAACCCTGAACCTCCTATCTTTTTAATACATGAATGGCACGCGGCACCGTGACTTTAACCTTGTCATTTTTGTTGAATTTTTCAGAGCCCATGGGGTTATAATGATCCACCACCATCTCCCTGTCTCCGAATTTCACTGTATATTTGGCAAGGTTGCCGGCATACATCTGACTTTCCACTGTCCCATGGAACGTATTGGGCCGTTCGGTTCCATATGACGGTGAAAGCGAAACGGTTTCCGGTCGGATGACCAGCAAGACCTCATCTCCAACCTTTATTCCCTCTTGATCATGATCTAATTCGAGTTTACCGTACTCGGTGGTAACGTAAGATGTATTCGTCCCATCATCTATGGCATCGACGGTTCCCTCAAGAAAATTAACATATCCCACAAAACCGGCGATAAACTCGTTGGCAGGTTGCTCATAAATCTCGATAGGAGAACCGATCTGCTGAATCACACCATCGTTCAGGACCAGGAGCCGGTTGGAAATACTCATGGCCTCGTACTGGTCGTGGGTGACAAATATAGTGGTAACCCCTATCCGTTCCTGGATATTTCTAATTTCCTCCCGCATGACCACCCGCAGGTTGGCATCCAGGTTGGAAAGCGGCTCGTCCAGAAGCAGCACTTTGGGT
>JAAEOA010000321.1 GCA_024223715.1 bacterium | reverse complement strand
CTGATCGAAAGGTGTGTACTCAGCAAGACCCTTCTTAGCCAGAATCTCAGTGATGGCGGCAGTCAGAGTGGTTTTACCGTGATCAACGTGACCAATGGTACCAACGTTGACGTGATCTTTTGTTCGTTCAAACTTTTCGCGTGCCATCAGAGGCTTCCTCCTGTGGAAGATTCATGAATCAGTCGCTGCATGGGAAAAACATCCCCCATACGCGCTTAGTCCCGCAAACCAGCACCTTCGGCTATAAAGTAAGCCCAAAACAACTAAACGGGACAGAAAAGTGGAGCCCACGAGCAGATTTGAACTGCTGACCGCTTGCTTACCATGCAAGTGCTCTACCGACTGAGCTACGTGGGCTCCTTACTCGATCTACAATATTGTGTTTTTCCAGCCAACCACAAGGTCGACTTTGGTGTTTTCGGTGAATTTATCCGTGAAATATAAGGTTTCCCTGAATTTTCCCCGGAATGGCGCCGAAAAAATGGAGCGGGAAACGGGTCTCGAACCCGCGACCCTCAGCTTGGAAGGCTGATGCTCTACCAACTGAGCTATTCCCGCCCCTAGCGCCAAGGCCACATTCCAGAGTGATTCCGCATAGTTCCGAATGTTTCGGAATGTATCAGAAAAATTTCGAAATGATCTGGCCGATATTCGAATGGTGGGGGGGGGAGGATTCGAACCTCCGTAGTCTATTGACGACAGATTTACAGTCTGTTCCCTTTGACCGCTCGGGAACCCCCCCACGCCAATCTCGCGATTAACCTGGTTTTTAAAAATTTCCAGGGCCTAAATGGAGCTGGCGAGAGGACTTGAACCCCCAACCGCCTCATTACAAGTGAGAAGCTCTACCAGTTGAGCTACGCCAGCTCTTTCAAGCATCCTGCAGATCCTCAAAAAAGATCTTTCAGGCTCACAGGATTTTCAGCCTAAAAACGGACCCAGCCTTTAAAAGGGAGGGACCGCTTTGGATGCGGGAATATATAACTCACCGCTCAAGGTTGTCAAGATTTTCGCTTGAATAATTTTTCCTGATTTGCGAGTCGAAAGGCAGACTGGCACAAATCGTCCGTCAAAGCTGAAAATCCAATGCCAACAGCTTCGGCTGACATGGGTACCAGGCTCAATTCCGTCATGCCGGGAATGGTATTAATTTCAAGACAGTAAAATTTATCGCCATGAAGCCTGAAATCGACTCTGGCCACTCCTTGGCACCCTACAAGCTCAAACAACCGCAGAGCATCAGCCGACATATCTTCGTAAACCGGCGAATTAATGGGTGCAGGAACCAGGTAATCGCTGGCACCGGCAGTATATTTGTTCTCATAATCGTAAAAACCATCCTGGGGTACAATTTCCAGCAATGGTAAACGCCGTCCCAGGAGGATCGTCGCGGTAACTTCCCGGCCCGGAATGAATTTTTCAATAATGACTTCTATTTGGGAGCCCTGAGCAGAGTCCACCACCTGTTTAAAAGCTTCCTGAAATTCATCTGGTTGTTCCACGATAGCCACTCCCACGGAGCTTCCGGCACCATTTAGTTTTATCACCAGTGGAAAGCCCAATTCCTGATTCGCTCGCTCAAAGACTCGTTCAAGGGTCAATTGCGAGGAATTTCTTTCCGTTACTTTTTTCCCCTGAACCAGATCAGGCAACCCGTTCTGGCGATCCCAGCATATATGCAGCCAGTCGGGAGTGGAAATTCCTGCAGCTCGCATTATTCTTTTCGTAGCCGACTTATCCATGGCCAAAGCGCTGGCCGCCATTCCTGAAAGCGCAAAAGGAATATCCATCGATTCAAGAATGGCCTGCAAATGTCCCCCTTCGCCCTGGCCGCCGTGCAGAGCAGGAAAAACTACATCCGCCTCTTTCAACTCGGGCAGGGTCATGACCTGAGCAACAGATTCAATATCGACAAGGGAAACCTCATGGCCTGCCTTAGCCAGGCCCAAGGCCACCGCTTGTCCCGTTTTAAGGGAAATTTCTCTTTCAGGGCTGTCGCCCCCCATCAATACTGTAATTTTCATGAAATTTTTCCTGTAGATAAAAGTACTGTTGCCAGAGCGGTTACACATTCGCCACGGCCTTCGGGGCCCAAACCTTCGCCTCGGGTGGCCTTGATGTTGATTAATTCTGAATCGATTCCCAGAACTGTCGCCATTTTTTCTCTCATCGCCGATTTCCGGGGTGAAATTTTGGGTTGTTCGCAAATAATGGTGCAGTCAGCATTGCCAAAGGTAAAGCCTTTTTCGGTAACTGTTTTCCAGGCAACAGTTAACAAGTCCAGACTATCCACTCCGGAGTATCTGCTGTCGGTATCTGGGAAATGTTCCCCAATGTCGCCCAAACCTGCCGCCCCAAGAAGAGCATCAATTAAAGCATGAACCATCGCGTCGCCATCGCTGTGCCCCAAAGGCCCCACCGGGCTTTCTTCGAAATGCACTCCGCCGAGAATGCAACGCCGCCCTTTTTGCAACGGATGCCGGTCCCACCCCTGTCCCACACGAAAATTCATCATTTTCCTTCCTTAAAGCCCGGCTGCCGGTTCCAGGGTCTTGGAACCACCAAATCGTAGTACTGACTCGGAGTCCCCGTAAGTCCTTTCTCAACAGCCCAGACCAAATTACACGCTTCCCGGGCTGTAACATAGTGAAGACGAATATTCCTGTCTTCGCAATAACCCTCCACCCCGTCAAGCATGGCTTCCAATTGACCATCCAGAAGAATATCCATGTCCTGATGACCATGAGCGTGAACTTTTACAAAGCACCACTCGGGTTTTCCCTGGACCGAAACATGAATATTGTCCCATAAGGCAATGCGGGAGGTTTTAAAATAATCGGCATAGTTTTTTGGCGGGCGCAATTTGCCAACCAAACCCGTCCCTTCTGCATTGTCGATAGCGGCACTTTCAATGAGTAGAAGTGGATTGCGGAAGTCCATCCCCAGAGGCCCCTGAAAGATCATGAACCCATCCTGTGGTTTACCGGCCTGAGCCAAGTGACCGGTATTATAGCTTTTGGGCTCAGGGGTATCATGCGTGTAATAAATGCTGTTGATGATTTTCGGCTGGCCGGTTGCTTCAATGGCAGGAAAGGTGAAATCAGCATAACAACCCTGATTTTGCATGATGCTGATTTCATTATTGATGCCGCATTGTCCCGGCGAAGAGCCATCGAGAGCCCAGTTGCCGTGAATAAAGTTCCACTGAGGCTCGGCAGAAGGAAATTCCACAAGAGCACCTACGGCGGCAAATTTTTTCAGGGCCGCCGCCAGATCGTCGGAAAATTCCTGAGATGAATTATGGTTATGATGCCAATGAACTTCAATTTCACCCAGGTCGTCAGCAGCAGCGCCGGCCAACTGGTCCAGCACATTGTCATCCATCCGGTCAATAGGGTAATACCAGGTGTACTGGAACCGACGCCCGTCGGAATCGGTATGGCCTTCAACTAACTGACGATAACGGTCAAGCCAATTCTTACTTCTGGCCACGGCTTCAGGGCCACGACCAGGTTCCCAGTGATCGCACATTATAAAAAACAGATCAGTTGTCTTGTCCGCCAGAGAATATTCGCCTGCCAAAAGCCCCTTAAAATAGGAGCCGGCCCACAAATTTGAATGAGGGCTCCGGGCCACTTTGGCCGCAGTCCACAAGAAAGGCAAAGCCATGATTAGAAAAAGTACAAACATCAGTGCTCGGCGGGGATGGGCCCGCAAATAGCCTGCAGCCGGACCAATCAGTCGCTTCATTAGAACAATTCCGCTTCTGAAAAGGCCACGCCCTGTTCGTCTTTTTCAGACAGAACTGTTTCAACATCTGAGGCCAAAGGCCAGTCGATCCCAATATCCGGGTCGTCGTAGCGAATGACCCTTTCGTGCTCAGGAGCGTAATAATCGGTGCACTTGTAGGCAAATTCAGCCATTTCGCTAAGCACGTAAAATCCGTGGCCAAAGCCTGGTGGAACCCAAAACAGGCGTCTATTCTCACCCGAAAGCTCGGTACCTGCCCATTGACCAAAAGTTTTTGATCCCTGACGCAAATCCACCGCCACATCAAAAACACAACCGGACAAAACACGCACCAACTTACCCTGGGGTTGTTGAATCTGGTAGTGAAGCCCTCGCAAAACGCCCTGGTGGCTGCTGCTCTGGTTGTCCTGAACAAAGTCGCGCTCAATACCCATTTGCCGAAAAAGGTCTTCTCGCCAGGTCTCCATAAAATAGCCCCGAGGGTCTCCAAAAACCTTGGGTTCAAAAATAAGGACCCCGGGAATGCTGGTCTTGATCACTCTCATCGTTTTTCCCTGACAACGGACTGTAAATATTTGCCATAACCGCTGTTTTCAAGAGGACCAGCCAATTTTAAAAGCTGCTCGCTGGTGATGAATCCCATTCGCCAGGCAATTTCTTCAGGGCAGGCAATTTTTAAACTCTGGCGTTCTTCAATTACCCGAATGAACTGGCCGGCGTCGAGCAGGCTCTGGTGGGTGCCGGTATCGAGCCAGGCAGCACCTCGACCCAGAATTTCCACACGCAAATCGCCCCGGTGCAAGTAGGCATCATTGACCGATGATATTTCCAACTCGCCACGTGCCGATGGTTTAATGTTTTTAGCAATTTCCACAACATCGTTGTCGTAAAAATACAAACCCGTAACCGCATAATTAGAAAGAGGCTGCGCTGGTTTCTCTTCAATACTCAGAGCACGGTGATCGGAATCCATTTCCACCACGCCGTACCTTTGAGGATCCTGAACATAATAGGCAAAAATGGTGGAGCCCTGTTCTTTGGTGGCAATATTCTGCAAACGCTTCGACAGACCTTCAGCGTAGAAAATGTTATCACCCAGGATAAGGCAGACCGGACTATCACCAATAAAATCTTCGCCCAGAATGAATGCCTGAGCCAGTCCATCGGGACTGGGCTGGGCCACATACTCCAGATTCAGGCCCCAGGCTTTGCCGTCACCCAGCAAATTATGGAAACTATCCTGATCTTCAGGAGTGGTGATGATCAGAATATCCCGTATTCCGGCCAGCATGAGAGTACTCAAGGGATAGTAGATCATGGGTTTATCGTAAACCGGCATGAGTTGCTTGCTGACAGTAAGGGTCAGTGGGTGCAACCGGCTCCCAGTCCCCCCAGCCAGAATAATGCCTTTAAATTTGGTGGCCAAAACGATGCTCCCGGGACAGTTTAAGGGACAATTTGGTTGTACTGGTATTTGGTTGAAAATTTCCTGGAAAATCTATTCTAACCTGTTGCCGGCTCTACGTCCCGCTTTTTTCTTTGAGAATACAAACCAGCGCTGGCATGGACTTCACGAAGGAAAAGATCATGCCAGATGATGACCGTAGCGGCCTGCATTAAAGGCCTGAAAAGGAAATCCCGGCCCTGATCAAATTTTTGGAAAGTTCGGTTTATTCTCTTTTGATCAAACCATGAACAACCGGTGCCCCCAGAATTTCCCAGAGTCTCGAGCATAAGCCTCCGGAAGGCCTTGTTTTTTCTCAACCATGTTTCCCGGTGATTGTAAGCATGGCGATTGCGTGGATTATAAAGACCGAAGGTGAGTTTTTTCAGAAGTTTCTGCTGTTCAAGGCGCTGCATTCTTTTTCCCAGAGCAGCTTCGTTTTCAGTATCTGATGCGTAAAGATCCAACCCTGTATGACTCCAGGGAACCCTGGCCATTTCCGGCATGTGACGCCGGAAAAACTCCTGATAAAGCCATCCGCCCTGGCGTTTTTCCAAGGGGATTCTCAACCACAAAGCGTGCAACTCTTCATCTACAAAAGGAAGTAAATCATGAAAATAGAAGCGGTGAACATCGACCGTACCCTGCATGCGGCGCCCCATGTTCATATTGATGTGCAGAACCTTCTGGTCACCAAACAGAGGTATGTGACGATAATCCTGAAATGAGTTCCAAGCCTGCACAAAGGCCTGCTCTTTCATACTTTCAGCCTGGGAGTCAGACATAAGGTTCTGAAGAAAAACAGCACCGGATTTCATACCGGTATAAGTCAGGACTCTTTGGCGAAGTTCATCTTCGCTGGTGATCTCACTTAAATCATCTGAACCCACGAAATCCCCGGTGGACAAGGACATACAGCCGCCAATTATTCCATTCAAAAATGGGACAGGCCCCGGAGTCAGCTCTTCGCTGATGCCAACCAAAGTGGCGTTGCGCAAATTCAACTGGCCATCGTTCAGCCACACAGCCTGACGGCCATGAGTACCAGCCCAATCGGGGTTCATACTCACTAAATGGTGTTTGTTTTCAATCCCCAGGGCTGCTGCAGACTTTTTGGAAATGACTGCATCTGTACAATCGGGTTGGCCGTGAGTAAAGGCTTCCAGACAATCTTTGAACTTACTGGCATGCCATCCCAGCAGGCGGGAATCAAGTCCCCCGGAAAGAGGGAGAAGAATCCGTCCCTGCGAACTATTCGGCAGACGTTTGTCCACAGCCCGCTGATACAAATAAGCCGCTTCCTGAAGCCAGTCTTCATCACTTCGGTTTGTTTCAGGCTGAGTTTCAGGTTGCCAATACCGCTTCACCTGCACTCCGGTACCATCAAAAACCAAATGACTTCCCGGACCCAACATCTGAACTTCTTCAAACAGAGTTTCCGTTCCCAAAGGGCACTCTCTGGTTAACAGAGAAGCAAACGAGGCTTCATTCAAATTCCGATTAAAATTCTCCCAGGCCAGAAAAACTTTTAGTTCCGGACCAAAGAGAAAGACCTCATCGTCCTTGTAAAAATAGAGGTGGGCAAAACCACTGCGGTCGTTAATCAGATGCAAATGGCCGTTTCGATGATCCCTCACAGCAAGGTTAAAATGCCCGCCTAAACGATGGACAAAATCATCACTGCTTTCGCAATAAGCATTCAGAATTTGTGAAGCCAGTTCAGGATGATCATCAGCAATAGCGGCGCCATCAAGGGTCATGGCCGTGCCCTCAATAAGAAGATCCGCTTCGCGGCGGCATGCAAAATGGTTGGCACGGCTGAAGTGAGGGTTGTTGCTGACAGCCCCAAGAGAGGAAGATCCCTGAGTTTTTAAAAAAGTTGAATACCAGGGCTGATGTGTCAGCATCTGTTTCATCAGTTCCACAATGGCCCCTGGTTGCAAGCCTGTTTGTATTGCTGCTCCCCCAAATATTCCTGGCATAAAATTCCTTTTTATTAAGCTTTCGCTATTAAACCATTTCAACTCATGGTTTATTCGAAAGGAACAATAATAGAATCCAACATTTTGTTGTCTGTCGCAACCAAAACCCTCAATCGATTAAGGATGCACAGCTTGTCTTCTCAGGAAAACCAATCCCGTTACCCCTTTAATCGGGAAACAGCCGAGGCTGTTTTAGCTTTTTTTCCCCAATCGGAGGCCACTGATTTTCAATTCCTGCCTCAGGACAAGGGACAGGCCACCGAAGTGGCCCGTCTGATAATAAACAATCAAGCCTATGCATTAAAAAAACTGCTGCCATCGACTCAATTTAAGTGCCAGCAGCAGGCCATGGCTTTACAACAGTATTTGTTTCAAAACAGTTTTCCTTGTCCTGAATTTCTCAGTACCGAAGAAGGATCCATTTTTGTCACTTTTCAAGGAAGCCATTTCACCCTGCAAACCTGGCTGCAAGGAGAACACATCGCCCCGGAACTTAGGTCAGATATTCCTTTGCCTTTGGCTGAAAAACTAGGGGCAATGGTCGGTCAGTTGCATGGACACCTGAGTAAACTTCCAGCTGAAAATTACCCCGACCTGCCTTCCGTTTCATTCGTACAGCAGCAAAACAACTTAAACGCCTGGACACAGATTGTTTTTAAAGGCCGCCCTCTTCGGCCTTCGACCTACCTTAAGTTGAAAATTCGTCCTGGAAAGAATGACTTCGACCGATTTGTTCTGAGTGTGCTATCTCAATGGCGGCCAGTGGTTTCCTATTTAAACACCTGGCTTTCCGAACAGAACCAGAATTTCTCTGAACTTTCTCTCGTCCATGGCGATCTCAACTGGGAGAATATTCTGCTGAACAATGACCAGCTGGCTTTGATCGATTTTGATAATCTTCAACGACAACCCCTTGCCTGCGAAATCGCTTCCGCACTGGCAATTTTCTGTCCCTTTTCTTCGGAAGCACAACGGCATTTTCTGGACGAATATCAAAAACAGGATTTGCCCGTGCCCAGTTTCAGTATTTTGCACCATCTGATGCTTTTGAAATACGTCCGATCTTTCAGCTGGCAGATTTCCCAGTGGTATTTAAATAAAAATCAGAAGCCAATTCTCATTCCCTGGATTACTTTCTTGGGAGAAGGGTTGCTTCGAACCTGGAAAAAATTGAACTGAAAGCTGAAGGCCTTGAAAGAATACTTCCGTCCTTCACTATTGGCTGCACGCAAGCAACTGGGCAATTATGGCCATCGCGAACCGGCCGAATGCGATTTGAGTTTAATTTCCGGTCCTTTCATTTGGGAACAGGAAGCCCGGAAAGCTCTGCAGTCTGACAGTGTTCAGACCTTATCTGGCTACGCTTTGCCCGGCCAAAACCCTCAATTAATTGCAACCCTGTCACAGTACGAAGGTATTGACCCCCAATGCATTCGCCTAACCGCCGGCGCCGATCTGGGACTGGAAATTGTATTGCGGCAATTACTTGGAGCCGGCGACCATTTGGCCGTGCTATGTCCCAATTTTCCACGTTTTGCTTTAGTCTCCTCCAGCATTGAAGCGGTCACTTTCAGCCGTCACCTGCATCCAGACGACTTACCCAAAGAAGGTGTGCGACTGATTGCCGTGTGCACCCCCAACAACCCTACAACGGAAGAGATGCCCCGTCAGGTATTGGAAAAAATAATTACCGATCATCCCAATACCATGATTTGCATTGATGGTGTTTTTGACTGGTATGGCAGTTACGATTTGGCTTCACTGTGCCTGGATTATCCCAATGTGATTTTGCTTAAAAGCTTTTCCAAAATTGGTCTGGCCGGTTTGCGGCTGGGTTATATGATTTCTTCGCACTTCAACATGGAATTGCTGGGACTGGGGCAATCACCATTTTCGGTACCCCAGATTATTCAGAAAATTGGTTTGGAAGTGGCTAAGAATTTTTCCCGCATTGATGAGCTTCAACAAATGCTCAGCCAGGGATGGGATCAGATACACTCTGCTCTGGGTAATGCGGTGGTAAGGCAATCGCCCGTGCCTTTTTACCTTTTAAAAACCAACCGGGATTCGGCCGAAGCGGTGGATATGCTGGCAGCCGAGGGGATTTCCGTGGTGGACAGCATTTATTTCCACGGACTGGGAAGTGATGTCGCCCGGATTGCCATTGGCACGCACGAACAAAACGACCGTCTGATTCGCGCAGTTCAAAAGCTGGAAATTATTTAGTTTTTTCGGGAATGGACTCTGTTTTTTCAACTTTTGGTTTTCGGTTGCCAATAACCCGGGCCGGGTATCCAGCCAAAATGGAAAAAGGCGGGTAGCGTTTTTTAGCCACCACACTTCCGGCGGAAACCACACAGCCTTCAGGCAAGTTCACACCGGGAAAGACAAAAACATTTGCCCCCAACCAACAGCCATCACCAATGAATACTCCTTCTTCCGTATAACCTTGTTGATTGATGGGAATATCGAGATCGGTGAAATTATGATTCACCGACCAGATTTTCACACCCGGCCCCAACATGACCCGCTCGCCGAGGGTAATGCCGCCACCGGCCTGTAGAAAATTATCGACGCCAATTTCACAATTATCGCCCACCCTTAAACGGTGGATATTGCGAAACCGAACGCCTTCATGAATGGAAATGTTCCGGCCGGCTTCGGCAAAATATTTTGGTATGTGTTTGTCGCGCACCAGCTGGCCAGCCTTACCAGGGAAATTGCGCCATAAAACACTACGGTAATTGAACCGCCCAATAGGGTCTTTCAAATCCCAGATAATTCTTTTTAATACACTAAACAAAATGCCCTCCAGCAATAATGATTTACAGCTTACATATGGTAAATCGGTACTTTCCCGATTTTTCCTGAGCTATTTTTTCCACATGGTTTATTTCGAATTGCATTTCTGCCCCCAGCATGTCACGCAACCCGTTCAGCAGCTCATCTTCCACCTCTTGCCCGTATCCTGTGTCCGGCACAAGATTAACTGTCAATAACAACGGTATTTTTTGAACAATCTGCAACTGTTTGATGCCAGGAAAGCGGGTCAGAGAGTTTTCAATGATGGAAATTCCGGCAACTTTGCTGCCATCGGCAGCCACCAGAAAATCGGCAACCCGGCCAGTAATGCTCTCCATTAGAGGCAATCCCCGACCGCAGGCACAGGTTCGATCCGAAGGCACACCCCGATCGCCCACTTCGTAGCGAATCATGGGCATGCCATAATTTATCAGTTCCGTAACCACAATTCGACCATCTTCTCCCGGGGCACAAGGCGTTCCGTCGTCTCGCAGGAATTCCACAATATTGTGATCCAAATTCAGGTGCATTCCCTTATGCTCTTCGCATTCGCAGCCAATAAGGCTCACTTCTTCGCAACCATAGCGGTTGGTCACTTTTATGCCGCAAACCTCTTCAATGACCACCCGTTCCTTAGCCAGGAGCATCATGCTGGTGGCGACAATACCGGTAGGATTAAGGCTCAGCCCACGCTCCTGCAGGGCTTCAGCCAAAATAAAAATGCTATGAGCGTGACCGTAAAGCAGGCCTGGTTTGACAGTTTTCCACTCAGCCAGAAAATCGTCGATGGCCTGGTCATCAATTCGCATGGTGTCCAGATACATGATGCGGTCCTTCAGGAAACCACGCAGTTTGTTTTTTAAGGTCACCGCCTGCGGAGGATTTCCCCAGATGGCAGCCAAAGGCTGGCCCATGCGCCAGCCAGACCACTGATCGCTACGCAAAGCGGCCGCATTTCGTTTTTCAACACCGGCGGCATCGCAAAAAATACTCAGGGCCACTCCGGTGGAGCCACCGGTTTTTGCCGGAACCAGTTCGTCTTTGCAATAATTGGTGGAGAGAATATCCGAAAGGTTTTCCCTAACGTCGAGTTTGGTCAACAACGGCAAGGAAGCCAAATCAGCTGGAGATTTCACCTGACCTGGATCAATGCCAGCCTCTTGAAATCGGGCCCGGTAAAAAGGGCTGGTATCAAAAGCATGCTGGCAAATAAGCGTCAACTTTTTATTTGCTGAAAGTTGCAATTCCGCGCCGGTTTTCCATTGGTTTTTTTCCAGCTCGTCCATGGTTTTCAGGCGCACGCTGCCTTCGTAAACATCCCACAGGGGCTGAAACACCTGTCTGACCAAAAAATCAGGTACTCGCAAATCAATCTCCCACAATTCCCATTATTGGCTTGAAACCGTATAAACCTGTTCATGTGCCGCCATGCATTGCTCCCAGCCAAAACGAGAGGCGGCCTGTTGTCTGGCTGTTTTTGCCAGGTTTTGTCTCAGGATAATATCATCGACCAGTTTTCTTATGGCTGAACCCAGAGCTTGAACATTTTCCGCTGGAACCAGCAGGCCACTTTCACCATCAACAATGGCCTCAGGGTTTCCTCCAACCTGAGTGGCCACCGGAACACACCCACGAAGCATGTATTCCAGCAGAGCATTGCTGAAGCCTTCGGAATCGGAGCACAAGACACCAACCTGCAATTTGCCAAGGTACTTGTTCACTCCGTCAATGCGGCCGGTAAAAATGGTTCGGTCACCAATACCTTCGGTACGAGCCAGCTCTTCGTATTCGTTCCTGAACTGGCCATCGCCCAAAACGTGCCAGGTGATTTCCGGATGATCTCGCCCCACCAAACCTGCCGCTTTCAGGAACAAATCGGTTCGTTTGACACGGCGGTTTAGATTGCCAACAATGCCTACGTGCAGGGTTTTGCCGGAGTGTTCCTGCCACGATAAATTTTCTAGATCAATGCCATTGTGAATGACGGTAATTTTTTCCGGATCCAAGCCATCGTGTTCAGCAAAATGGTCTTTCACTATTTGAGCGTTGGCAAGGAAGCCGGTCATTAGGGGATACACCCGGCGCAGTAAAAACTCCTGATTGCGGGTGCGCCAAAAACCCAGGTCCCGGAAACAGGCAAGACGTTGAGGCGTGCCTGCCAAGCGGGCGGCGGTTCCGCCAAAAATTGTGGCATCCTGGAAAAAAGTTTGCACGGTGGAAAAGTTTTCCGATTTCAAAAAACGGGACAAGCGCCAGACCGCGGCCACTCCTGACGGGGAAATAAGGCGAGGAACCTGCCAGTTCAAATGAACACAGTTTTCAGGGACCAAGCTCAGGTCAAAATCACGCAAGGTGCACAAATAAGGCGTGAAACGACGGCGGTCGAGGCGATCAATCAGGCCAGTCAACTGTAATTCAGTGCCCCCGCGGGCAAGACTGTCTATGACGTAGAGAATTTTCTGTGGTTCCGCCAAAGTCGCCTCCGAGCAACAGGAATCATAAAGAGAGTGTACTTGACCCTTTTCTGATCCACTATACCATGACATTCTTAATATTAGCATCCTGATGCCGATTGAATACAGGATGAACGAGTAATCAGAATCAGCCAAGACTTAAATTCCGGAAGTGGATTTCCAGGTGCAAAACTCACGGTCCCAAGGCCAATCGCCTCAATCAGACATTCCTTTGGTCTCAGTGGTAATCCCCACTTGGAATGCGGCCGCCTACCTTCCGGAAACTCTGGAAACCATATTCAACCAAACCTGGCCCCAGATTCAAATTGTGGTCGTCGATGACGGCAGTACCGACTCCACCAATAATGTTCTCGGTCAGTATCAGGGTCGAATCAAAACCATAAATCTGGAAAACTCTGGCGGCCCCTCCCGCCCCCGCAACAAAGGTATCGAACATTCCGACGGTGAATTTATTGCCATTTTTGACAGCGACGACCTCATGGAGCCAGAGAAACTGGCTTTGGCCATGGAAGTTTTCCGTCTGGAGCCAAATGTGGGTCTGGTTTGCACCAACTTCCGTAGCATTGACCCAAACGGAGAAGTTCTGAATCCTGACTACCTTGCCGAATACCACCAGTTCCGCACCGACTTGCAACCGGCAAATATTCCCGACACTCAGTTAATTTCCGGTTCAGCCGCCTTCTCTCACCTCCTGCGAGGCAATTTCATTGGTACCAGCAGCGTAGTTTGCCGTCGCGAAGTTTTTGAAGCAGCCGGGCCTTTTGATGAAGAAATGAAAAATGCCGATGACATCGACATGTGGCTGCGCATCGCTCAAAACAATTGCACCATGGCCTTCATTGATCAGCAACTTCATTCCTACCGCATCACTCCCGGTGGTGTCACAGCCCGGGGTGCAGGACGCATTCCGGCCATGATTAAAGGTCTGGAAAACCAAATCGATTTTTGCTGCAACGAAGCTGACAAGAATTTTATTCACCAAAAAATTCGACACCTTCATCTGGACCGTGCCTGGGAATTGCGTCAAAGTGGAAACAAAAAAGACTCTCTGGAAAGTTACCGGGCTGGTTTAGCCATGGGGTTTGGCCTGCGCCCCTTCATTGGATTTATGAAAACGCTACTTCTTCCTACCAGCAAAGGGTCAGAATAATATGTGCGGCATTGTCTCCATCCTGGCCAAGTCGCCTGAAATAGCCGCCAACAGTGCGCCACTAATTAACGACAGCCTGCCCCGCATGCTCGAAACGTTGAATTTGCGTGGCCCTGACGAACAACACCAACAGCGACATGGTTTGGCCTGGCTGGGCCACACCCGCCTCTCGATTATCGATTTGAGTACCGGGTCGCAGCCCATGTTCAATGAAGATGGCAGTGTGGGAACGGTTTTTAATGGCGAAATTTACAATTTCCCCGAACTGCGGGACCAACTGAAAGCCCGCGGCCACACCTTCGCCACCAATAGCGATACAGAAGTGATCGTGCACCTGTACGAAGAATACGGCGAGCAGCTTTTCACTCACTTGAATGGCATGTTTGCCATTTGCGTATACGATAAAAAAAATGATGTTTTTCTGGTGGGTCGCGACCGCACGGGAGAAAAACCGGTTCTGTATCACGAAACCGACGAGCACATTCTGGTGGCTTCGGAACTGAAAGCTCTGCTGCAGTGGCCGGACATGAAACGCGAAGTGGACCGCGATGCTCTCGCACTCTACTTGAACTTCATGTGCGTACCTTCACCCTTGAGTATTTTCAAAGGCATCAAAAAGTTGCCTCCTGCCCACTACATAAAAATTTCCAATGGCCAAACCACCATGGCGCCGTACTGGCAGCCCGGCCAACACATCAACTGGAAAATGACCGAAAAGCAAGCTGTAGAAGAATTTCAGGAACTGTTCGAAGATTCCGTTCGGCGCAGAATTATGGCTGACGTTCCCCTGGGCGTCTTTCTTTCCGGCGGCATTGACTCCAGCGCGGTCACCGCCATGACCGCCCAGGCTATCGATGAGCCGATCCAAACTTTCTGCGTCGGTTTTGCCGATGGTCATGACGAACGCCCTTATGCCCGTTTGGTGGCCGACCGTTACGGAACCCAACATCGGGAACTGCACGTCGATACCACCGTGAACGAAGCCTTCCCGCTGGTCATGGATTATTTCGACGAGCCTTTTGCCGACAGCTCATCCATTCCAACTTATCTGGTAAGCAAAGCCGCTCGCGAACACGTTACCGTTGTTTTGACCGGCGATGGCGGCGATGAACTATTTGGTGGATACGACGCCTACATTCATCAAAAATACCAGCGAGGAGGAAAGCTCACTTCCAAGCTGAATCGAATGATCATGCAGCGGGCTGGGGCAGCCGGTCTGGAAAAAATTGTTGAGAGTTTGTATCCCCGAAAATCCAGTGCCTGGCAACAACAGCATTGGCAATATTTGCGCAGCACCGTTTGGCCTCATCAAATGCCCAATTGGCTGGGAAAAAAATCCTTCGATACTGAAAATTTCTTCCGTAAGAACACCTGGCTCGATGTTCAGGACAACGACCCGTTGTCGGTGGCTTTCAGATTTGATTTCAATTATTACCTGCCCGATGACCTGCTGAAAAAAGTGGATATGGCGGCAATGCTTACCAGCCTGGAATGCCGGGCTCCATTCCTGGATCATCGCCTGGTGGAATTCAGTTTGCGTATTCCCCCAACTCTGAAACTGCGGGGCGACTCTTTGAAGCATGTGCTGAAAAAGGGCATGGAAGACCACCTGCCCCACGAGGTTCTTTATCGATCCAAACTTGGCTTCGGTGCTCCGGTTATGAACTGGATCAACGGATCACTCAAAGAACTGAGTCGGGATTTGATTCAACCGGGTTGCCGGGTAGAAGATTATTTTGAGCCGGAAATGGTGCGATCGGTGGCCAATACCGCTTTTAGTGGTGATGAAAGCAATTTCCGCACGGCCCACCAGATATGGACGATTCTGGTTTTGGAATGGTGGTTGAGAAAGTACGTAAGCTAGGTTTTCTCAGTCTGATCACAAAATCAATTCTGCCAAAATGAAGATGAGCTCAATACTGGCCAGGAGTTTCCCCAATCAAACGTCAACTTACGAAAAAAAGTTGATCCAACCCCTGTCAGCGTAAATAAGAAGCGAAGTTCCCATCGGTGATCCCTCTGGTTTAAGATCCTCTTCGCCCTTCCAATCCCATGGCCCGTCGAATGGTCTGCGCAACGATCCTCATTTCAGCCGGTTTTTGCAGGAAACCCGCAATACCCACATCGCGAAAGCGATCAACGACTTCCTGTTCATTATACCCACTCATTATGACAATGGGAACATCCGGCCGAATGGCATGAATTGCTTGCTGGGCTTCACCACCGTTGAGACGAGGCATGGCATAATCCAAAAGCACACAATCAATGGAATCCTGATGTTTTTTGAACAACTCAACCGCTTCCTGACCGTCACAGGCAACCAGAGTTTTGAACCCCATATGATTCATATTCCGGGAAATTACTTCACGCAAAGCATTTTCATCATCTGCAACGAGAATCACTTTTTCTTTGGATGCGACAAAGGGTATTGCCGGCTTTTCCACTTCCGTGGAAAATTGGGTTACCGTGGGTAGAATCACCTTGAAGGTTGTTCCCACATTCACCACACTCTCAATTTGTATTGTCCCGCCATGCCTGCGAACAATTCCTTTAACAGCTGAAAGCCCCAGCCCATGCCCATACCCAGGCCCATGCCCAAATGGTTTTGTTGTGAAGAAAGGGTCAAAAATTCTGGCGGCTGTTTGAGTATCAAAACCAGCTCCGGTATCTGACACACTGAATATTAGATATTCTCCTGATAAAAACTCAACCTGAGGGTCAAGGTGCCTGACCTGATTTTCATCAAAATTTTCAAGCTCACTTCTGAGAGTAATTTCTCCTTCATCATCTCCGATGGCTTCAGAAGCATTTGTAACCAGATTCATTAAGACTTGCAGCAGTTGATTCTTATCCCCTTCCACATAAACGGGATCTTCAAGCAGAGCATACTTCAGCGTTATTTTATTTGAAGCTGTCGGCTTGAAAAGAGCATTAATCTGGGGCACCAGAGCACCCATTTCAATGATTGAATTACTCAGTACACCACAACCGGCATAGTCGAGCATTTGCTGGCAAAACAGCCCTGCCCGCTTACTGGCATCAACGATATCTCTCAACATCTCGTGAACTGCCGAATCGGCCGGTAATAGTTCCCGCCCAAACTCCGCATTGGCCATAATAGTGGCCAAAACATTATTAAAATCGTGAGCAATACCACCAGCAAGCACCCCCAAGGCTTCCATTTTTGCCGCCTGCCTGAGTTGTTCTTCGAGTTCGAGTTCCCGTTTGCGATTTTCCCGCAGTGATTCTTCAGCGCGGCCTCTTTCCACTGCCAGTCCGGTCATTAGTGCAGCAGCACGCAGGCGGCCCAATTGTTCCGGGGTTGGCGACAGAGGTTCCGGAGAATAAAAAGCCAATGCCCCCAGAACATTCCCATTTTTGCTGGCAAAAGGATAAGACCAGCAGGCAGCCACCCCTGCCTTACTGGCCAATTCGTTAAGAGACTTCCACAAAGGATCAGCTTGAATATCCTCAACAATAACTGGAATATTCCAATAAATCGCCGTGCCACAGGATCCCACTGTTGGCCCAATGGCATAGCCGTCGATGGCATCATTATAATCTTCAGGCAAACTGGGACCTGCACCGCGTACAAACTTCCCGTCAGCTACAAGAAGAATAGAGCATTTAAATCCTGGGTTCTGTTCTTCAAGAATTCTGGTAATAGTATGAAGAGTGCCAATTACTGTAGCCTCATCTTCTGAATCTTCGGGACCAATTGTTTCTTCGGCCATTTGCAGCCCTCGGGCCATTATCAGAGACTCCCCCCCCTGATCGACCACTTTCATTTCCATAGGCAGGAAGTCGCCACCACGAGTCCGGTGCCCAATCAGGCAAGATTCTTTTTCATCAGCGAGAGTCATTTGGGCTGCTTCAATATTTAAAGGATCAATCCAGTGGAGAAACGGTTTTCCCATCATTTCAGTTTCACTGAATCCAACCATGGAAAGGAACGTAGCGTTTGCGCGGAAGAATCCCCCTGGAGAGTTTTTTCTTAGCAGCATTGGCGGCACGCAGATGTTTATATCCTGTTTCAACGTACTCTCCATTTTTGAGAATTTTGTGAACTCATTAAACAAAGTCTACCACAAAAATGGAAAAACAACAGCAAGTTCCGGCCGCTCCCCCCCGTGTTGCTCTCTGTTTTGTGCGGACATTTCAAAAGAAAACTGCAAATTTTTTCTCCCCATGGGCATCACATCCCGGCTTCTTTCAAAAACCGACTCTCTTTCCCTTTTGTACTGATAATTTCCAATCTCATTTTAGCCCGGGTCATGGCCACATAAAACAGACGCCGCTCATCTTCAATTCCCTCTTCAGATTTTGAGGATTGCCCATGGGGGTTTTGTCCTTCATCGACACCAAAGAGAATGACCCGGTCCCACTCTCTTCCTTTGGAGGCATGCACGGTTGCCAATTCAATCCCCGGGTCACGCCCATTCCTCTTTTTATATGCCTGACGAACCTCATCCAAAAGGCGTGACGTTCGGGCCAAAACCACCATTTCGTCCCCATCTTCCCCTGCCAATAGTTCTGCCACAACAGCCGCTCCTTCGGCTCGGGATTCGAATGATTCGCAAATAATTATCCCTTTTATTCTTGCGCCAGAATGCAAGGGTTTATCGAACCGGATTTTGTTATGCCGGATCAGCTTCCTTGAGGCTTTTGTGATTCGTTTGCCACAGCGATAATTCCTGATCAGAGCATGCCTTTCCAACCCTGGATAAACCTGGTCCAAATCGATAATTCGCTTAACGGTGGCCCGGCGCCAGGCATAAATGCACTGGTCCTCGTCTCCAACGCAAAACAGGGAATCTTCGGGGGCAGCCAGAATACCCACCAACAAAGCCTGCACGGGTTCTATGTCCTGATATTCATCAACCAGTACGCGTTGGAACTGTTTTTGCCAGCGACTTCGTACCTTGGAATCACTTTGCAGCAAGTGCACAGACCGTGCTACAAGATCATCAAAATCCAATTGGTTTCGTTGCTTCAGTTCTGCTTCATATCGCTGGTAAATTTCTGACTCGAAATTTTGGTCACGACGAAACGCATCCTCCGGAGAAATCATGTCTGAAAGTTTGTAACTGCTTATTGTATTTCTGACATCAGCCGTAGTTTTAGATTTTCCTGCATAAGAAAGATTGTTGTGTTCAACTTCGGCAATCAACAATTCCAAAATTGAATCGCCCAGTTCACCAATCTTATTTCGAAGCTGATTCTCTTCTTTTAGAATGGCCAATCCCATTCCATGAAAACTACGCACCACAACTTCGGCCATGCCCACTTTTTCCAATCGTTGGCCAATTTCCACCTTGGCATCCCGGTTGAAAGACATACACAAAATATTCTTTGCCGGGGTTCCCCTTCTATTCAACTCTTTCACCCGCTCAATCAACACCGTGGTTTTCCCACTGCCGGCCGGAGCAATGATCTGCACCACGCCATCGCCTGCGTTGACGGCGGCTTTTTGCTGCGGATCCAGGTGGACGGCAATGCTCGGTGGAATCGATGTGTCCGCCTGGCGAGTCAGTTTATTCCAGAATTGTCGCCATAAGTTGACCTGGGGACGTATTGGCACACAGCGGAGTTCACTGCCTATTTCAACGAGGTATTTTAGTCTTTCCAAAGTCCAGGGATAGCGCCAATGGTCTTCTTGCCAGCGGCAATGTCCAAAAATCTGGTCCAGGCTTTGGTCAGCATGAATTAACAGCGAAGATTGGTTGTGAAAAGCCGGTTCCAGAAAATATCCGTAAAGAACCAGCAGGTCTTCTTTTGTTCGGCAACTCACTCCAATAATGGCAATTCGTTGGTTTCGGCGAAAAATATTGAGGATTTTCTCCGCAGGATTGCCTAGCGATGATCGGCTGTGGCCGGTTTCCCTTACTGCAAGAACCCTTTTTTTAAGATCTGAAAAATCAAAAACCTTATAGCCCAGTTTTTTTAGATTAGCTTTGTTGGGAAGATCGCTCTTCCAATCCATAAGTCTTGTTTGGATAGATTGGTCAAAAGACAAGATTCCCTTAAACTCCTATGGAGGTTGGTGTTAGGTTTAAGCTTAGCAAAAATCCTGCCTGAAAAAACCTTTTCCAATCTGCCCGGGTTGACACTTGCCCAAACATGAAATATAATCATCACAAGTTAAGTCCTGAATTATTCAGCTGGGCTACTTCTCAATGAAAATAAATCTGGAGCTAAAGATCGTGCTCGTCAGCCGAAACAACATTCAACCCAAAAAGCCCATCAGCTGGGAGTTCATTCAAATGAGCTCATCCTGGCGATGGTGGCTTTGGTGTACTCAAAATGAGTGCTCGGATGTTCGCGTTTGCGCGTACGGGAGGTTCCCCCGGTAACTGAAAGAACCCAACCCGTCTTGTAGGCCCTCCATCTGTGCAGATGGTGGGTTTTTTATTGTCCCACCCTGCCGGATGATGGTATTCAAAAGACATAACTTGGAGGAAGCGATGATTTCGCCCACCAGATCAGACTATATCGAAAGCACCCAACAGGGTCAGACCGTACCCATCAGGGCCACTATTGCCGCCGACCTGGAAACACCCGTCTCGGTATTTCTGAAGCTGAAAGCTTTCATGAAATCCAAGCCCGGCGGAAGTGCTTTCCTGTTGGAAAGCGTGGAACGAGGGGTTCAAATGGGACGCCATTCCTTCATCGGACTTTCCGCCGGTTGCGACATTCAACTGAATAACGACCAGATTCAAATCAAACGTCCGGGACAGGATTCCACTTCGGTAGCTGTCGATCCGTTGGATCCTCTGAGTCCGGTTCGTGACGAATTGTCCCGCTCGGCCCTGACTCAGGATTCAGAATCGCCCCTGCCCCCTCCCTTTGGTGGTGCTGTCGGGTACGTGGGCTTTGATATGGTTAAATACTTCGAAAATATTAGTCTGCCCCAGGCCGCCATGGACGACCTGCCTGACTATCGTTTTATGTTCCCACGAACCCTGGTGGTTTTTGACCACATTAAAAGTGAAATCGAAATTCTGACTCTGCCCGGATCCGGTTCTGCAGAAGAAGCGTTCAATTCAGCCAGTGCGGAAATTGAAGCCATTTTGAATGCTCTGGATGAAGCCCTGCCGGCAGCGACCCGCAAAGAACGCCGATTGCATGGGCACAAGGAACCTGCAAGCGATCCAAGTGCAGGCCTGACATCCAACCTCGAACGGGAAACTTTCATGAATTTGGTGGGTCAGGTGAAAGAACACATCCTGGCGGGCGATACATTCCAGATTGTTCTTTCTCAGCGCCTGAGTGGAGAAACCGAAGTGGACCCCTTCCAGATTTATCGCGCCCTGCGCATTCTCAACCCCAGCCCGTATCTTTTCTTCCTCGATTTCAAAGATTTCCAGCTCATTGGCTCATCTCCGGAAATGATGGTGCGTCTGACCGGCGGCCGTCTGCAAGTCAACCCCATTGCCGGAACCCGGCCCCGCGGCAAGACCATTGCCCGGGACAACGAACTGGCTGAAGACCTGCTGGCCGACGAAAAAGAAAGAGCCGAGCACGTTATGCTGGTGGATTTGGGCCGCAACGATGTGGGTCGGGTTTGCCAAACCGGAACAGTCAAAGTTGATGAATTTATGGCCGTTGAACGCTACAGCCATGTGATGCATCTGGTCAGCCATGTCTCAGGACAATTGCTCGAAGGCCTGGACATGTTCGATGCTTTAAAAGCGACCTTCCCTGCCGGAACAGTGTCAGGGGCACCCAAAATCAAAGCCATGGAAATCCTTTCCAAACTGGAAAACGACCGCCGCGGCCACTATGCCGGTGCCGTGGGATATTTTGGACAAAATGGTGACATGGATATGTGCATCACCATTCGCACTCTGCTCATGCAGGGCAAACAATTCAGCGTTCAGGCCGGAGCCGGCATTGTGGCAGATTCAGATCCGGGACGCGAGCATCAGGAATCACTGGACAAAATGAAAGCCCTCTGCCGGGCGGTTCGCATTGCCGAAGAGGGGATCTAATCATGCATTTGCTTATCGATAATTACGACTCGTTCACGTTCAACATTGTGCAGGCTCTGGCTGAATTAGGGGCCGAAATTGAAGTTTTCAGAAATGACCAGATTTCCGTGAAAGAAGCGTTGGCCCTGAATCCTGAATCGGTGGTTATTTCACCCGGCCCGGGAACTCCGGACGATGCAGGCATCAGCCTTGAACTGATCAAAGCTTATGCCGGCAAAGGTCCCATTCTGGGAGTCTGTCTTGGTCATCAGAGCATCGTTCAGGCCTACGGTGGAAAAATTGTGCGGGCTGACCGGCTTATGCATGGCAAAACCAGTCAAGTTTACCATGATGGCGGCAGCATCTATTCCGGGTTGTCGAATCCTTTTCAGGCTAATCGATATCATTCTCTCATCGCTATGGAAGAACATCTTCCCGGGGAATTGGAAATATCCAGCTACACCAGTGGCGGAGAAATCATGGGTGTCCGTCATCGCGACCTGCCCATTGAAGGATTGCAGTTTCATCCCGAATCAATTTTGACTCCTGAAGGAGCCACCCTGCTGAGCAATTTTCTGCAGCTGGCAATTGGCAAAGGAGTACCGGGAAATGAGTAACCCGAACCTGAGTCAGTCGCATTTAGAGCCATTGCTGAAAGGGAAAAATCTATCTCGCCAGGATTCGCAAAACATGATGACCGCCATCATGAAAGGCCAGGTGCCAACCGATTTGCTGGCGGACATTCTGCTGGCCTTAAAAAATAAAGTTGAGACCGTGGATGAAATCACCGGCATGGCCATGGCCATGCGCGAAAATTCCCTATCGGTTCAACCGAAGCAACAAAATCTGGTGGATACCTGCGGAACCGGCGGCGACGGCAGTGGCACGTTCAACATTTCCACTGCAGCAGCCATTGTGGCCGCGTCCATGGGTTGTTTTGTAGCCAAACACGGTAACCGGGCGGTTTCTTCAAAATGTGGCAGCGCCGATGTTCTGGAAGCCCTTGGAGCTGACATCAGCCTGAACCCCAAGCAGGCGGCACTAATGGTTGACAACGTTGGGCTGGGTTTTCTTTTCGCCCCCAACCTGCATCCGGCCATGAAGCATGCCATGCCTGCCAGGCACAAATTGGGTGTGCGCACGGTTTTTAACATCCTGGGGCCTTTGACCAATCCCGCAGGAGCAAAAGTTCAGCTGTTGGGTGTTTTTGATCCAGATCTTTGTGAAAAAATGGCCCAGGTTCTGGCCGCCCTTGGGTCCGAAAGAGCCTGTGTAGTCCACGGAGAAGGCGGGCTTGACGAAGTTTCTCTCATGGGAAAAACCAAAATAGCCACTTTGGAAAACGGGAAAATCAACACCAGCATATTTGATCCCCGAGAGGTGGGTCTGGAACTTTGCAAACCTGAAGATTTGCAGGGCGGAAGCGTGGAAACCAACGCTCGCATCATCTCCAACATTATGAATGGAGAACGCAGCCCGGCGGCCGACATTGTAGCTTTGAACGCGGCTTTTGTTGCCCATTTGGCTGGACTTGTTCACACCATTGCCGAAGGCCTTGAACTGGCTCGCCAGAAAATGAGCGATGGCTCTGCTCAGCAGGTTATTGAACAGCTGAAAACACCCTCGGGGAAAAAGGAAGGCCATTAAAATGAGTTTCCTTGAGAAAATTCTTCCTTTCAAAGAAGCCGAAGTGAAAGGTCTGCGCGCTCGGTTTGAAAAATCAAAACCCCAGCGACCTGCCGATATGCCCATACGTGATTTCGCCGCTGCTTTAAGCGGAGGCGACCGCGTCATTGCCGAAATAAAACGCAAGTCGCCCAGTCATCCGGAATTCCATCAAGCCGCAACACCGGCCACTTTGGCCCGCTCGTACCGTCGCAATGGAGCCGCCGCCCTTTCTTTGGTTATCGACAAGACTCACTTTGGCACATCCCTGGCCGACCTTGCTGAAATCAAAGCCGCCGTCTCTCTTCCCGTTCTGGTAAAAGATTTTGTTATCGACGAAGTGCAGCTTCTGCACGCCTGGTCCTGTGGAGCAGACGCGGTTCTGCTCATTGTTCGCATGCTCGACGAAAAACGATTAAAAACGCTCCTGAATTTTGCTCACAATTTGCAACTCCATGTTCTGGTTGAGTGCCACGACCAAAGAGATATTGACCAGGCGGTGGCCGCTGGCGCCCACCTCATTGGAGTCAACAACCGCAACCTGGCCACTCTGACAACCAGCTTAGCCAATGGTGCCGCCCTGATGCCAAACATACCAGATCGGGCCATAAAAATTAGTGAAAGCGGCCTTTACAGCCGCAGCGACATTACCAGTATGGCCGAATTAGGTGCCGATGCCTTTCTGGTTGGTCACGCCCTGCTTCAAAGCCGTGACCCAGGACGAAAAGTGGCCGAACTCAATGGCCGGGAATCTGAAACTAAACCCCGAGTAAAAATTTGCGGTATAACCAATGCCCAAGACGCCCAAATGGCTCAACAGGCTGGTGCAGATTTCCTGGGGATAATTTTTGCAGAAGGCGCGCGCCAGGTAAACCTGGAAGAGGCCCGATTGATCAGGGAATCTGTGGAAAATGTTCGTTTGTGCGGAGTGTTTATGGACCAAAGCCTCGAATACATTCTGGGTCTGACAGACGATGCCTGTCTTGACCTCATTCAACTTCACGGGGACGAAAGTCCTGAATTTTGCCAGGCTGTATCTGAGGGGTCGGGACTTCCTGTTGTCAAAGCTTTGGTCCCTTCAAAAGCCAGCGAAGAAATCGTCAACCAGTATTCTTCGGTTGCATATTTTCTGATTGATTTGCCCAAGGGAAAAGATCAGGAACCTGCGACACAGGAACAATGCTTACAGGCAGCCCTCAACCTCAGCGCATCGGGTCACGATGTTTTTCTGGCTGGTGGGCTCACACCTGAAATCATTATCGCCCAGCGTTCCAGGTTATTCTGTATTGATGTCTCCAGTGGAGTGGAATGCAAGCTTCGTTTCAAAGATGCTTCAAAAACCAAATCATTCATTGCGGGAGTAAAAGCATGAATTCCGAGTCTATATTCCCACCATCAGGCCCCGGCCGCTTTGGCCCTTACGGTGGGCAATTTGTCCCTGAAACCCTCATGCCTTGCCTGATGGAACTGGAACAATCATGGCAGGCGTCTATTCAGGACCCCCAGTTCAACTCTGATCTGGCCAACCTGCTGAGCAATTTTTCCGGTCGGCCCACGCCTTTGTATCGCGCCAGTCGCCTGGAGCAGAGTTTTGGCAACCACGCCCGTATCTATCTCAAAAGAGAAGATCTGAACCATACTGGTTCTCATAAAATCAATAACTGTCTGGGGCAGATTCTCCTGGCCCAACGTATGGGAAAAACACGTATTGTGGCAGAAACCGGCGCCGGCCAACATGGAGTGGCCACTGCCACGGTGTGCGCTCTGGTGGGCTTGCAATGCACAGTTTATATGGGACAAATTGACATGAAACGTCAGGCGCCCAACGTGCGCCGCATGGAATTGATGGGTGCCAAAGTGATTCCCGTGACCTCTGGGGCCCGCACCTTAAAAGACGCTTCCAGCGAAGCCATCCGCGATTGGGTTTCCAACGTGGCCGATACTCATTACATACTTGGTTCAGTAGTAGGGCCGCACCCCTACCCAGCCATGGTTCGTCAGTTCCAATCGGTCATTGGTACGGAAACCCGCCGACAAATTCTGGAAGTAGAGAACCGTTTGCCCCAGGCGGTGATTGCCTGTGTTGGTGGCGGCAGCAACGCCATCGGAATTTTCTCAGCATTTCTTGACGACGATGTCTCATTGTTCGGAGTGGAAGCCGGTGGTTCAACAGCCGGAAATTCAGCAGCTTTGAGCCTGGGAGAACCTGGTGTATTGCATGGATCATTCAGCTACCTTCTCCAGGATGATGACGGCCAAATAATACCTGCCCACTCGGTAGCCGCCGGTCTGGATTACCCGGGTGTAGGGCCGGAACACAGCCACCTCAAAGACACCGATCGAGTCCAGTACAGCAGTGTCACTGACCAGCAGGCCCTGCAAGCCTTCAGCGATCTTTCCCGCCTGCAGGGAATCATTCCCGCTCTTGAATCCAGCCATGCGCTGGCCTTCTGCCGGTCCCTGCTGAACGATGAATCCGTTCGCACTGAACTGAATAAATCAGCCGGATCCGACCAGCCAGTCATTGTCATCAACCTCTCTGGTCGCGGAGACAAAGACATGGACAATCTGGAAGGAGAAGAAGCATGAACACCTCTGGAAGATTGACCCAACAGACAGAGAAACTTCGCAAACAGGGAATCAAAACCCTGGTGCCGTTTCTTACCGCTGGCTATCCCGATGAAAAGTCATTCATGAAAATAATGGAAGCAGCGGCAGCGGCCGGTTGCAGTCTGGTTGAAATTGGAATCCCCTTTAGCGATCCGGTGGCCGATGGCCCGATTATTCAAGCCTCTTCTCAGCAAGTTCTGGCCCAGGGCATGACATTAAAACGAACCCTGGAATTGGCCTCAGCCACGAAGAAGGAACATGGTCTTACGGTAATTTTGATGGGCTATTTGAATCCCATCCTGAAAATGGGTGCCGAGAATTTTTCTCTGGCCTGTGGCAAAGCACAGGTCGCCGGAGTCATCATTCCAGACCTTCCTCCAGAAGAATCTGCTAAATTTCGGCAGCTTCTGGCCAGTAATGGCTGTGATCTGGTGGATCTTATGGCTCCCACGACCACAGATGAACGTCTGGCAGTGAACACTCAAAAGGCCAGCGGGTTTCTCTATCTGGTTTCCACCAGTGGTGTCACTGGCACCAGCACTGCATCGGGAAGCGAATTGGGAAATTATGTTTCGCGGGTACGGAAAATTACTCCCATGCCTCTTTATGTTGGTTTTGGAATTTCCACACCCCAACAGGCAGCTACCGTGGCCACCGTTGCCGATGGTGCCATCGTTGGCAGCGCCTTAATTCGCACCATAGATCAGGCCGGAAAAAATGCCATTGCCGCTGCCACTGAATTTCTCTCTGAAATGAACCAGGCTATGACCAGCCGGAAAGATACATCCTTATGATTGTAGTCATGAAAGAAAATGCAACCATGGCCGAACTGGGTCAGGTTTTGAAAGCCCTCGAAGATAAAGGATTTCAGCCCCGGCCCAATCATGGCGCCCAACGAACAGTCATTGGCATTATGGAAGCTGGAGAAGGAGACTTGCTGGAACTGGCCAACATGGCAGGGGTGGAACAAATTTCACCGTTGAGCAGCAAGTTCAAAATGGTCAGCAAAGATTTCAAATCTGATCCCACCGTTGTTTCGGTGGCTGATTTTAAAATCGGCGGCTCTGAATTTGTGGTCATGGCTGGACCCTGCGGAGTTGAATCGACAGAGCAATTGCTCAGCACTGCCCGCCAGGTAAAAGCCTGTGGTGGACGAATTCTGCGTGGCGGGGCCTACAAACCACGCACCTCGCCATACAGTTTCCAGGGTCTTCGTGAAGAAGGTTTAAAAATCCTGGCCCAGGCTCGAAACGAAACCGGATTGCCTGTCATTACGGAAATCATTTCCCCTGAACTGGTCCCTTTGGTGGCTCGTTATTCTGACATTCTGCAAATCGGATCACGCAACATGCAGAACTATGCTCTGCTCGAAGCTGTGGGCAAAGAGCGCAAGCCTGTCATGTTAAAAAGGGGGCTGATGTCTACCATCGAAGAAATGCTCCTGGCAGCGGAATACCTTATGTCCGGTGGAAATACTCAGGTTATGCTTTGCGAACGCGGCATTCGGACTTTTGAAAAAGCCACTCGCAATACTCTGGACCTTTCAGCTGTTTCGGTAATCAAAAGCATGTCGCACCTGCCAGTCATTGTGGACCCCAGCCATGCCGTGGGCCATGTGGATTATGTTGCTGATATGTGCCGGGCCTCGGTGGCCTCGGGTGCCGATGGAATCATTATTGAAACCCACCCCAATCCTGCTGAAGCCCTTTCAGACGGACCACAGAGTTTGACTTTTTCCGCTTTCGATGAATTGATGATCAGTTTGCGGCCTGTGGCCCAGGCCATGGGACGGAACATGGTGGAAAGACCTGAGAAATAAAGGAGGAGGCCAGATATCTGCGGCCTCCTCCATGAAAAACAAACGTTCTACTTTGCCAAAGTAATCTTGGTTGTCCGAATCACACCACCCGATGAAACATGAGCAATAAAAGTCCCCGAAGGCAGCGCCTGTCCAGAACGGTTCATTGCATTCCACACCACGGAATGCTCTCCTGATTCCTGATACTCATCGACCAGAAGAGCCACTTCACGACCTCGCAAATCAATGATGGCCACTCGGACATGCCCTCGCTCCGGCAAGGAATAGCTCAAATTTGTGGAGGGATTGAATGGGTTTGGGAAACCCGGATGCAAAACCAGTCCAGCATTTGAAGGCAGGGGTTCACCGCTGGCCGCAGTCCATTTTGCCGACACCATGGTCGTGCCCTCAGCAACAATATCCACCTCAACATACCACCGGCTTAAACTGCCGCTTTCATCGATCTGAACAAGAGTACCCCCTTCAACCGAGGGAATGCGCGCCCCTGAACCACCACTGGAAGGCATGTTAAAAATGACCTGTCCGTTGGGAAATCCTTCAGACAAAAGATTGGTGATGGTGGCCCTGACACTGTCAGCAGCACCATAGTTGGATGGACCGTACTGCACCTGCAACTTTTCTCCTGCCCCACCCGCACTAAGAGTAGGTCGTGGATCCAATACTCCGTTGTGAACCCGTATTAGACGATAACTGCGTGCCCCGTCGCTAACATTATCGGTGGACAAATCGTACGGTGGTGAAGCCAGACTACCCGAGCTGCTGTGAATATGGCCCCAGAGAGCCATGTCCGCCCCCAGGTTTGTCAAATTGATTTGGCCGGAAAAATCGTAATGATAAAAAAGAACCTGAGCCAGGCTGCCAGCCGATTCACTCAAGTCATTTGCCAACCAATTCATTTGTCCCTGAGTGAAGCTCTCGGCACCATAAATCTGGGAACGCCACATGTCGTAATTGTCGTACGCCTCAATGGCTGTAAAATGCACTCCAGCATAGTCGAAGCTGTAATTCTGAGTGAATAGAGGTGCTCCTGCTGGTGGATCGTTTAAAATCTTCCAACCATAAAAGCGCCACCAATCCCGACGAGCGGTGCCTGATGAAGGCGGGGTGGAATTCCAACCACCAATGTCGTGGTTCCCGGCAATAAGATAAACGGGAACGGACATCTCACCCAATACCTGCTTGCTGCGGGAATAGTATCGGCGCTGTTCGTAGTCTTCGAGTTCGCCTTCGTTAATCAAGTCGCCCGTGTGCAGAACAAAAGCGGGGTTGATCAACTTTACATCCTGAATAATCGCACGCAAGTCTTCAACTTCGCTGGTATCGGTCAGAGAAGCAGCATTGTCGTAGAACAGGTGAGTCGGCAAATGAGTGTCAGTAATGTGCAGGAAATAAAAATTCTGACGTTCGGCTTCAACTACCTGAACGGCGTTATGAGAGCTGTCATCGACACCGCCATCGGCTGTTACTCGCAGGTCATACATTTCGAACAGAGCCATTTCAGGCACCTGAACCTGGAGGTCCCACCACGTGGTTGCCGGGTTATAGGCTGCCGATTCAAGGGTTAGAAAAACCTCAATTTCTCCCCGTCTCAAAGTTGCAGCCCAACCGGTGGTCGAAGGATCGGCCTCACAGTTGATGGTGAAAGAAGATCCGACCGGAGCAATAACAGGTACGCTCAAAATGGGTTTTTGAATGACAGTCAGAGTATCGCCCAAGGCGTAACTGCCACTGGCTGAACCTTCGTTCATGAGAAAAGAAAAGTTGGTGGTTCCTTCGGGGTTTACGGTGTACCACTGCTCCACCGAAGAATAGGACGAAGCCTGGGCCACCAGACGCCAGTTTCCCGGTTCCAGGCTAACCTGTCCCTGACCGGATTCATTGGTGATCATCTGGGTATAAAGACTGCCGTCTCCATCGTAAACATCCACCGAGGCGGCTTCAATGGGGCTGGCGTTGTCATTTCGGGCAACGGTTCCACTCAAAATACCCACCGTCAATTCAGCCAATTCATGGGCTCGGCTGGCTACCGAAGCCACTCCGCCATCGCCCACATGAAAGTACCGGGTAAAGCTCGCATCCTGACCGGCGGGAACATCCACACTGGTAACATTAACATCCGCCCAGGCATTTCCATTGGGTCCCCACATGGTTTCACCATGGGCAAAATAACCATAAACCAAAGCTCCGGAGGAGGCGGCTAACCATTTTTCATAAGTCGTACCACTGACGTTAAATCCGTAACCTGGCGCAAATGCCTCGCAATTATTCCACTCGGTGGCATCGCCCAATTCAAAATCGGTCAGACCGGATGCACTACTGTTGGTTACCGTGGTAATAATGGTGACTTCAGAAGCGCCGTCACCAAGGTAATAATCGGTGACAATGCCAAGGGAAGCATTGTCTGTGTCCACGCCAACAACCTGCACATGAGCAGCGTTGGAACCGGCGCCGTTGTCCTCGATGGTCAATAATGAATAGTTTGCCTGCCGGGGCCAATCGTCATTCAAATAAAGATAGAGCTGCCCGAAAGCATCGACCCGGTCAGATGTCAGAGCAGCGTCCACAATGCAACCGCCACTGCTGGCATAACTGTGGGGGTGTTCTATGGCCGATATAACCACCGAGATTTCCCCGTTGGAAAGCAGAACATCTCCAAGTTGTCCCACCGCACTGCTACCTTGTAAAAGCTGGGAACTATTGGTGATCCACTCGGCGCTGCCACCGGCAAAGACCCATGATGACTGGGTCAAAAATAACACAAGCAAAAATATCTGGCGAATTGGGTGCATGGCAGTCCTTGGAGGCGTTTAATGCAGAAGAGTTAATGACTGACTGCAATTATAGCAATTTTACCCCGCCAAGTCCATTTTATATCATCAACATACTGCACAAAACATCACACCGGGCCCAAGAAATGGGTTGTGCCCAAAAGAATGTCGCTGGTTCAATTTGTGGTCTTAGATTTGATGAAACACTGGAGATTTATGTGTTTTAGGTTGATGATTGCTGAGTGTTTTTGTTAAAAAGCACCCAGCGACATTCTCTTGGGCACAACCGATGGAATGAGTAGTGGGGCTAGTCACGCCCCAGAACCAGCGCCCCCATGCGCCGCCAGAGCCGTTCATCCAAAAACCGGTGCCCCATGGCTGCCTTATAGTCGGACCATGCATCAGATTTTCGTCCTTCTTCGGCATGCCATTGCCCACGGGTAACAAAGGCATGGGCCCAGGCCTGATCTTTTTCCGCCTGGGTCACGCAGTCTGGGTTTTCGGCCAGAAACCTATCCAGCAACTTAAAAAAGTTATCCAGACGTTCACCCATTTTTTTGCTCATCTGCCCTTCCCAAATACGGTATTTGGCCAAAGGCTCCGGAATGTGGTGCATCAGGTGATTCACCGAAATGCGCAGCCATAAATCGTAGTCAATGCTCATGGTCAGGTTTTCGTCGAAACCGTTTACCTTTTCCAGAACATGTGCCCGGGCTATGCTGGTGGGAAAAGGAATAAAATTATCTTTCAGCAAAGCACCCGTAATACGGCCACCCACCCGTTTCATGGGGGGAATTTCGTAGGGGTCACCATTGCCATCCATGCAATCGATATCACTGAAGACGACTCCAATGTTTTCATCCAGACCAAAGGCGGCCACCTGTTGGGTCAATTTGTCCTGGCGCCAGGTATCGTCAGCGTCGCAAAAGGCAATAAACTCACCCCGGGCTTCGGCAATGCCCCGGTTTTTGGCTACCGTTTGACCAGCATTTTCCTGGCGCACCACACGAACTCTACCGGTAGCCACATAGGGTTCCAGAACTTCTGCAGTGTTGTCAGTGCTACCGTCGTCAATGACAATGGACTCCAGGTTGGCATAATCCTGTCCCAGAATTGAATCCATGGTTTCGGCAATATAGCCGGCCATGTTGTAGGTGGCAGTCACCACTGAAACCAGACCTTTTTCGCTCATTTTCCAGAATCTCCCGCTCAAACTAAAGTGACTACAGCAGTAATATCATTTCACTTTTCGGCAGCCGGACCGAAACATTGAAAGATAATACATACAGGAAATGATCAGATTAATTAGTGGCAAAGCTGCAATTTCCTGATTTAATAGTATAAGTTAAACATTTCTTTAACCGGGTGGATAGCATTTGTTCGCTAAAACGTTCCGTACAGACATCGCTCGGCTGCGTCGATATGGCGACCACTCAAGCACTCTGCGCCTGCTCATGTTCAATCAGGGTCTATGGGCCTGTGCCTGTTACCGGGCCGGCCGCCACCTGAATGATCTGAATTTGCCTGGCGGAATTCGTCAGCTGGTCATGCTGCCTTATCATTTTTGGTGGAAATGGGTGGAAATGACCACCGGTATTTCCATCAGCCCGGATTGCCGCATTGGACCGGGCCTGTACATTGGCCACTTCGGACAAATCATTCTGCATTCCGATGCTGTGCTCGGCACCGACTGCAACCTTTCCCAGGGCGTAACTCTGGGCCTGGCGGAAAAAGATGGTCAATGGGGAGTGCCCACTCTCGGAGACCGGGTTTATATTGCCCCCGGTGCCAAAGTCATTGGCCCCATTCATTTGGCTGACGGAACCGTGGTTGGCGCCAACGCCGTGGTCATTAAAAGCACCGAAGAGAACGACGTTGTGGGCGGAATCCCCGCCAAAGTCATCAGCCGCAAAGGCAGCGGCGAATTCATCCAACCCTGAGTAGGACCGTGAATGAGCAGTGTCAAAGACACAATGAAGCATGCATCTATTTATAGCACCGCTGCCATGCTCGGCAAGATGGTCAGCTTTCTCATGCTGCCTTTTTATGCCCACATTCTACGGGACAACGGTTATGCAGTCATTGGCATGCTCGACGCGGGAATGGCCCTGCTGGTCAGCATGCTTGCTTATGGAGTGCGTGGAGCCAACGTACGCTTGTATCACGACCAGGATGATCCAGAGCGCAAAAAACAGGTCATCAGCACCGGGGTGACCATCATTATTGTTGTTTCAGTGGTCATGGTTCTACCGCTGATGCTGCTGGCCAAGCCCATTGCCGGCCTTTTGCTCGACAACTCCAATTTCAGCCGTCTGCTCATCATGGCCCTTATAGCTTTTGCTTTTGATATGGGCGGACAGGGTGCCAGTAGCTGGTTGCTCATTCAAAGTCAATCGGTGAAATTTGCTGCCATCAACCTAATGCGTCTTTTGGTGGGTCTGGGCCTCAATATCTGGCTCATTCTTTTTAACGGTATGGGACTCGATGGATACTTCATCAGTGCCATGAGCATTAGCATTCTGGCCAATAGCATTCTGATGTATTTCGCCTATCGGGATTGTGGTCGGAAATTTGTACCCGACATTGCCCGCCAACACCGCGATTTTATTATGCCTCTTATTCCAGGCAATCTGGTCAGCTTTGCCTCCCGACAGGCAGAACGATATCTGGTGAAATTTCAAATCGATTTGGCCAGTGTGGGCATTTTGGAAATGGGATATAAGTTCCCCATACTCATTGCCCAGTTTGTCACAACCCCCTTTATGCAGAGTTGGAATACCCGCCGCTTTGAAATCGCCAAAGAACCGGAGGCCAACCAGCGCATTGGTGAGATGTTCACCTATTACCTTTTTCTGGTAACTTTTGTGGGTCTGGTGATGGCTGTGATCATCAAACCGGTCCTGGTCATTCTCACTCCTGTTGAATTTCATTTCGCCTATAGAATTGCCCAGATAGAGGTCATCACACTCATTCTCAATGGTGTTTATTTTCACTTAACCTTTGGATTGTTTTATGCCAAACACACCGGAACCCTGGCCAAAATAAGAGGCTGGACATCGGCCATAAAAGTGGGGATGGCCTGGATTTTTATTTCCATGTGGGGAATTTCTGGGGCGGCTTGGTCGGCTGCTATTATTGGAGCTCTTTCGGTTCTGCTGGGTTTCCATTTTGGACAGAAACAGTTCCAAATTAAAATGGAATGGAAAAAAATTATTCTGATTTGTGGAACGGCCCTGGGTGTCTTTTTTATTCTTTCACGATGGAATGTTTCCGGAAGCGGCGCTTATGAAATGATTGATAAACAGTGGCTGCCCGCTATCAATAATGTTGTGTCCGATTCACCGTTGGGGGCCTGGAAAGAAGGCAAGCTGCCGGTATTGCTGGCAGAGCGCAGCGGTCCTGTGGCCGAGGCGGCTGTTAATGGTTTTCTGGCTGCGTTGTTTGGATTGATGGCGCCGGTGGTTCATGATGGGACGCGGAAGAGAATAGTGAACCTGATCAATGGAAAATAAAACCAACTCAGTTATTGAGGCCTGCCAAATCGGTCTTTAACTTTTCCCATTCCTCATGCCAGGATTTTTCAAAAGAAGCCCTTGAATCCAAGGGATCAACTTTGTTATCGATAGCCACCCTGACCTGTTGCACCACTTCGTCAGGATTATGAATGGTATAAACTGCGGAATCACCAAAACAGGCTTTAAGGCTTGTGGTGGCTGATAAAACAGTAGGCCGCGACGCCCCCAGACTTTCGTATGCACCGCATACGAGACAATCATCATCTTCGGTGAGAACCACCACAGCCGAGGCCATGAACAAGGTATTCTGGTATTCGCTGACAGGCATAAATCCAGGTAAAACCACATCCGGGTTATTCCGAATTTCTTCCGGCACACGCTCTTCAGGAATTCTCCCACTGATGATCACTTTGCGATTCAATTCCTGGGTAATGGCGTGTGCAGAATCAAAAATCAGATCCACCGGTTCATCTTTATCAAAGCTGCAAACAAAAAAAACATGGTCGGAGTTTCCAGGGGTTGTTGTTTCCCGGGCAGCCAAATCCATGCCCTGCCAGTCGGTCAACGGATCCCTCAATATGGAAACCGTTGGACAGAATTTTTTGGCAAAAGGAACCAGCGTTGTATTGGTAACAATGATGAGGTCAACGCCTCGAAATATTCTCTTTTTGAACCCTTTAAAAATTGAGGCCCAGGGCCCGTCAATTTCCCTCTTCAACGCTTTATTGTGGCAGTCACTGATTACCTGTACCTTCCCCCATCGGAAGAAGTACTTATAAATCATAATGACCCATTGAAGCAGAAAGGAAAAATGACAAAAAACCACGTCGGGTTTTTCTTTCAGCAATACCCACAAAGTCCAAAGCGGGCCCACAGTGTTACGCTGAAGCGGGCGATGGTCATCATAAACAAAAGCAGGAACCTCCAGCCACTCAATCAGGCTCCGGGTGCGCCGGTGTTCATGCCAGGTAATCCAAATAGCTTTGCCTTGATATTCCATGTCCCCCCAAAGGTCCTATTGACGCACTGGCTGGCCGGGAATGCCTGGGCCATCGGGTGACTCGCCTTCACCAACCTGCAGAGCATACCCATCAGATGCCACATTGTTTTCATCAACTATAAACAGGTACACCGGTTCGCCAGAATGGAAAAGTGAGAAGTGCAGAACAGCATCAATGTTGGAGCCTGTCCACTCACCCGGAACCTGAATTTCCCGCAAAGTACAGTCCTCAAAAACAGGATTGTTGCCCAGCTCAATACGAGCCCTGCTGGTGGAAATATAAACATCATCAAAAAAGGATCGCACATGGTCGTACTGGCTGAAATTAGCACTGAACATGTGTCCTATTCGGATGTCGTGAACGTAATTTCCGCCGTCGGGATTACAGAGATTTTCACCACTGTTGTTCAAAACTTCCTGGCCATTATACCAAGCCATGACATGACCGTCATTCAGCTCGGGTTCATCTTCGTAATCGACCCAGGTTTCCCACCGACCCCAAATATATGTGCTGTCATCGTAATGGGGGCCACCACTCCAATAATGAATTTTTGTGGGCTGGTTTTGCAGCTGGCTATGCCAGCTTGTGGTCCCGGCGGGGATCATGAAACTTAACCACTGTTGCAATTCCGAATATCCGTTACTGTTGGCATTTCCATACATGTAAACCTGTTTGTGATTCACATTTTCGAAACTCAGGTTGCTGGGGTCGTGGTAACGCCAGTAACTCAAATAAACACTGTTGTAAGGGCCTTTTCCGGCCCAACCAAAAGCGTTGATGCTGTAACCGGAATAACCAGGTTCCTTCCAGGCAACCTTGGCACTGACATCACCCGAGAAGGCTCGAATTTCACTGTAGGCCGCAGGAGGAGTATTGCTACTCGGATGAAGCAGAGTCCAATCCGGACCCACGATGGGGCTGCCCAGCCCTTGTTCGTCTGAACCGGTTTCAAAGTCATCCCAGCTGATCAGTTCACCTGCCTGGCCGAAACTGTTTCCAGAAATGGAAATTACAGCACCGTTTTCAATAACGCCTTCCACATTCTGAATATCCGGTTGGGCAAGGACCATTGATGGTACCAAAACCAGCCCTATTGCACCAAATAACGCCATCATTGTGGCAGTTGAGTGATTTCGCATGCGAAATAAACCTTTCCAATTCACAAAATTAGCACAAGCCCTACGTACTGGGCCATTCCGTGTCTAGCAATTTAGGTGCCTCTTGGACTATTTGCCACAAGATCTGGCTTCCATTGCAACTTCAAGTTGGCCCGGAAGTTCCTCTTACTCTATCTCCAACTGGATGAATATCACCCAAAAACCTGAATTAATGCGGGCAATTTGCATTTTAGATCCAATATTCCTAGTCAGACTGCCCCTTGGACATGACCATGATGCAATACCAGGACAAAAGCCCCAACGGTGGAACCACTTTAAATAATCCTGCATCAACTTTGTCCAAAAAATTGACCATTCCGTAAAAGAAAGGGAACTTCAGAAACAGAAGAGCCCCAAACGAGGTCAAATGGAAGTACTTAAATTCCGTATTTCCAAAATATTTTCCGGCCAGTTTCAAGTCTTTGTGCAACAACGGGTGTTCATCGTCGGTGCGAAGTTTTGGCGTCATGGCTCGAAACAACGCCATGGCCGGGTTATGCCCCAGAGGTTCCTGAAAAATGGCTTTGCCACCAGGCTTTAATACCCGTGATATTTCGCTGTAGCTTTTGTCGAGATCAAGATGGTGTAAAATGCCCTCACCAATGACAACGTCAAAAGTATTATCGGGAAAGTCCATGTTCATGGCATCCATCACCTGATAATCAGCGCCGCTGACACCAGCGGATTCCGCCGCTTCACTGGCCTTGCGAATGCCAACTTCTGAAATATCGATGCCTGTAACCAGGCCCCCTCTTTGGGCAATTTCCAAAGAATGAGAACCTTCTCCACACCCATATTCCAAAACCCGTTTGCCTTCGACATTTGAATAAATCAGGTCTTCGTAGGCCTTATTTCTATTGCCAATCAGTGAGTACACCTGACCTACGGACTTTCGTGCGTTGGTATCGTACGTGTGGTCAAAAAACTCTTTTTCAGACTGTTGTGTGCTCATGGCTACTCCAAATCATGATGGCCTGACAAAATTGTCGGCAATCTCCAGTAAATTTTTTGAATTTTGACGGGTGCTGATCACAAGTCCTGAGAGGACCATGGCCAGCCCAGCCCCAAACCACCAGTAAACCTCGTACAGATCCATCCCGAACAACCCAAGAACCAACCGAATAAGAATGAATCCGGCAGCGGCCTGACTGGTGGCCACCAAAAACTGTAAATCTTCAGCATGTTTCCGGATTTTTTTTCGCAGGGGTGGTGGCAGTCCCGGGTTTCGTCCCATGCGTGCCAGAGCGCGCAACTGAAGCCGGAAGGCCTGAGCCGATGTTCTAAACCCGGCCATCATGATGGAAACCAGAGCCATAAAAACTATAAGTCCCTGCCAACCCAGGTTTGTTGCGACCTCAAGATAAAGATTATGTGTGTCCTGCTTGCGCCCGAATCGAGCACGTCTTACGGCAGGAAATGAGGCAACCCCCACTCCAATGGGGTTTTCCATCAAAATAGTCCAGGCATCGGTTAGAATTTCTTTCCGCATTTCTTTGGAATGTCCTTCTTTTTCCTTACCACCAATGCTCATGAACCGTTCAATATATTCATCAGGCATGACCGAAAGAGCAGCCACTCCGGCAACCAAGCCCCAGAGCACAAATTTGCCTTTATTCTCCGATTGAAAGAACCACCACATTATAAAAGCGACCAGTCCCACATAGGCTGTTCGTGAACCGGAATAAATAACACAAATCATTGAAGTCCCGGTCAAAGCGAGCAAGCCCAATTTTAAAATCCAGCTTTTTACCCTGGTAAACAGGAAAGCAGCAAACGGTAACGCTCCCATGGCCACACCCCCAAGACTATTGGGGTGTTCATAAATGGGCACCGCTCCATGAAGACGCATGATGCCCTGATTTTGCCAGACAAGACCACCGGAAATCAAACCCTGCGTGGACTCCAGGGTTATATAAAAAACCGCAAACAAAAACGCACCCAAAAACCACCGCAAATATCTTGGCGACTCAATCATCACCACCATAAAAAAGGTCATGAAAGCGAACTTAATAACCCGGTCCATAAAAATCTTCTGAGCCATATCCGGATCCGCCGCCATGGGCAATTGCACAATCATGGCCAAAAAAAGCAAACTGATGGACCACAACAAAGGTTGTGCCCGGCCAATGTTCGGTTTGCGCGAAGCCATTTGCTGCCCCACCAAAAGAATGATCACAATTCCCAAAATGAATTCGAAACGCACGGTGGCTAAAATATCCCGACGGGCACCCAACTGAACATAACGGGCCAATACAAAAGCCAGGAAACCCAGAAAGACCGTCCAATTGCGTAAAGGATACCGGGGCATTCGAGCCAGTATGGCACGCCAATAGCCCTCCCCTTCGGGGGTAGCAGCAAAATCTCCGATAGCCTTGGTATCAGGCATGTTTCCTGTCAGTCATCATTAAGGAATTGCTCCAGTTTTTCACAATAAACACGCCAATACGACTCTCCCATGGTGTCGAGAGTGTAGTTATCGGCTTGCAGTTTTTTTCCGTTCAGGGCCAGGGCTTCAGCTTTCGCAGGGTCAGTTGCCAAATTTTCCATGGCTCCTGTCCAACCTGCAACATCGCCGGGATCAACCAGAAGGGCGGTGGTCCCATTTTCCAGCACCTCACCCATGCCGCCCACATCGGAAGCAATAATGGGTGTCCCCAGACTCATGGTTTCCAAAACAGTATACGGAAGCCCCTCATGCCTCGAGGGCATAATCAAAGCATCGACATGAGCCAGATAATCATAAACATTCTTTTTGAAACCCAGAAAGCGAACCCTTTGCCCCAATTGCAATTCCGACACCTGAGCCTGCAGTGGCTCAATAGAAGGGCCGGTGCCAATAATATTCAGCACCACCTTCAAAGCCGGATCCAGTTCCTTTAGGGCCAGCAAAGCTGTTTCCAAGCCCTTCACTGGAGAAACCCGCCCCACTGCAGCAAAATTGAAAACACCTTTTTCCAGATCATCCGGTCGTTCAAACGAACTTTCTGAAACCGGATCAATGCCATTGTGAACCGTCAGGGTAATGCGACCACCATCATCCTGCATTCTCCTTTGGCGAAGATCTTCGGTCACATAACACACCGTGGCAGCCGTGCGCGTCGAGGCTGTTTTTTCCAACCAGTTATAAGCGTTAGATTTGAACCAAGACAGCGAAAGAGGTTTCACTGGCTCCACAAGGCCGTGAACTGTTCGTACAAAAGCAAAGTCATGGTGCCGTCTGGCCAAAGCGGAATTAACCACCGCCCGGTAGCCGTGAGCGTGCACCAGATTGATTTTATTTTTTTTGAGAACTCCTGCCAATTCCCTTGGTGTGGACAAATCAAAACTGTTTCGGCTGGACAGAATCAAAGGCTTAAAACCCAATTTTCTTGCCTGAGAAGCCAATTCGTTATCATGGAAAAGAATCAACAAGGGCTCTTTGTTTTGACGACGGAACCATTCGCACATGCCCAACAGGTGCCGCTCCACGCCGCCAAAAAGTTCGCCCACTGAAATCATCGCCGCGTTTGGGGAAGCAGCGTCCATCGGTCTGGTCAATGAGTGCCACCTTCCCATTTCTCAACCGATTCGGCCAAAAAGGGAATAAAGACTTCAGCTGCCAAGGCGTTCCCGGCTTTGCTGGGATGACTGTCAGCTCCACTGCGAGTGGCGTAGCGGGACCAATCACTTTTGCCGCCGTCGGTCAGAATGTCATAAAAATCGAAAACCACCACATTGTTGAGAGGATAGTTTGCCAGCCAACCATTTTCCGCATCGGTTATCCAGGTATTAAAAACTCTGGCATACTCAGCATCTTTGGGTTCGGATTGAAAGAGAGCTTTGATTTTTGCTTTAAAGCCCTGGGGTTTGGGCTTGGCCCGCGGCGGTGGCGTCAGGGCAACAAATAGAACATCGGGTTGTTCTTTAAACAATGGCAACAGGCTGTTATACGCCGCTTTACTATTGGCAACGGTTCTTTCCGCTGAGTCAGGATTACCGGGCTCGGAGCCCATTCCCACATAATCATTATTGGGGTAACAGCTTTTGAAAGCCACAATGGTATTGTTTTGCCCCTCGGGAAGAAAATCATCCTGATTGCCCGTTCGCAAAAGATCGTTCATATGGTTGGCAAATTTCATCCGCCAGTGCTCAATGTCGGTATCTTCTCCCAAACGAGATTCATAGGACAGTTCGTTTACCTGATATCCCTGCCCCTCGAGCAATGTTCGCAAACCGCCCCCATTGGGATGAACCCCATAAATGCAGCGATTTCCCGAACCTTTTTGGCCACCTTCTTTTTCACCGGGATCTGCCAGCAGTGCTCCACCACAACTGTGATGAATGAAAAGCAGGTGGGAAACAGATGCCATTTCAGCTCCTTCCTTCTGAGATTGAGCCTGGGTTGACAACGGCAACAACGCAATAAAAGCCACCAGTACCCAAACAGAATAATGGCGCCAAAGGTAATTTTTCAGAACTTCACAAACCGGAATTAAACTCATGTTCATCCTTTTCAAGGCAAATAAGCCACGATTGTCCTTCAAAGGACCTCAAGAACAGGTTTTCTATTTTTTTGGCAAAAAAATACTTCTGCCCTATCTTGACCACAATACCAAGCAATTTCAGTTTTGGCCACAAATGATGGCCTGAAGTAATGGCCAGTAGAAGAAGGTCAAAAGAGATGGCCACCCCGGATTTTTTTGGCAGCAGGACATTATTTATTAAAAATTAAAGTGCTACGACAAAAAGACGAAGCTATGGTATAATAGTGAGGCACCAAAGTGAATAATAACAATCGCTTTATAGTCAACAGGTTCCGCTGGCCATTCATCAAATGCCAGCTACGACGGAGGAATCCTAGATGATCAATGCACATTTCTCAATTCAAGTTTCAGGCTCAAAACAGTCTGTTGCCATAATATTAGGCCTTTTGGTATTTCTATTAACATCGGCTGCCCATGCCTCCGGTGATGGATTTACAGCCAACAACGGTCGGCTCGACTCCGGTGTGCAATATTATGGCACAAGTTCCGCTGTTGACGTCTTTTTCACACCCAACAGCGTCGTTCTGGATGTAAAAGATCCGGTATCTCTCAAAGAAATGCGTGCTGTTCTGGATAGTGATGATAACAGCCTGCCTCTGCCTGTTCGGCGGGGTCAATCTCTGCATTTAAATTTTATAGGCTCCAACAGCGACGCTGATATTATTGTCACCGATGAAAACAACATCCCCAAAAGCTATTTCTTCGGTAATGACTCCAGCCAATGGGCTACCGACCAATACAGTTTCCGCACGCTGACCTACCGCAACATTTATGATGGTGTGGATGTTGTTTTCACCATGAATCAGGGCCAGTTGAGTTACGAAGTAATCGGCGATGCCTCAACCATTGCCAACAATGTTCAAATGCAATGGACCGGTGCGGATCAGGTTTTAAGTGGTGTTGAAGGCACTGAACTGGTAACCGCCTACGGGTCCATCATTGACAATGGTTCCGGTATCGGCCGTTCCGTCTCGGCCGAAGACGACCTTATTTTTTCCACTCGCGGTGTGAATGCCCTCCTTTGGAGTACCATGATTGGTGGCAGTGGTGATGACGAAGGTGCCACCCTGGCCATTGCCTCCAACGGCGATGTTTTTGTCGGAGGCGAAACCGACAGTCCAAATTTCCCCGGCACTCCTGGATCCTACGAAGAAGAACACTCCGCCTATCTTGATGTTTTTGTCAGCCGCTTCACCAACCAGGGCGCTGACCTGGTTTGGAGTTCATACATCGGAACCTCCAACAACGACTACTGCAACGCCATCGTTCTGGATGCCAGCGACAACCCCATCATTGTGGGCCGAAGCGCCAGCAGTTCTTATCCCACAACAACCGGTGCCTACGATGAAAGCTACAATGGCGGTACCAGCGATGCCACCGTATCAAAATTTTCCAGTGATGGCTCCAGCCTTATCTTCAGTACTTTTGTTGGCGGCAGCGAAGTGGACAGCTTTTTTGACGTAGTTTCCGATGCCAGTGGCAATCTTGTTTGTGCTGGCTACACCGCTTCCACAGATTATCCAACCAGCGTTGGAGCTTTCCAGACTTCCTTTCAGGGCCCACCCTACGATTTCACCGTCTCCACTCTTTCAGCGGACGGCAGCACTCTCGTGGCCGGAACCTACGTTGGCGGAACCGATCGTGACGCCTGTCGAGGTGTTTCCGTCGATGGCAACGGCGATTTATTCCTGTCCGGTTTTTCGTTCTCCACCGATTTCCCCGTCACTGCCGGAGCCTTCCAAACAGTGAAAAGCACAATCGACGATGCTGCTCTGGTTAAAATCAGTGCCGACCTGACAACTGTTCACTGGGCCACTTTCCTCGGTGGCAATGGCAGCGAGCGCGCCCTTTGCATAGATCTGGACAGCAGTGACAACCCGGTCATCGCAGGCTTCACTTATTCATCGGACTTCCCCACAACCAGCGGTGTTCTGCAGGAAACCTACAACTCCAGCATGGAAAGCTTTGTCACAAAATTCGACAACAGCACCGGTGCCCGGCAATGGTCCACCTACATGGGCGGTCCCCATGTCGATGAAATCGTTTCCATTATTATCGATGCCGACAACAATCCCATTGTTACCGGTTGGACCACCAGCCCCAGCTTCCCGGTCAACAGTCTTGGTTATGACGACTCTCATAACGGGGGCGAAGATATCTTTGTTAGCCGCTTGAACCCCACAGGAACCAGTCTGCTTTGGGGAACCTTCCTGGGCGATACAGCCAACGACCGGGGCATGGAAGTCGCTGTCGATGCTGATGACAACCCGGTGGTCACTGGTCGCACTGCCAGCACTGCCTTCCCCACATCCTCCTGGGCTTACGACAGTTCCCACAACGGTGGCGAAGATGCCATTGTAGCCCGCTTTGATACCGGTGACGCCAACCTTTCCCTGAGCTCGAACGAAAGCACCATTGGCTGTGGAACCAGCACCGATTTCACCTTTTCTTTCACTCCGGATCTGCCCCACACTCCGCCCATGCGCGGTTACTCGGTGCGCATCCAGGCTCCGGCAGGTCTCACTTATTTGTCCAGCGACATTAATGTTCTATCACCCCTTGGTGGCGTAAACGACACCCATCAAATTATTGAACACGCCGCCGGTGACTACACCATCGATTTCAGCTTCCTGGATCAGGGCGCAGGCCTTGATGTGGCAGCTGACCTTTTCATCATCACCATGAGTGGCGACAGCGAGGGCCTTTCCTCCCTCGGCATCAACTCTGCCGAATTCCGCGATGTAGACAACCATCCATTCGATGTGGACACCCAGGAAACCAGCGATGTTAATGTGGACTGCACCGCCGCCAATTCCCCCACAATGGATGCCGAACCGCTGTTCACAGCAGGCGCGGTAAACACTGTTTCCTGGAGCGATGAATCCGCATCCGGAGCGACCAGCTATAAAGCTCAGGTAAGCGACCAATCAGACTTCTCGGTTATAACATCCGAGAGCCTTTTTATTCCTGGTCTGACTCACGAATTTACCGGCCTGAGCACAGCCACCACCTACTACTACCGAGTCATCAGCCGTGATGCCTTCGAACAGGACAGTGCTCCCTCAGCAGCTGTTTCCAGTACTCAGGATGCCACCCCTCCCACAAGCAGCGTCGATGCCCTCCCCGGAACCGTTGGCGAAACGTTTGATGTTGCCTATACCGCTTCCGATACAGGCAGCGGTCTGCAAAATGTGGAACTCTTTTACAATTTTGCCGGCGGCGCATTCACCTCAGTTGGTGTGTACACAGCCAGCCCTATTTCCTTCACCGGAACTGATGGCGATGGCACCTACGGTTTTTACACCGTATCGACAGACAACGTGGGCAACAGCGAAACTGCCCCAGGCGTAGCCGATGCCACAACCAACGTTGATACCTCAGCTCCCAACGCCCCGACTCTGGCAGATGAACCCCTGTTTACTGTCGGCACCAGCAATACTATCACCAGTAGCGATGAATCTGCTTCCGGTGCTGAAACCTACAACTTCCAGATCAGCCAATTGAATGATTTCTCGGTGATTGACAGCCAAAGCGGCAACATTGCCTCCCTGAGCTACGAATTCACCGGCCTGACAGATGGCGTCACTTATTACTACAGAGTAGCCGCCATTGACAACCTGGACCATGCTTCCGGCTTCTCCGTCGTTGTCAGCAGCACCCAGGATGCCACCGCTCCGGTCTCAGAGGCCGGATTGGTGGCCAATCAAGGCAGCACCACTTTCGACGTTCCTTTCAGCTCGGTTGATGCCGGTGTGGGAAGTGAAACAGTGGAGCTGTTCGCAAACTTCGACGGTGGCGTATTCGCCAGTCAGGGCAGCTTTGGCAGCAGCCCCATTTCCTTCACCGCGGTCAGTGGCGAAGGCACTTATGGTTTTTACACCATCGCCACCGACAGCCTTGGCAATACCGAAGCCACTCCCGGTTCCGCTCAGTCCACCTGTATTCTTGATTTAACCCCACCTGAATCAAGCGTGAGCGCTCTGGGCGCCTATCAAAACAGTGGTGTTTTCAACGTGACAGCCACTGGTTCAGACAACCTTACCGGAATTGAATCCTTCGAATTGTTCTCCAGTCAGGATGCGGGTCCCTGGACCAGCGTTGGCAGCAATGCCACAGGCCTGTTCAGTTTCAATGCTCCGGCCGATGGCACCTTCGGCTTCTACAGTCTGGCTACCGACAGTGTCGGCCACGTTGAAATCGCCCCGGGTGCCGCTGACGCCACCACCATTGTCGATACCAACGGCCCCACAGGTTCTTTTACCATCAACGATGGGGCAACAGCCACCAACGATACCAATGCCACTTTGACCATGACCATCAGCGGGGCAACGGAAATGCGTTTCAGCAATGACAACGCCAATTTCCCCGATGGCTGGGTTGCGTACAATGCCAGCTCTGCATGGGTGCTGGAAAACACACAAGGCATTGTGACCGTTTATGGCGAGTTCCGTGATGCAGCCCAAAACCTGCTGCAAATTACTGACATCATTGATATGGATCTGATACCCACGGCAGTGATCACCTTCCTGGAAGTCAGTCCCGCCCATGAAATAGTTAACCTCAGCTGGCACAACCCGGACGACCCGGACCTGGACCATATCGAAGTATGGCGAGGCTTGTTGCACGATGGTTCCGGTACCAGCGTTTACCCTGAGTATTCCGGATCTGTTATTCCTGCCGCCCCCATTGACCGGGCCGCGGCTTTGGCCAGTACCGAATGGGAACTGGCCGGCACCACCGTTGGCACCACCGAAGCTTTTGCTGATACCTTTGCCACACGCGGTGTTTACTACTACGAGGTATTTGCCGTAGACGCAGCCGGAAACTTCAGCATGCCCAGCGCTCAGTTGCCCGCTTCGACCAACTACATTCTGGGCGACATGGCTGTCACCTTTGACGGCTTGGTCGATGTCACCGACCTGACCGTTCTTGGTTCAAGCTATGGACTGAATGATGGCGACGTTGGTTTCAATAACCACGCCGATGTTGGACCCACCAATAACTCCAGCGGCACCGGAATTCCCCAGCCCGATAATTTCATCGGCTTTGAAGACCTGATGATCACCAGCAGCAATTATGGCCTTGGCAACAAAAACCAAGCTCCCGCCAAAGAAAACAAAGCCAACGGACCGGTCATTCTCGGCTGGGCTCAGTCTTCAGAAAATGGCTACACTCTGCGTTTACTTTCCAGCAACAATGGTTTGAAAGGCTTGAACCTGAGTGCCGCTTTACCCGAAGGCGTTTCCGTCCATGTGCAGGTTGGAGCTCTCATGCACCAGCAATCTGACACCGTCTTTGTGAAAAACATTCCCAGCCACGGACTGGACGCCGGGTGCTCCCTTATGGGAGTCGGTCAGAGCATCGTTGGTGAAGGCGATCTTCTTACCGTCAACCTGGTTGAAGGAACTGACCTGACGCCGTTGGCCCTGGAAAACCTGACCGTCCTGTTGCGAGATACCGACAATCAGGAACTTGAATACACCTTTAACATGGCCAGTGGCGTGGAACTGCCGGTTGCCTATGTCCTGGGTCAGAACTACCCTAACCCCTTCAACCCCATGACCGCCATCAGCTTCAGTCTGCCTCAGGATGAGCGGGTTCGTCTGGAAATTTATGGTGTGGATGGTCGCCGGGTTGCAACTTTGGTTGACGAAAGCATGATAGCAGGAAACCATCAGGTTAACTGGATGGGCCGCAATGATTCCGGACATCAGGTTGCCTCGGGTGTATACTTCTATCGAATCACCGCCGGTGAATTTAGCGACGTGCAAAAAATGACGCTCATGAAATAGGAAATAAAGGAAAGACATGTTTGCCAAATACACACCCCGAATCCTCCTGGCGGCCATCTTATTGATGGCGGCGGGTTCGGCAATGGCCGAGGTGAATCTACGCTGGGATTTTGGCGATACTCTAACTATTGCTCCGGGAGAAACCAGCCGCCTGGCCGTACTCATTGACGATGCCATCAACTTCCGCACCATTGAAGTGACCGTAGAATACGATACCACCATTGTGCGCAGCCTCGGTGGCGGCACCGGATCTCTTTTCACAGACAGTGGTTTTTTTATTTTTGATGGCTTCGAAGAAGAACCCGGCAGCTGGCATGGTTTTGCCATCGTCATGGGCGCCGGCGATTTTGTCACCGGTCCCGGTGAATTATTATTCTGGGAGATTGAAGGTCTGGCCAATGGGTCGAGCCCCATCATCTCAATAGAGATTCTCCTCTACAACGAAGCCTCTCCACCGGTCATCATACCCGATGTTTTCCTCGATGACGGGACTATCATTGTTTACGACCCTTTAAGCGCCACCAGTGAAACACCTCCGGCAAAACGTACAATGAAAGTAGCCCCGAACCCTTTTAACCCCCGTACCCGCATTAGCTTTGATCTGGAACAGGACTCTCACGCCCGTTTGACCGTTTTCGATATGAGGGGCCGCCAAATTGCTCAACTGTACGACGGCCCTGCAGGTGAAATGCTAACCGTGGATTGGGATGGGACTGACACAGCCGGCCGCAGCCAACCCGGTGGCGTGTATTTTTTCCAACTGGAAACCAATACGGGTATTGCCCGTTGCAAAGGTCTTCTGGTAAAGTAGCTCCTGCCTGACCTTCATTATTTATCATGACTAACCAAAGCGCTCGGAAGGAACCTAGTGCAGGAACAGGAACGAAAAAAAAAGGGACTCCTGGGTTTTGGAATCCTAACTCCCTATTTCCGTCTTCTGAAAAACCAGCGAGCAGACTTTGCTCTGGTTATTTTTTTGATGCTCATTTCCACCAGCATCAGCTTGGCCATCCCCATTTTTGCCGGACGGTTCGTTGACGCGATCAGCAATACCTCCATGGGGCAGCTCTCCAGTCACCAACTGCTAATTCTTGGTGCCCTGCTCGTGGCACAACTGCTGGGAACGTTCTTCTTCAAAACCACCAGTGCCCGACTGGGATTGCGCACCATCACTCTGCTGCGTGGCCAGCTGTTTTCCCATTTGCTGGAACTTCCTTCCCTTTATTTTACTGACCAGAAAGCCGGCGATCTGTCCAGCCGGGCCACCAGCGACGTGGGCAGCATTCAGTATATTCTGACCAGTGGCTTAGTGACTTTTCTCCGAGCCGTATTAACCTTGGTGGGTGCTCTGATCCTTATGGTCAACCTGAACCCCCAGTTAACAACAGTTATCCTCCTGCTCATTCCCACAACCATTGGCCTGGTGCGTCTGTTTGGTTGGCGCCTGCAAAAGTTGCATCGGCGCATGTACGATGAACTGGGCCGTATCAGCAGTCAGGTTCAGGAAACTGTGGGCGGCATTCGCAGCCTCAAGGTTTACAACGCCCAAAATCATGAAAATCGTCGTTTCGGGGAAATGAACGAAAAATACCTGAACGCGGGCCTGAAAAGAGCCTGGGTTCAGGCGGCTCTTGAGTCCGGCATACAAATCAGTTTGTGGATCTGCCTGCTGGTTGTGGTTGTCTACGGTTTCACCTTGACTGCCCAGGGCCAGACAAGCGGTGGGCAACTGGTGGCTTTCCTTCTTTTGGCCATAAGAGTGGCGATGCCTCTTTCTTCCCTGACCACCCTGTTTTCATCGGCTCAGGGAGCCGTTGCAGCAGCCGGGCGTTTGGATGATATTTTTGCTCAGAAGACTGAACGGCAGCCGGGCCTGATCTCACCGCGACCTGATTCCCGGCCCGTCTCACTCGAATTGAAAGATGTCAGCTTCACTTATCCTGGTACTCAAAGCAGCGGCCCCATTCTCAATAATTTGAATTTGAAAATCTCCCCCGGTCAACGGGTTGGTATTGTGGGGCCCAGTGGTGTTGGGAAAACAACTCTGGCGGGAATGCTCCTCGGATTGCTGCCTGCCAGCACAGGTGTCATGAGTCTGGACGACAAATCTTATGATCAGTACGACATTTCAGATCTGCGTTCGCGTATGGCCTGGGTCTCTCAGGATCCGGTTCTTTACGACGAAAGCCTGCGCCAGAATATTCTATTTGGGCTGAATGATGTTTCGGATGAACAGTTATCAAAAGCCAGCGAAATGGCCGGAGTCTCCGGTTTTGCGGAATCTTTTCCCCAGGGTATGGAAACCCGCTGTGGCGAACGGGGAAACCGACTCAGTGGTGGCCAGCGCCAAAGAGTGTCTCTGGCCAGGGCTTTTTTGAGGAATCCGGGCCTGCTTGTGCTCGATGAGCCCACCAGTGCTCTGGATGCAGAATCAGAGGAATCCATCCGCCTGGCCATGAAAGAACTGATGGCAGGCCGAACCACTATTGTGATTGCCCACCGACTGTCACTGGTCCGTGATATGGACCTTATTTTGGTACTGACCCATGGAAAAATCACCGAAAGTGGCAACCACGATGAATTAATGAGCCAATCTGGCCTTTACACCCATCTCTACAATCTTCAAAAAGGTTCATAATTTTTCCTTTTTTTGATAAATAGACAGTTGACGGTTCCCTGCTTTTGTGGTATTATTCAGGTTGGTTGGGGGACCGTTGTATTTGCCAACCGGGGTTTATACCAGAATCGCCTCTTTTATTTTAGTAAATGGGCTGATTCTTAATCTGTGTTGGGTAAATTTGCATTTGACCTTTTGAGGCTGGAGGCTTTGAAATGAAAAAGAGTTACAAAAAACCTGAGCTCAAAACTCGGAAAATCGAGTTGGGCGTTTTCGGTGACTACGGGAATAACGAAGGACGCGTTGATCCTTCCCCTGTCGAAGTTATTGGAGACCTTGACTTGCACATGGAATAGATTAGCTGTTTTTGCTGTTTGGGGATTGTGCAAATCGATACCCGGAACACGATCAGTTTTTGTTCCTTGGAAAAATCGAAACCGGACTGTTGCGTTGGAATATTTTAACGCGCCACAGTCCGGTTTTCTATTTAATGACTATCATTTTTTGCAATCACGCCCCGGCAACCATTTCCTGAACTGGATTCATCTCATCAAGGGCCCGAAAAAGGGAAATGCGGTGATGGCGTCGATGCTTCAGGGGAACCCAGAAGTCGTGGTGCTCCCGGGGTGTCAGCCCTTCCCAGTTCTTGCTCAGAAACTGAGTCAGTGCCCCTGTTGCTTCTAAGTATCGGGCCAGAATTTCACCAAAGGGCAACCGTGCAGCTCTTTCCAGGGCCAAAATGCTTCGAGCTTCAAAATCTACCATCGGGTTGGGGTCCAGGCATTTTTCGTCCAGCTTATGAGCAAAAAACTCCACTGTAAAATTATCCCAAAAAGCTATATGACTGAGGGTTTCCTTGAAACTGAGCTCTCCACCGGAGCCTCTTTTTTCACGAATATCCTTCGGACACGCATTCAGGCGTTCCCGTATTAAACGATCTTCTTCCATGATGGCTTCAACAAGGCTTTTCCAAGTATTCAAGCTGCCCGTCACTTTCCGGCGAGAAGGATGATAGCAGACCACCTAAGGGTTTCTTTATTAAATCACAGATTTCCTCTTTGTGCAACCTCCATACTTAAAAAGTTGCCAAAAAAGATAAGAAAGTTTAGGATCACGGAGTTCTGTTGAAAGATTTATTCTTCCTAACTTGCAGGCATCAGCCGGAGGCCCTCCATGTCAGCCATTTCGAACTCCAGAATAATCATTGCCATTTTTATTTCGCTTTGCCTTATCTGTTCGGCAACCAGCAGCCTCGCGGAAGACCTGAAAGGCCGCTGGGGACTAGGCGTTGAAGGTGGGGTTATGAAACTCACCGAGGGATATTGGGATTATTCCAATGTCGATGAATTTGGCTCACTGGTACTTTCCCGGGGCCTGAACCGCCACTGGAACTTGCAAATGGTCCTGAAATATGGGCACATTCGTCCCGGGGCTGAATATGCAGGAGAAGATGTAGGCTGGAATCGCAAGAGCGGTGCCCCATTGTACAATGTCATTGTCCAACCCATGGCTCAACTTCAGTACCGCTTCGCCCCCGACTCTCGACTCTCCCCCTGGACAGGCCTGGGCTTGGGTGTTACCAGCTGGAAAATTCTTAATAAAGCTGGTGAAGAGGTGGGCATGTTCCCCTCTGGTGATGCCGCTTCCGGTTACGACATTAATGGTGATGAAGTTGAACTCAAAGGCAATGACTTCACATTCAGTGTTCAGTTGGGTGCTGACCTGTTCCTCACCGAAAATCTGGCCTTCAATTTCGGTGGTCGCTATGACCTGATGCCCGCCAATGAAAAAGACAACGCGGGCATGAGTACCATCTGGGGTCCCGGTCATGTGGATGCCAATACCGCCATGGTTGAAGCCATGATTGGTTTGACCTGGTGGTTTGGTGCTTCAGACCGTGACAACGACGGAATCTCCAACAAATATGACCAGTGCCCTGATAATCCTGAAGATCTGGATGGCTACAACGACACCGACGGGTGCCCGGACCTGGATAATGATGCCGACGGCATTCCCGATACCATGGACAGCTGCCCCACCAAGGCCGAAGACCTCGACGGTTATCAGGATGAGGATGGGTGCCCGGATCCGGACAACGATGGTGACGGCATTGTCGATGCACGGGACAACTGCCCCGACGAGGCCGAAGACATGGATGGCTTTGAGGACAAGGACGGGTGTCCGGAAGCAGACAACGACCTGGATGGAGTTCTCGACGATTCTGATTTGTGCCCAGAGACTCCTGCTGGTATTGAAGTGGATGAAAACGGTTGTCCGGTAGCCGCTGAAATTCCCGCCACTCTGGTTCTGGAAGGTGTCTCGTTCCGCTCGGGCAGTGCCCAGTTAACCCCTGGCAGTATTGGTGTTCTGGCGGAAGTAGCGGCCACACTTCGGTCCTGGCCAGACAAGGAAATTGAAATCAGAGGCCACACTGACAGCACAGGCAGAGCGGAAATCAACCGGGAGTTGTCTCAAAGAAGAGCCATGAGTGTTCGAGACTCCCTGATTCAAATGGGCATTTCCCCGGACCGGGTTACTGCCGTGGGTTATGGGGAAGATTTCCCAATTGCGGGGAATGATACGGCTGCCGGCAGAGCTGAAAACCGTAGGGTTGAAGTCCATGTGGTTGAACAATAAGGCAAAAAACTGGGCCCACAAAAGGTCCTGCAATTGGTCCTGCAATTGGGCCTGCAATTGGGCCTGCAACCGATGAAAAACAAACCCAGGTTGTGTGAGGATTTTTCCTGATCACAACCTGGGTTTTTTCAAACCGTATCTAAAATTTCTGGCATTTGACTTCTAGTTTTTGAATCCGGCTTTAGCGAAAGCAGCGCGCAGTTGTTCTTCGCTCTGAGTGCCAATCATGTGGGCTCGAATAATTCCCTCGGCATCAATTACAAATCCAGCAGGAATGCTGGTCACTTTAAATTTACCCCTGGCATCTTCAGCATTCACAAGAACAATGGGGAAATTGTAGTCATTCTTTTTAAGGAAACCAGTGACGGTGTTTTTCTCTTCGTTACTGGCACCCAAAAAGGCCAGGTCGTTGTTGCCTTTAAATTCCTGGAAGAGCTTTTCGATGTGAGGCATTTCCATACGACAGGGTCCGCACCATGTAGCCCAGAAATCGATGAAGACAACCTTTCCCCGAAGATCTTTCAGCTCAATGGTTTTGCCTTCAAGATCGGTAAAGGAAATATCGGGAGCCGGCAAGCCGACCATTGAGTCAGGGTTCATGACCCGTTCGAGGGAATCAACAACCCGTATTTCCGATGGGGCGGTAAACTGGAATTTATCGTCTGACAGGGCACCGTTCAAAGCAAAGCTGGAAACGGTAGTGGTCAGGGAACGTTCCATCTCAACACCTTGGTCCACCATTTGAGTGACCATTTTGGCTTTCAGAATCAAGCCGGATTTCTTGTCAAACCAAAATGTACTAATGCCATCCTGGTCAATAAATTTGAAAACCTGGCAATTGAATTCTTCAGTTCCAATGGTCAAAGTTTCAAGGGGAGCCTCGGCTTCCGGAGTTCTTTTTTCAGTGAAAATAAAATCACCAAGTCCAGAGAAAAAGTTGAACAGGACTCCTTCACTCAACCCCAGAGAGCTGTCCGGGTTCAGTTCACGGCTCAGCTGAACCGGTTTTCCCACATAACAAACTCCAGCACCAGGCAGGAAGAACCAGCTTTTCTCGGGACCGGTACCCAATTCCTGTTTGAACATGGGGCTGTCGATCCCCACAAAAAGACGGTCGGGCATTTGTCCCAAAGCTGTTTGAGTGGCTTCCAGCTTCATGCCACCGGTTTGGCCCGTCACATTGTTTTCAATGACCAAGCTGGAATTAATTTCATATGATTTAACACTCTCGGACAATTCCAACCCTTTTTTTAAAGCAGCGGAATAATCGCTCTGGGTATCAGCAAAAGCCGCCCCGGCAAGAGAAAGCATTGGAAGCAGGAGAATAAGACAGGAAATGATTTTTATGTTGAGCCGCATGGCTGTTTTCCTTTCAGGGGATGGAACATAGCCCCACTGCGGGGCACGAGAAACCATCAACCCGAAAAATCGGATTTGGTTCCGGCAGGAAAATGGCACAAAAGGAAGGCATTAGTCAAGAAATGCTCAAAAACAGGGAAAGACCAGGTCAAAGACCGGGGCCAAGGGCCAGAGATACAATATTTTGGTTTTTGGAGGAAACAATTCCTGCCAGCTTACTGATCGTTTCCATTGGAAAGGCCGATGAATCGAAGTTATTCTCGACCCACTTTTCCACATTGGCCGAGCCTTGATTAAAAGCAATGGCAAAATTTCCAATTTTATTGGCGGTGGCCAAGGCCAGGGCCAATCGTTTATTCTCACCGGCCTTCAGGGGTTCGTGGTGCCAACGCACAGCCTGAGAAACCTCTTTTGGCACATCCCAGCTTTCCAAAAGGGCAGCACCGGCCTCAGAGTGATCGAAGCCGGTTATTTCACGCTCATTTTTCTGAGAAACGGATCCTTGAACAAGTGAAGTGTTTTCGGTAAGAGGATGGTCCAAAACCAATTTGCCGATGTCATGTAACAAGCCGGCGGTAAAGGCTCGGTCACGCAGTTCCGACAAGCCGATAGCCTTGACCAGAAAAGCCGAACCATAGGCTGTAATCAGGCAATGCTGCCACAAGTCGTCCAAATCGAGGTCGTATCCGGGCAATTCATTATGCAGGACCGGTTCCAGACTCAGAGTGAAACACAAGCGGGCAAAAGTCAGATTTCCCAGAAGGACCAGGGCATCGCGCGGGCTGCCAATTCTACGTTTGAAACCATACAAGGGCGAATTGCAAAGTTTCAGCAGGCCCGCGCTTAACCCTGGATCATGATTCACAATGGGTAACAATTTCTCTACCTCAACGACTGGGTCTTCAATGATTTCCAAAAGCGAAATGATAGAATCCGGCCGGGCATAAAATCCCGGAGTCGCGTTGACAAGGTCTTGTAGAGAGGACATGGACGAGTCTCCCCGAGTAGGATCATGATTGAAAACAACCAAATGTTGTTCGTATTATTTTTTATCGGTGAGGGTGATGGATTTCTGAATTAGGAAGATCTTTAAAAAAACCTAAAGGAACAAATTCCAGCTATAACCATCGTAAAGATGGATTATTTCAGGTCACAAATCGGTTGATTATTTTATTCGGATATGATGATGGCGTTTCTTGCCAACCTGAAGAGCAATTTTGTCATCAACGATGATTGCCTCGGTCAGACACATCATTTCATCGGTAATCACTTTGCCTTCCACACGAACAGCCTTCTGGCGGATCATGCGGCGGGCCTCCCCTTTGCTTTTCATTAAGCCGGTATCGACCAGAGCGTCCAGTAAAGAAACACCCTCACCGGAAAAATCAGAAGCACTGCGCTCGCTGGATGGGACACTGCTGGTATCAGCTTTTCCACTGAAAAGAGCCTCGGAAGCTTTAACAGCTTTATCAGATTCTTCCCGTCCGTGAACCAGAGCGGTTACTTCACGGGCTAAAACTTTTTTTGCTTCCCTGATGTCTGCGCCTTCCAACTTTTCCAACTCTTCAATTTCCTGGCGGCTCATGACCGTGTACAACCGCAGGAATCGGGAAACATCGCGATCGTCAACATTCACCCAGTATTGGTAGAAGTCGTACTGTGATGTGCGCTTGGAATCCAGCCAGACGGCTCCATCGGCAGTCTTGCCCATTTTCGCACCAGTGGCTGTTGCCAACAGCGGGAAGGTCAGGCCGTAAACTTCGCTTTGGTTGAAACGGCGGCACAAATCTATTCCGGAGCAGATGTTGCCCCACTGATCGTTGCCCCCCATTTGCAAACGGCAACCGTAGTCACGGTTGAGAACCATAAAGTCGTAGGCCTGCAAAATCATGTAGTTGAACTCAATGAAACTGAGTCCTTTTTCCATGCGGCTTTTTACAGAGTCGCGTCCGAGCATTTGGTTCACACTGAAATATTTGCCCACGTCGCGCAGAAATTCAATGTAGCCATAATCTTTGAGCCAGTCGGCGTTGTTCAGAAGCAGACCAGCGGAAGCGTCTTCATCATTATTTTCGGAAAATTTCACAAAGTGGGCCAGTTGTTTCCGAATACCTGCCAGGTTTTTTTCGATGTCAGCGAGGGTGAGCATGGACCGCAGTTCGGTTTTACCGCTGGGGTCTCCCACCATGGCTGTGGCTCCACCCACAATACCGATGGGCCGATGACCGTATTTTTGGAAATGGACCATGCCCATAATGGGCAACAGACTTCCCACATGCAGACTGTCAGCCGTAGGGTCAAACCCGATATAGGCAGTGACTGTTTCTTCAGCCAGAAGCTTGCGAAGATTTTCTTCGTTGGTGCACTGTTCGAAGAAACCGCGCCATTGCATCTCGTCTACAAAGTTGTCGAAATCCTGAGTTTGTCCGTTGGAGGTCATTTTTTTAAAATCCTTATTTCTCGAGTTGGCGCAGCTCTTTAAAACGCGCCTTCATGGTTTTCAGGTCGGCTCCGCCAAGGAAAGTGGTCAATTGTTCCGCCAGACGCCAGGCCACCACAGCCTCGGCAACAATTCCAGCTGCGGGCACTACGCAGGTATCGCTGCGCACCCAGGCAGCCAGACCCTCTTTGCCGGTTTTTAGATTGACGCTACGCAAGCGGTTGCGCTGGCTGCTAATGGGTTTTACAAAGCCACGCACAACAACAGGTTCACCGTTAGTGATGCCGCCCTCGAGGCCGCCCGCCCGATTGGTGGTCCTGACAAAACCTGACCCGGAGGTCGGTTTCCCACCAAGGGACGAACGGCCTGAAGGGCGTCCACCTGGAAATCCTGAAGAACCTGGAAAATCTGAAGAGCCTGGAAAAATTTCGTCGTGTGCATTCTGGCCGTCTTCAGCAGCCACTTCCAGGCCTTCACCCAGGCTAACGGCTTTAACTGCGGGGATGGCCATGACATCGTGACTGAGCATGGCGTCAAGACGCAGGTCGCTCTGGCAATAAGTACCCAAGCCCACCGGGGCGCCAAAAGCCAGGACTTCGAACTCGCCGCCCAGGGTTACGCCTTCGTCTATTGCCTGATCAATAGCCTGGACCATAAGCTTCTCTGCTTTGGCATCGAGACAGCGCAAAGGACGGTTTTTCCGAATTCTTCTGAGCCGGGCCACCGACGTTTCAAGTGGTTCGGCCGCAACCTGGCCTACGGACCGGGTGTGTGAGAGAACAACAATACCAAATTCTTTCAGCAGAGCTTTGGCACAGGCGCCAGCGGCCACCGTTGCAGCCGTACTGCGGGCACTGGCACGTTCAGCCACCGGAGCACAGTCGTCATAATCATGCCGGATAACTCCAGCCAGATCGGCATGACCGGGACGGGGTACCTGCCAGCGTTGGGCCTTTTGCCCCGTGCGCTTGCGCAGCTCAAAATCGAGATTGGGAATTTTGAAGGCAATGGGCGAACCCAGAGTGCGACCATTCAAAAAACCTGAAAGAAATTCGACCTGATCTTTTTCAATGCTTTGCATACGCGGACCCCGACCATAACCCAATTGTCTGAGGGCAAGCTCTGTATCCACAAAATTGTTTTTGATGATCAGGCCCGCGGGGAAACCATCAAGAATTCCCACCAGAGCCGGGCCATGACTTTCGCCGGCCAGAAGATATCGAAGCATGCTAATCCCTGCGAAACGTGAGAATGTGAATCACGCCCGCTTTAAAAGTTGGTCCCAAGTTTTCCAGAAGTTCGGGTAGGATACTCCCACGCAGGCGTCATCGTCCAGTGCGCATGCTCCTTCGGTCACCAGTGCGGCCACTGCAAAGGCCATGGCAATGCGATGATCGTCTCTGGTTTCGATAACAACAGGGTCCTTTTCAGTGCCGCCATGAAGGGCTGTTGGACCAACAATTTTCCAACCATCGGCCAGCTCTTCAATGTCTGCTCCGAGCTTGCGAAGATTGTCCGTCATGGCGCTGATGCGATCGCTTTCCTTGACCCGCAAATCGGCGGCTCCGGTAATGAGAGTTTCGCCCCTGGCCTGCGTTGCCAGAACCGCCAGGACCGGCAGTTCATCAATAAGTGCAGGGATTTCCGGCTCACTAATGGTAAACGGTTTTTGTTCGCTGAAACTGATGGTAACGTCGCCCAGTTCTTCTCCCGGTAACCCACGACGATTGAAAATTTCAACCGTTGCGCCCGCACGTTTCAGGACCTGCAAAGCCCCGGCCCGACCCTCATTCAAGGATTGGTTTTTTACAGTGATTTCCGAGCCGGGAATCATGGCTGCGGCAACCTGAAAAAAGGCGGCGCTCGATGGGTCGGCAGGAACTTCAAGGTTGTAGATTCCCGGCTTTTGCTGCCTTTCAAAACTGAGGTCTCCCGTTCCGGGAAAGCCCCCAACTTTCAAACCCATGGTCGCGAATAATCTTTCGGTGTGATCGCGGGAAGATCCTGCTCCCTGAACAGTGGTTTTTTTAGTGGCGAAAACCGCAGCCAACAGCAAGGCCGATTTCACCTGAGCGGAAGGAACCTTCAACTGGCAGCGGGTGCCAGTAAGTGCTGAACCAATAATTCTTATGGGTAGCTGACCTTCATTGTTTTGGTAGTTTATTGTAGCTCCCATGCTTCGCAAAGGATCCACTACTCGGCTCATGGGCCGTGCGGAAAGAGACTCATCGCCAGTAAGCGTAATTGAAATATCAGGTCGATCGGCAGGAAGCCAGCCGGCCAGCAGTCCGCACAACAGGCGGCAGGTGGTACCGCTGTTGCCACAATCGATTTCCAGGTCACCACTCTGAAGTGAGCATTGTTTTGCAGGTTCCAGCTCCAGGTGATTATCTTTAAGGCTGAATTTTGCTCCAAGGAGTTTGACCGCGTTTAAACTGGCCAGAGTGTCTTGGCTTTCAAGCCAACCGGACGCTGAACAAGGGCCACTGGCCAAAAGAGAAAAAAGGGCCGCACGGTGGGAGATAGATTTATCGCCGGGAACGGAAACATGGCCGCACAAGGCAGCGTCTGAAGACTTGAGGATGCGAGTCAGGGGTGGGCCTCCTGGTAAAAATCAAATTCGGTGACACAGATTGCCTGAATCAGCAGCCATCGAGGGAATCGGGATCGCCCTGATATGATAACATCATTGTGAGTTTCCTGACGGTGTATTTTCTGGAATATTTATGGAATTCATCTCAGGAGCGCCTGAGAGTATCCGCGAATGGAGTCGCTAGTCAAATTAAGGATTTTTTACAGTACGGGAAAGACCTGTTTTGTCGGAGGCTAAACTATTTTCAGGAATATGAAATCCATTTTCAAAGTACACCATGGCCGCCAGATCATGGCCTTGGCTACGCCCACTATTCTGACGATGCTGAGCCAGACTTTAATGTGGACCGTGGACACAGCCATGCTCGGGCGTGTCAACAGCGCCTCACTGGCTGCTGCCGGCCTTGGTGGCATGCTCACCTGGGCCACCTACAGTCTGTTTAATAACCTCAGCCGAATTACCGGGACATTTGTCAGTCAGGCCCATGGGCGGGGTGACGACGAGGCCGTCGGAACATTCACCTGGCAAGGGCTTTACATCGCCATTTTTTCAGGAATACTTTTGATGTTAACCGGCTGGTTCAGCTATTTGTTCATTCCCTGGACCCACAATCCGCAGGAAGTTCAGGAACTGACTTACGTGTATATTAAATGGCGAAGTTTGAGTGCTATTTTCACCCAGACTGGTTTCGCGATGTTGGGTTTCTTCCAAGGCCGCCGCGATGTAAAAGTGCCCATGTATGCTGGCATTATTGGCAACGGCTTAAACCTGGTGCTGGATGTCTGGCTCATTTTTGGATGGACGGGTTTTCAATTCGCAGGAAGCACCTGGCTGGCCATGCCTGCCATGGGTATTAAAGGGGCAGCTATTGGGACTTCCATTGGTACGGCAGTAAACACTCTGGCTTTGGTGGCCTGGGCTCTGGCTCCCAGGTTGCGGAAAAAATACAGGATTCATATTTTTCGCAGACCTTCGTTTTCTGACATGAAGAAAATGGTTAAAATTGGTGCTCCCGCTGCTGCAGAAGGATTTCTGGATATGTCCGGATTTCTGATGTTCACCATCTTTGTGGGCACTGCCGGAACGGTGGCTCTGGCATCGAGTCAAATTACAATTCAACTGTTGTCATTTTCATTCATGCCGTTGTGGGGACTGACTACCGCGGCCAGTGTTTTGACCGGCAACTGGATTGGTGAAGGCAAACCTGAAGTCGCCAGGGAATATGGCCGGCAGACTTATAAACTGGGTAGTTATTATTCCATTGTTCTGGCTGGAATAATCATTTTGAGTCGGGATCATATTTTTAAGGTTTTTACTAATGACCCGGAAGTTTTGGCTCTTGGCGGAAGTCTGGCCATTGCTGCGGCGGTGTTCCAGTATTTTGATGGGTTGCGCATGCTTGGTAGCGGCGTTTTGCAGGGTGCGGGCGATACGCTTTATCCCATGCTGGCAACCCTGGCTATTATGTGGTTGATCTTTGTTCCATTGACCTGGTATTTGATTGTCGGCAGTGGCGGCAGCGTAATATCAGCGTGGACTGGAGCGTCGTTCAGTTACCTGTTGATGGGGTTGGTCTTTTGGTTGCGGTTTGAGAGTGGGAAGTGGATGCGGGTGGAGATTTTTTAGTGAGGAAGCAGAGTCGTTTCCATTGTCAAAAGTCGGAAATCCCGTGCTCCGCATCTTCAGAAAAACTGTTTCTTCACAGCAGAAGAAAGTCATCCTTTGCTACTGTGGGTTGAATATCAAAAATACTCATTTAAGGGATTTTCGGTAGAATGCCTATCTGATCCGCCAGATCAGAACTCAACCCCCACACTCCCGGTCACCAACAACCCAGACATTTGCACTCCAGGAATCTCTTCATACCGCCGGTCCAGCAAATTGGTTGCCATAACCCCGGCAAACAACCCACTGTCGTGCCGCCAGTCCAATCGACTGTCCAAGACAAACTGCACCCTGAAATCGTCCAATCCTTCTTCCCGTTCAAGATACCGGCCACCCAAAGTGAAACTCAAATCCCAGGCCAGTTGAGCTGTGCCCTGAAGCTGCAAAATATGCTTCGGAGTCAGCAGGGAATACTTGCCTTCATAGTTCCCCGGTAAAGTCGTTTCTTTCTCCATGTGAGTGTATCCCACTGACAAAACATGACCAGCACCATGTTGCCAGGCAAAACGACTTTCCAGACCGTTAACCCGACCCTCGCCAATGTTCATCGCCTGCCAGGGTTGACCCGAACCCACCGGGCGCGCCCATTCAATGAGTTCCTCTTCATGTCGCTGGAACCATGATACATGACCGTACCACGGGCCGCTGAACCATTCACAACCCAAATCCCAGGACCATCCGCTTTCCGATTCCAGGCCAGGGTCGCCCAGATCTGAAGGACTGCTGTAATAAAGTTCGGTAAAAGTAGGAATGCGGTGCACAGTGCCAATGCTGCCCCGGGCAATAAATCCCTCAGCCAAATCAACACTCAGGGCCCCGGTGGTGCTGAACTGAGGCTTAAATCCTTCACGGGTATCGAGACGTCCCCCCAACTGCCAACGGGCCTGGCCTTCGTTATTATCCAGTTCAGCGGATACCGAAGCACGACGGCGCAAATGATAGCCCATAGCCGGGCCTTCAACGCCCCCGCGAATTCCCTGGCTGTCAATGTCCTCGTAAACTCCATGCACTCCCATAGCCAGAGTATTGCGTCCACCAAGATCCATTATTCCACGCACATCGGCGCCTGCTTTTCGCGTCAGATGATTGTTGGTATAGGCATCGGCATCGTCGCGGAAAAGTACAAATTTGTCTTCATGCCGGCGGTAAAAAACCCGGGGTTCGATGGTGATTTTTTCAGTGACTGGATGATTAACCCGGGCGGCTACAAAACCGGTCTTGGTTTCTTCCCAGCTCGGGTAAGGTGCGTAGAATCCGAGAGCACCAAACTGGCGGTCGGCATAACCAAACTGAACATCAGCTTCGCCTTTTTCGAATTGATGAATAACCCTGCCCGTACCACTCCAGTTGTCGGCATCGTTACCGCCCCAGGCTTCGCTGCCATCATCCTGAAGGACATCGTAACCATCGGTTTGCAAATGTTCGACACTGAATCGGGCCGCATCATTTTCCGTAACCACAACATCGCCACTGGCTTGCATTCCCCAAGTTCCCTGACCGCCACCCATGAGCCAGGCTCGGCCTGAATTTTCCTGCCCCGGGCGCTTGGTCACCACATTTACCGTACCGCCAAACGCACCCGATCCGTAAAGAGAAGAACCGTGGCCCGGGAGAATTTCCAGGCGTTCAATATCGAACTGTCCTACTGGTAAATTCATCAGATGATGTCCGGTTTGAGGGTCGCTCATATCGTAGCCGTCCATGAGCATCAGAACCTGTTCGAAAGAGGACCCGCGAATGCTCAAATCGGACTGGACTCCGTATTGCTGGCGCTGGCTGACTACAACTGCTGGCACGGTTTGCAATTGCTCGGCCATGCTGCGGCCTGGAAGTGTGGCCAAATCGGAAGAATCGAGCATGTCCATGGTTCGCACCACACCGGGCAAGGCAGCCGGGACCATTGAGCCGATAACTTCCAAAGGAACAGCTAAAGACAGAGTATCGCCGCCAATAACAATGAAGGACGGTTCTTCCGCTTCCTGAGCAAAACCCGAAATTGGAAGAAATAACAGCAGGGCAACCACAACGGCTGCCCCAAAGATCGTATTATTCGAACAGAGCATGGGCGATTCCATTCAGCCTGATTTGTGCATGGCAAATCAGGCGATTTTTTTGCGTTTTAAGCAGACTTTGTTTTAGGCTTGGGTTTGGCGTTCCACAGCCGGGTCGCCAAAATCAAGCCTATGGCTGCCAGTGGAATCATGGCCAGAGGCCAGGCTTTCCAATTGGCAGGGTCGGTGGCTGGTCCAATCAAATCACCAGCATCGTTCAATTGCATTTTAGGCAGGACTATGGAATAGGTGATGGACATAACGAAGGTGCCCAGATAGACAAACCCATCAATGATACCAACAGCAATTCCCACATTTTTTGAGCCGCCAAAATCCATACTGGCTGTGCCCGAAAGCATGCCGTGAACACCAATAACGGCCATGGACATAAAGATGACCAGGAAGCCGACAATAGGTGTTGTGTAGGTGAAGGCCAGCACAATGGAGCAAACCAGCATGATGCCGTACAACACACCGGCAACCGGTCCCCGGCGCGATTGGAAGAGATGATCGCTGATGGTCCCGGCAAACACACCGCCAGTAATACCGGCAATACAGAGCAGCATGCCCCAGTTCTCATTCACAAAGCTGTGTTTCAGGCCCAGCACTGCGTCGGTTTGTTTAGCAAACGAACCGTACCATTGCATAATAGCCTGTCGCAAAAAGCCACTGCAGAATTCAACACCGGCAATAGTGAGAATGATGGGATTGGTGAGCATTTTTTTGAAGACCGCGATGGCGCCCAGAGGGGGACCTTCATCGCCACTGGTAGCGTCACCAGTATTAAAACTGCCAAGACCCGCCTCTTCAGGAGTATTGCGAACCATCATGAAATCAAGAACCCAGAAAATGGCGAGCATAATGGCCGGAACAAAGAACACCCATTCAAGTCCAAAGTTTTTCAGAACCATACCGCCAATATCGAAGGCAAAATAAATACCCAGGGAAATTAGAATTCCAAAGATGGCTCCAAAAACACCCCGTTCGCGAACGTGGAACCAGGGAGCGTTAACCTTCACAATGGCCACGGCGCCAAAACTCTGGAAGTACATATTCGCACCATAAAGCACCGAGAAAACCAGGACAAAGTTTTGCGCCAGATATTCATGCAAGGGTCCATGATGCATTAGAGATAACGAGGCCAGCCCCATTATGGCATTAAGAATGAGAGCACCCAAAGCACCAGTCAAAATGGAGAAACGTCCGCCCATGCGGTCCGTCAAAGGCCCGTTGATAAGAAAGGACAATCCATAAACAAAGGTGCCTACACCAAAAATATATCCGAAGTCGGCGTTACCCATTAAAGGAGTGCCATCAACATTGGCCATCTCACCGAAGGCGTATTTGCTGACCTTCAGGTTGTAGCGTCCCATGTATAAAAAAGCATAGGTCAGCCCCAGAGGAAGCCAGTTGGTGATGCGGCGACTCAGATATGCTTTGTCATGGCCCACATCAACCGAAGGCAGGCGAAACATTATGATTCCCACCACAGCAAGCAGAATCAGAACGGGGTAAAAATCCAGGAACCACTGGGGCATGTCGCATCTCCTCTAAAGTGCGGTTTCATTTATTACGGGGTACCAAAGATACCCTTTTGGAATAGCCTTTTCCAGATTAATGATCTGAAAGGTGCTCTGAGTCAATCTTGGCGGCGAATAACCACCAAAGTGATGTCATCTGACTGGGCCACACCTTCGGTGTGTTGAGAAACTGCGGTCAAGATGGATTCTTTGATTCCGGTTGCTGGCATTTGGCTGCTGCGTCGGACAACCTCTTCGAGAGCTTCTTCACCAAACATGGCGTCAATGTCGTCTTCATCAGCCGCCGGGCCCACAGCTTCGGTAATGCCATCGGTATACAAAACGATGACATCGCCAGGATTCATTTGCACTGTTTCCTGTTTGTATTCCTGTTGAGAAAGCATGCCCAGCAGCAGGCCACCGGTTTTCAGCTCTTCCAGAGTGCCATCGGCTCTCAAAAGAAGGGGCGGGTTGTGACCTGCGTTGGTGCTGGTGAAAGTGCCAGCCTGGGTATCAAGTAACCCGTAAAAGAAAGTGGCAAACATGTGAGCGTCGGTGGAGGCAACAATCAGGTCGTTCACCAGACCCACCACTTCGGCCACGCTGCTCGGATGAATTACCTGCCCGTGCAAGCTGGCCTGTAAATTACTCATCAGCAAAGCCGCCGGCATACCCTTACCGGAAACATCGCCAATGGCCACACCAATGCGGTCGGTATCCTGTATAAGGAAATCAAAATAATCGCCGCCCACTTCCCGGCTGGGAATGCTGGCGCCGGCAACTTCGAATCCTCTTAGAGCGGGCTCTTCACTGGGCAGGAGACGATTTTGGATTCCCCGGGCAGTCTCCATTTCACGAGTCAGGCGTTCTTTGGCCAGAGCATCTTCACGGCCCTGACGGATGGCCACAATTGTTTCATTAAAGCTATCGGCCAGGTCGCCAAATTCATCTTCGTTTGGAATATCAATAACTACATCGAGGTTGCCTTCACCCAAAGCACGGGTGCCCTTGTGCAAGGCATGCACGGCTCCAACAAATCCTTCGGTGATACGAACCCCAAAGAAAAAAGCAAAAATCTCTATGGTCAGAAAGAGGAATCCCACCGTGGCCAGGAGAATAAACATGACCAGATTCAGGTTGTTATCGCCTTCCAGAAATTCGGTTTTCAAATCGGTCCAACCTACGGCCAGATTCACGACCAAATGACCAGGAGTAATTTCTCCTTCCCGTAATTCCTGAAGGGCGAACAAAGAAACGCCAAAAGAACGCCACATATTCCAGAAATCACCTCCATTTTCAATGGGCCGATAACAAACCCTTCGCGAAGGATAATTACTGTTTTGGTCTTCCCCTCCTGAACTAAAGTTAATTCCTGATCCTCCCAAAAGCGTCGAAATTCCGCCGACTTCCACACCGGTTTTGGTCAAATAGGAGAGATGCAACAGTGGTTTATCTGTCAGCTTCCAACCGGTAAGTTGTGCATTTTCAAGGCCTGCGTTATTCAAGCGGATTAGCCAGATTTCCTGATCCATGAGGTACCATTCGGTGGTATCTCTTTTGGTTTTCACGTTGGGAATACTGCCTAAAATAGTCGCCAGTTCAGGCGCCCATTCAGGATGGTCAACCGTAACAAAAGAAGGGTCGGCAAAAATAAAAGATGAGTCTGGCCAGGCAAAAGTGGTATCAAAAGGAGCTCCGGCCAGATCAGTACCCTGGTCGGCCATCATGCGCCATGATTCAATAATATTGGTTGTGCGCAAGGCTCGGGCCCCACCCAGTCCCCAGAAAAAAGCCATGGATCCCAACACCGCCACCAAAACCAGAGGGACCATGCCAATAAGAATGGCGCTGGCGGCGAGCTTTGCCCGTAATCGCAAGAAGTGCAGGCGCATGCGCACCGCAAGGTGGAATAACGATAGAAACCAGAAAGCCATGAGCGATGAAAGAGATAAAACACCCAGCCGGTCCAGCCAGTTCAAAGACCGATCATCGGCTTCAGTGCTCCACACGCCAGTGGCTCCAAAAATGACTACGAGGGCCAGAATTCCCAGGCCAAAGCCAACAGCCCGACGTTGAGGGGAAACCAACCGCCAGGAATTGAAAGGACGGCTGAAAAGAAATAAAATAGAAGCAACGATTCCCATCACCATGGATGCTTTTCCAAAAGCAATCGTGGAAACAAGGGTCAAAATAAGGATCAATCCCCAGAATTTCTTTCCCCAGGTATCCAGCAAAAGGAATCGAATAATCAGCAGCCAGCTGGCAAACATGAAACCCGAGGTTAAAATCCTTGCAATTTCTGTTGGTTGGTCAGTTCCCCCCAGTTTCAAACTGGAAAGAACGGCCACACCGGCCAACATAATCAAACTGATCCAAATGCAACGCCAGGCAGGGCCTGCTTTGGGAGAAATTTCTTTTTTCACCGGACTCCATGCTCCTTCTTATAATCCGCCCAGTGATCCTTCAAATAACAGAAGGCATCAAAATCCTGGGCCGTTAAAAACGGGTTGTTCGATTTTTCGAATCCGATAGACGAATGAGGCATGTATCCTTCGCCTCCAAAATAATCGTGTCCCGGAAAGACGAGGGTTTCATCAGGAAGTTTCATCATTCTGGCCAGACTCTTGAATTGCTGCTCGGGCGAGGATCCGGGGAAGTAGGAACCGGTGCCTCCGATTTTTCCACAAAAAAGCAAATCGCCGGTGACCAGTTTCCCATGGCTCAGAAAACAATAGTGCCCTGCAGAGTGCCCCGGTGTGGCCAAAGCTTTGACCGATGATTCTCCCAGAGTGAATTCCTGTTCATCTCCAAGATCTGAAGCTCCGGGAACTTCATCGGCGGCACCGGCCCAAAGCTCGGCATCGGTCAATTGCACCAGAGTATCGGCCTGGTCCCGGTGATCAGAATGACCATGAGTGATAAGAATGTGCTTGATGGTCAAACCACGGTCTTTGGCAATGTCGTTGAAGCTGTCGGCATCGAAACCGGGGTCAATGGCCACCGCTTCACCGGACTGCCGATCACCAATCAGATAACAGAAATTTCGATCACCCCCGAGTTCCAGTTGCAGGAAAACCATATTCCGGTCGCTGTGGTCGTGAACCTTGTGGTTGTTGGTCATGACAATCCTTTGTTCAAATCTGATCCCAAAAACGGAAAGTGAGCATCAGCCAGGTATCGTTTCCCTCTGCCGAGAAATGAACATCCTGGCCCGTATCTTCCCAGGAGTCGGCCGGTCCCCATTTCAGTCCTAAACTGAAATCCAGAAAGCGGGATTTGCGGCTATGGCTTTTTTGCAACCATAAGCCAACTTCCACCAAAAAACCCAATCCACCATTTTCCCGGGCATAGCCATCGTAACCTTCACCGGTTTCCGGATCGGTGTAAATACCGCCCCATTGAAGGGAACGTCGAAAATACCCGCTTTGAGCTCCTGCGTAAACACTGGTTCTATCCTTGACGGGCAGGCGCAGCAGCAGGCCCAGCATTGCCGAGTAGTTACTGCTGTGACCTTCCCCCACCAGACCTTCCAGATCCGAGGGCAAAGCACCCAGACCAACGGAAAACCCGCTGTAAGCAATGACCTTGCTATTGAATCCCCGGGCGAACTGCATTTGAAAATGGGCCATGGGTGTGAAATAGTCGCTGTAAGATGAAATGTTGTGCTGGTAGCCCACACCGCCGGAAAGAAGCCATTTCCCAGCCACATCTGGATACCGGGGAGCTGAATATTCATCGAGACCAGCGGGCAAGTGGCGATTGCGAGGGGGAACTTCAGGCCAGGTACGCACTCGGTTGAAAGTGGTATCAGCGGCAGCCACCGGCGACGAAAAAGCATCGGAATCGCTCGTCAGAGGCACTCCTGAGGAAAGTTGGGCGGCCCGTCGTTGCATTTTTTGCCAACGAGATCCTGAAAGGCTTCGCTCACGGAGAATCACCGGCTCGGCGGGCGATGATTTCAGTTCCAGGTGGGCAATCACTCCGCCCCAAGGGGCATTTTCAAACCAAACTTTTGTTAAATCTGGTAATTCCGGAAAGAAGCCTAGCTGTTGAATGGTGCCTGAGGCCAGAGTATCCGGATAATCGGTTTGCAGGGGAATAAGAAGCCCGGATTCCGGCAAAGCCAAAGCAGAATGCACACAAAAGTCCAGCCCGGTGAGACGGGAAATAAGAAGCAATGTGATGAAGATGGCCTTTTTCATGAGATCATCATAACCTGCTCGGGGACGCCTTGGCCAACCCAAACTTGCCTGTTGGCCTTTAGAGTTTTACCCTGAACCTGAAAATGTTCTCATCAAACCCCAGCGGGGAGCTGTCCATGTCCGAGCAAAACAATAATTCATCAGCCATGAACCCGGCCCTGGTGCCTTCTTCTTTCGCCCAGGTTCGCGCCATTCAAGCGGAAATAATGGACCGGTGGCATGAATTGGAACCAAAAATCGGCGATTGGGACAGTGCTTTGAATATTATGGAAGCCCGGCAGGAAACCGGTTGGGCAGCCACCTGCGAGCGACTTCAGCTGATCAATACCTTCCAGTGGCACGAAGAAGACAAGAGCCGCGCCCACGGCACCGGCGATGAATTCCTTGGCGCGGTCAAACGCAGTATCGACGCTTCGAACCGCCGCCGGGTTCAAACTGTGGACCAACTGGATGATATTATTTTTAACGGACTGAGCGAGAGCGGTCAGTTGAATGAAAACGCGCCCCTGAACAGCGAATCGCCCGGCAGCATTATTGACCGCCTCAGCGTGCTGATGCTCAAACTGTATCACGTTACTGAAGCCAGGGATAAACAGTCCGCCGCAGGTAACGACACCGCTCCCATGCAAGAGCGGGTCGATACTCTGAGCGAACAAATTAATGATTTGGGCGGATGCCTCGACTCACTTCTGAAGGGCATTTCCCAGGGTACGGTCCGAGTGAAATTCTACCGTCAGGTGAAAGTTTATATCGACCCGGCTACCGGTGAAATTAAATCGGACCTGTAATAATCTGGAATGAACCCGGATTTACCGGTAGAAAGATTTCAGGGAATCCCAGGTGGTATCTTCAGTGGGCGAAACGCCGGACAGGTTAAAAGTCATGGGCAGGCCCATAATGACCGGGTTTTCTCCATCACAATCGACAGGTTGCTGATAGGGCCCGCTGGCGGCCAGGTATTCACCGTCTTCATCGGCAATCATGGTAGCGGTCATGGTTGCCAGGACTATTGCAGGCTCATCCACACAAACTTCCGATGAACTGACTACGCCCAAGGTGGGGTGGCCTTCGTGCTGCCAGTCAGCATTATATTCTGTATGGTTAATAACTAGGGCCGCACCACAGCAAACCTGTTGTAAAACCCAGGAAACCATGGATAATTCCTGATCCAATGCAGAGGCTTCATCTATACCGAACAATACGATGTAAATGGTAAAAACCTGCCCCAGCTCAACATCCATGCTGTCCACATAATGGTCAGGAGCACCGCTCAGGCCCAAACGGGGGAACTGTGCCGATGCTGTGCTGACGCTAAAAAGAACCAGCAACAAAGTTGCCGCTGCGACTGCCAGCATTAAACCCCAGGGAATAGCTGCAGAATTGGCTTTTGTTATAGAACGGGCTTTAACCCGGGAAACTGACTTTTCGGATTGATATTTCTGCATTTTATTTTCCTCAACGGAGCTGGATTGTAATTCTGATGAGTATTTTCACCTTACTATTATACGATAGTATGGGTGATACCCGCAAGAGTTGGGGCTTGTTGGGTTTCAGTCATTCCCGTGAATCCGTACTGATAATGAGCCAGAGCGCCCGGAATTGTCCAACACGGTAAACTGGTGACGTCCTACTGAAGGAGTATAAAACACGGTTTCCCCCGGTTTTACTTTTCTTAACAAGCTGCCATCGACAAACCACCACAGCTGAGTTGTGCCGGAACTGGAAGTGGCCTGCAGGGCGATGCTCTGATCATGCAAGGGCACTGCCGGCCGTAAAAAATACTCACTGTCCCTTTGGGGGCTGGTAATTGTTGGAGCTGAGCCCATACCAAAAGCGGGACAGTCCTGCTTATGTTCGGGAATGGCCGGAAGAGTCAGTCCGCTGGCGGCCATATAGGAAGCGCCGAGGGCAGGCCACCACTCCACAGTTTCGTAGCGGGACGGTTCATCGCTCCGGCAACGGCTGCAAACAGTTTGCCCGGTGGTTCCATGCAATTCAATGCGCCGGTGAATACTGCAAGGTGTCTCGGGAGAGATTCCTGGCAGATAATATCCCTGTGTTGTCTGCTCACACAGGCCGTTGGTTCGCATGCCACTGAGAGCGCAAATCTGGTGTTCGGACACGGTTTCCGGTCGTCGTTTCCACTGACTTTTTTCATTCAGATTCAACTCTTCAATGAGGTCAAAAAACAAAGGCGCGGCCACTTCAGCACCTGAAAGATGGGGCGATCCTTCCCCGCTAAAATTCCCCACCCAAACAGCCACAACCCAAGGCCCGGCAATTCCCACGCTCCAGGCATCTCGATGGCCATAGGATGTTCCGGTTTTCCAGGGCACTTCAAACCGGTCGGAAGTGCCTTGCCATTTAATTTCCTCGTCGGGACGGTTGACTCCCGTCAGTTCATTCATAATCATCCAGGAAGCTCCGGCACCCAACATTCGGCGCCCCTTGGCGGCCAGCATGTTGTCCGTACCCGCAGGCAAATCGCGAGTCGGCAGCCAAAGTCCCTGCCGGGCCAGCATTCCATAAAGAGAGGCCAATTCCAGCAGAGTGATTTCTCCTCCGCCAAGTACCAGGGTCAGACCATAATGTCCGGATGGTTTATTCACTGAAGCAATGTGGGAGTCGACCAAAAACTGATGCAAACCTCCCCCTTGTGTGTGTTCCAATTCTGCCGCGAGAGCCACCGCCGGAACGTTTAACGACTTCTGCAAAGCCGAACTGGTTTTTACAAATCCGCTGAAAGTACCGTCGTAATTTTTGGGACTGTAGTCAGCAAACCAGCGGGGAACATCTTCCAACAAAGCATCGCTGGTGGTTAAGCCTCGATCCATGGCCAGGGCATAAACAAAAGGTTTGAGTGTGGAGCCCGGAGATCTTGGAGCGATGGCCCCATTTACTTTCCCCTGGTTTTTCAGGTCGGAAAAATGAGCCGACCCAACCATGGCCCTGATTTCTCCCGTGCGGGAATCCAGAATTACAGCTGCTCCCTGAGTGATGCCCAAAGTCCGGAGTTGCCGAATGCGGTCGGAAATAATTCTCTGGCTCCGGTCCTGCATCCTGGCATCCAGAGTCGTTTTCAAAGTGGGTTGACCGGGGTGTCTCTGCAAAGTCCAGCGGGTAAAATGAGGCGCTTTAAAAGGCATCTTGTACCATTTTTCAGGCAAAGGAGAGGTCAATATTTCCTGGTGGATGACGCGATCGACAAGACCATCGACAAGTAGGCTTTGGGCCAGATTATCCCGGGCCAAACCTGCCTCCTGCGGATTCCGAACCGGGTTATGCCCATTGGGAGATTGGGGAATAACGGCCAACAGGCAAGCCTCGGACCAACTTAATTCCGCTGCAGGTTTTTGGAATAGAGCCCAGGATGCGGCCCCCACGCCTTCCAGGTTGCCACCATAAGGAGCCAGATTCAAATATCTGATCAGAATTTCGTCTTTGGAGTATAGAGATTCGTACTGCAAAGCCCGCCACGCCTGATGAATTTTGGCCGACCAGGTGCGTGGTTTGGGTTCCGTCAGACGAGCCAGTTGCATGGTTAAAGTGGAAGCTCCACTGGTCACTTTTCCTGCCCGCAGGTTGCCATAAAAAGCGCGTAAAACCGCCAAAGGATTTACACCCCGATGCCGATGGAACCATCGATCTTCGTGGTGCAAAACCGCTTGAATAAGCTCCGGGCTGATTTCCGAAAGCTGCAATTGCCAGCGCCGTTTCTGGTCCGGGCTGAGAAACCCACGCAATAGCATGCCCTGACGATCGAGAACTCGCACTCCGGAAGGACGCACCTGATAAGGATCCGGTGGCGGGGCATACTTCAACCCCGCCATCCAAATCAGCCACACAGCAGCCAACAGGACTACCGGCCGCAACCATCTTTTCTGCCAAATACGTTTAGGGCTGAACAACGCGGATCTCCCCACCACCACGTACGCTCATCACTTCCGGATCGTACATGGCTTCGGCTCTGACTTGCGGCAAAGCAAATGAGCCCTGGGTTACAGCTCGCAGCGAATAATAGAAAACCGACTCTTTGGTTGAGACCCGGGTAAAGAGCAACAAACGGTCGTCGCGAATTTCCAGGTTCTGAACTTCCAGACGCTGGTAGTTGTCTTCAAGGTCTTTTTCAATCCAATCATAACCACCATTGCGGGTCAGGCGTGGATTTTCAATTTCCAGGCAGGCGGCCAGCAGGTCGGAAATGACCACGTCTTCAATTTTTCCTTTATTGCTGACCAGTGATAGGCGGCAGACCAGGCTCTGGCCCTGGGTCAGGCTCTGCAAATTCACCGGCTCACCTTCGGTATTGAAGTAGTCTCGCCGGACCACCAGGCCACTATCATACTGGTCGTGTTTGGGCTCCTTTGGAATGCCTTCGTCCAAGATTGTGAACCAGGCCGAACCTGCTGTCGTGGTTTTAATTTCCACAGATTTGCCGGCCCATTGGGCGCTTTGAATAGTCAGACCCTCGGCTGCATCTTCGGCTGAAAAAGAAGCGACCATTTGGCCATCCACCAGGACAATACCGTCTGCAGGATCGAGCATTCCGGAAGCGGATAGTTTTCCGATGGCCAAAAGAGCGAAAGCATTTTCCTGGGTATTGTACCAGCGACCGTTTTCTGCCCTCTGACCCAGGCGTTGCATGAGGCGTGGAATGTGGTCATGATTTGCAGCCACCGTGGCCAGAACATCCAACCTCATGGCTTCGTCACGGGCCAGACTATACCAGGAATATCCGGTGGAGCGTTCGCCATCCACTGGAGCATCAACCAAGGGCAAAAGTTCCTCAAAACGAGGCATATTCCCTATCAGAGCATACGCCCCTGCCAAATGGGTGCGCGATGCAGGTGTCAGATTTTCCCATTCACTGCGCGCCATTTGGTCCATAGCTCCCCGATCGGCACGATCGGCAAGAGCCAAGACATAAATAGCATAAGCGCGAGAACGCAGACGATGACTGCGGGTCCAATTGCTTGGCCAGCCATTGTCCGTGCTTCGGGCGTATTTTTGAACCACCTTCAATGCTCCTTCGAGCAGATTTTCAGGCAGCACATAACCTTTCTTTTCCGCCTCCAAAAGGAAATGAGTCACATAAATGTTGGTCCAGGAGTTTGACGTTCCGTAATTGCGGCCTGGCCACATGGAAAAGCCACGACCAGGATGGAACATGGTCGTCACATAATCGAGACCACTATTGACATAATAATCGGCATCGCCTTTGGCAAACTGGCGAGGTGCCACCTGAGCGGCCAGGTCACCAAAGTATAAAAGGGGAAGAGTTCGGCTGGTAATCTGTTCGGTGCATCCGTAAGGATACCGCAGAAGATAAGGCAACGCTGCTCCAAATTGGGCCACCGGATTGGCCGCCACAGTAATGGTTGTGCGAGCCGTTCCCGGGTACCAACGGTTGTTCAAAGTTTCGCTGAAAGGTTCGGTCAGGTTGACCACACCGGTATGGACACGGCTGTCGAGGGCTTGAATGGGTCGAACCGAAAGTTCAGTCGATCGTTTGATTTTTTCGCCACCAGCTGCGGCGTTAAAACCTACAGTGGCGATGCCAATTTCAGAGGTTGCTTTCAGGTCGAACCAGGCGGTTTTCTCCCGACCAATGCCCACCGGGAGAATCGTATTGAGAGCAAAACCATCGTTCACGTTTATGGGACCCTGAAGGTCAAGGTCCAGCTTCACATCGAAGAGTTCATCTTCATTTCCCGGCAGGTCATTGTATACTGGAACCGGAACACGAATTTGGTCTCCAGGTGCCAGGAAGCGAGGTAACGATGGTGAAAGCACCAACGGATCGGCCACCACAACCGAAGTTTCGGCCGCCCCAAAACGATCTGCCGCAGAGGCCAGCACCATCACCCTTAAAGTTCCGTTAAATTCGGGCACATCGAAGCTAATATCCTGCCATCCTTTTTTGCCTTTCAGCAAGCCAGACCACAAGGCCACGGGTTTGACCCGGTCGGCAGCCAATGGGTTCAATCGACTTGCCCTTTTGGGGGCCATGGCATCCCGTGCGTTCCCTACACCACCACCGGCAGCAGACTTGCGACGTACTTTTTCAAACTCGGGCAGAAGTAAGGACCAGATGTCGAAACTGTCCACCGAAAGGCGGCGCTTTTGAAGAAAATAATCGAGGGCCGAAGGTGATTCGTAATCTGTCAATTGAAGAATGCCTTCATCGACGGCAGCTACGGTTACCCGAATGGCCTCAGAGTTCAGGGTATCGTCATGCGGCAGGCGCACCCGAATATTGACCGGGTTCAGAGGTCGCATTTCTTCAGGTGCAGACACTTCAACAGGGAGCGTAACACCGGAACGATCCACAAAAATTGGTGCCGCACCAAAAGCCCGGGCAGGAGCACGCGGATCCAGGTCTGAAAGTGGGCGCAGCAAAGTGGCCGTGAGGTAAACATTGGGAGCCACACCTTCGGGCAGGCCAACCTGAACCGTTCCGGTATTGCTGGTCATGCGGAACCATTGGCGGCTGTATACTTTTTCCCGCTCCACGGTCAACAACATAAGACCGGGGAAAGGGGCTTCCACCGAGGCGGTCACCACATCGCCATCGGCATAAGTTTCACGATCCAGTTTGAGGTTCACTTTGTCCGGATTGCTCATGGCCCAGGGCGCATAACCAAATCCGTAAACGTAAAATCCAATGGATCCTCGAATGTTTCCGTCACTGGTGGTCAGGACCAGTCGATAACTTCCGTGGCTATTGGGTACCACCTCAAGGTCGGTGGGACCGGCTTTCAGGGTGACTGTATTTTCGGAGATCAGTTTTTCATCGTATTCAGAAATGTAATGATAGCTACCGTTACCATCGCGCTTCAAAACCGTGCGCCATTGACGACGCATCAATTTGAGAGTGGCTTTTTCCTGAGGTTGGGGGACGCCGTCCAGGTTAACCATAACGCCTTGGAAGCGAAGGGTTTCGCCAGGTTCAGTATAGTCACTATTGTCGGAATCAAGATTGCGCAGCCCCATTAAAAATTTGTTGGGTGAAAAGGTTGCTTCACAGCTGGAAGAGACGGCGCGTCCTCCTCCACTTTCGGTTACTTTGACCAAAGCTGTGGCGGTCATCCAGCCTTGATAATCGGCCACCTCGGGCAAAGGAAGATCCCACTGAACGTGGCCATCGGCATCTGTCTGCAATTGGCCCAACTCCCGGCGGGGAGGCATTTTTTCCTTAAGTGGATCTCCAAAACTGAAATCTTCAAATCCAGCCACAATGACTTCGGCAGGACGGAACCAAAGACTGGCTTCGGCCAGTCGGTCTGCGGCCGGAGGACCAAACAGAGTCATGGCGGTAGACCTCAACTCCGGATGACTGTCCGGGCCCAAAATCATGGCAAATTGACCGTCTTCACGAATTTCCGAGGTCACTTTCATGCGATCGGGAATAAAATCTTCCACGGAGAGAGTCTTCTCGCCAAGCAAATGATCCTGCCCAAGAAAAAGCAGGACCGTATAGTTTCCGGTCGATGCATAATTGGGAATTTCAAAGCTGAATTCACCGCTTCCCGCTTCGTCACATTGAACTTTGGCATCCAGGAATTCCTGCCCTCCAGGAGCCATTATTTTCAGATTTAGGGGAAACCCGGAAGGTGGTTGCAAATGCGAGTCTCGCACCATCCAGACCAGATGGGCGGTTTCACCCGGGCGGTAAATATCTCGGTCACCATATAGATAGGCGCGGTATCCCTTTTGGTTCACCTCGACTCCGCCAACATCCAAATCGGCGGTTCGAATTCGGGTTTGGTCGAAAGCCAGAAAACTCAGGTCCTGCCCCTTGCTGGCTGTTACCACAAAAGGCCGACCGCCTTCTTCATTCCAACTCAAACCATGGAATGAAACCAGCCCTTCGTGGTTGGTTCCACCCGAAGCTATGACCTGGTTATTTCGGCTTAAAACCTGAACTTTTACTCCAGGGGTGGGTTCAAGGCGATTGATCGACGCGACGGCCACTTCAATATCGGAGCCTGCTTGTTTTGCAACCAACCCCAGGTCTGTGGCCACAATCCAACGGCCATCCTGGTTATATCTCGATTTAGGGTCTTCGATGACGAGTCGGAAAATCCCACGGGAGTCATCGGTAAGAAAATTGTTCAAATCCACAGCCGTAAGCTGAGTTTTGTTCTTCTGAGATGGCGGTATGGAAATCTCTCTTTCCACAAGGGTTTCGCCGGTATTTGCAAGGTTCCAATCGTAATAATAGTCACGATGGTTGCTCAGGCGAACATCCTGCAGAAACGAAACAATGTTGTTGGAAAACACACGTTCCACACGCAGATTTACTGCATCCATATTGATGGTTTCAATGCCAACTTTTCCCTCACCGTGAAGGCTGAGGTAATTGCCCGGACCAGCAATTCGCAACATGGGATTCAGGTCGTCAACCATAAGACTGCGTGTGAATTTTCGTTCAAGACGCAAACCATTTTGAGCAACCATTTCCCCAGAAATTTCGATTTTGTAACTTTGATCGAAAAGCCAGTTGCCCGTCAGGCTAACCGAGCCCCAACGACCGGTGAACTTCAGATTTTCCACCGGGGGATCAATAGTGATGGCGGCTTGCAAATCTTCGGGCGCCACCGAATCGGAAAATTGAATTTCCACTACAGGCAAATCTTCATTGCTCGACAGATTAATGCCTTTGATCTGAACCCTCTCCAAGGCAGGAACCACAATTTTTCGAGTGATGGTTTCTTCAAGAGAGCCACGACTGCCTTGAGGTGTGAGACTCTCATTTATTATTGCCGAAACAATATAATCCTGGTCTTCACTTTCCAATGCCTCGGAAATAAAGACCTGTTCCCGGGACGTTGATGTGCTTTCGAGACTGAAAGCAATAACCTTGTTTAGGTAAGTTTTCAGAGTCAGAGAAGCAGTAAAATCTTCAGGACTTACGGGATAATTGAATTGAACTGTTCCACGAATTCGATGGGTTCTAGCCAATGTATCATCGCGCAGCCTTTGCAAATTGATACTTGTATAGGCGAAAGGCAGAGCATGGAATTTAAATTCTGACGGGCCACGCAGCTTCAAATTTTGTTGGATGAAAAACTCGGGGTCGAGAATGACTTTGTACTTAGTATTGGGCTCATATGGTTCTTCGGGAATAAAAAGTAGACTGCCAGGATTGTTCAACACCCAATGTCCAGATACTGCTGGTCGCAATTGCGCAGGCAGTGATTCTAGCCGCCTCGATGTAGAATCCGGTTGATCCAGGTTCGCCCCCATGAAATTGATGGAAATGGTTTGTACCAGAGACAGCTCACCAGAATCAGGAAGAGTATTGGAGACCATCAATTCATTGGCCTTCAATGTATCCACTGAAACATTCTGCTCATGTTCCAAACAGCCACTGGTTAGAAGCAGGGTGGCCAAAAAAATTGGCAATATGAAAAACAGGAGATTCGGTGGTGCATCCCGTGGGGATTTCGACAAGGGAAATGCATGAATTGATGACACAGCTTGAGTCAATTGGCTAAGCATTGGAAACTCCCAGGTAGGTAATACGCGCAAAAAAAAGCCCGCACCCATGCTAAAGGAAAAGACCTTGGGGCGGACGGTCAAAAAAAATAAATCGAAACCGCTGAGCTATTGGTTACCCCGGGAACGTAACATAAGTTCCTGGTTTTTGGGTATTGGTTTTTGGTCTCGAGTTGTTTAATGTGTGTTGGGGTACAATGTGGCTGGTGGCTGGTGGCTGGTGGCTGGTGGCTGGTGGCTGGTGGCTGGTGGCTGGTGGCTGGTGGCTGGTGGCTGGTGGCTGGTGGCTGGTGGCTGGTG
>JAAEOA010000320.1 GCA_024223715.1 bacterium | reverse complement strand
GAAAAGGAAGGCAAGTTTACGCTGCCGGGCATGAACATCAATTGGTGGAATCCAAAAAATGAAGAATTAAAAGTAATAAAACTCAAACCCCTTACCCTTGAGGTGGCTGCCAATCCACTCCTTGAAACCGAAGATCAGCCCGGCGCGGAGAAGCAAAGTTCCGGAATTTTTTCCTGGAAACCGGCAGGTATAGCCATGCTTGTTCTTGCCGTCGCCATCATTGGTCTGCTGTGGCTGCTACGTTTAAAAAAACAGGAGGCTTCTTCCCCAGAACCATCGGAGACAGATCTGTTCAAACAGTTCCACAGGGCCTCTACTTCCAGTGATGCGGCCAAAATCATGCAGACCTTGATGCGCTGGCTGGACCGCAGCGGCCTGACAGGGGTCTCAGGCAGACTGGATCTGTTGGTCTCAAGGGCCGGCGACACGGATCTTGACCGGCAGGTTCAAGCCCTTGAAACCGTTCTGTTCTCACCTGAAGAAATAAACAAAGGCCCTGGATCGTGGTCCGCCGGTGGACTGTACAGGGCTGTCAAACGGGCGAGAAAGAAACTGAGTCAAGCAGACATTCGTTTGAAAGCCGGGGAAGATGGGTTGCCGGCCCTGAATCCCTGAAAATATCAATTCAAATCATTTTCGCAAGCAAGAATAACGAGATGAGTCTTGCTATGACATCTAAAAAACGAATCATTTCTTTGTCCCTGTCTTTATCCTTGGCTACGGTAATCTCGTTGCTTTTCACTTGCACGCCCGTGTCGGCG
>JAAEOA010000319.1 GCA_024223715.1 bacterium | reverse complement strand
GATGAATCACGTACCGATGGTTGTCGTAGCTACCGTCTTCGCTCTGATTTTGGCAGCCGCCATGTCTTCGGCCGATTCTTTGTTAAATGCCTCCGCAATCATCGTGATCAATGATGTCATCTCTCCTTTTAAACCCGAGCTTACGGATGAGCAATTGGTTTCCTGGGCCAAAAAGGCGACTGTTATCATCGGTGTTCTGGCCAGCTTCCTAGCCCTTTATGCCCAGACGATTATCGGGATGTTCTCCAAAGCATACACCATGGCCGGCGGAGGTGTTGTTCCGGTTTTAATCGTCGGGTTATTATGGAAGATTTCAAGCAAACCTTTTACGATGGGAGAAAAGAATTCCAGGCTGACGCCATGGGGCGTCCGAATTTCAATCGTCAGTGGGGCTGTTGTTTCGTTGGCGTTTAGCATTCTGTGGGGGATTGCTGTTTCAGCTGTGCTGGCGGTGGTCGTATCATTGGTCACAAAACCAAAGGGGGAATTGGAACAAACTGTC
>JAAEOA010000318.1 GCA_024223715.1 bacterium | reverse complement strand
GTTCCTTACGGATTTTGCCCAGGCCTCCATGGCGACGTTGGCGAGAGGCATGGGCGCTTCCATGAAGGTGACCACAAAGAGTTTTTCCAACTCCACCACGCCGATGGAACGCGGTCTTACCGCCATGGCCTGAGGATTAGGCAGGGTAATACCAAAACAGAAAACAATGTTTTTAGCATCCAGTATTCCTTCCCCTATCTGGCCTGACTCCAACGATTGCGTGTGTCGGTAATGATCGAAAACGGCAATGAAGCTGGCGACCGGATGCTCGTCAATGTGACGTTTGAGTAAGCTGATAATCTGGTCGACGTTGGTAAGACTCGTTTCCCGCTTTTCCACTTCCAGTGTGAACAATGGATACTTTTCCTGTAACAGGAACTGTTTCATTGTGCTACTCCTTGGCTACAAAGATCATTATGACTGCAATAGAAAGTGGGGCCTGCACTCGATCAGCAGAGGTTTGTAAATGCGTTCAGGCGGTTTTTTAAAAGACTATGACAACGGGCAGGCGAAGGCATTGAAAAATCGCAATCCCCTGGCGAAGGATTCTATGTTAGGGTCGCGGAAATAATTAAGTATC
>JAAEOA010000317.1 GCA_024223715.1 bacterium | reverse complement strand
GTCCATACTGAAATTATTGACTTTTTAGCATAGACCTGCCAACGCTTCATCCATGATGAAGATTCTGCTAAAACTGTTCTTTAAAATACTTTTGGGACCTAAAAAGGAATTCGATCTGGCTCTGGAAAACCTTGCGCTTCGACAGCAGGTGGCCGCCATGAAATGGTCTATCAAACGACCGCGACTTCGCAGCCGAGACCGTCTTTTCTGGATTTTACTTTCCCGTTTCTGGAGCAACTGGCGGAAAGCTTTGGTCATTGTCAAGCCTGATACCGTGGTGCGTTGGCATAAAAAAGGCTTCAAGCTGTTCTGGAAATTCAAGTCCCGGCCCAAAGGCCCCGGGCGGCCTCCGATCAGCCCTGAGATCCGTGACCTTATTCTTAAGATGGCGAAGGCCAACCCGCTCTGGGGCGCTCCCAGGATTCACGGCGAGCTGCTCAAGCTGGGAATCGAGATATCCGAGCGAACGGTTTCCAACCTGATGCCTCGTCGGAAGCATAGGCCGCCGTCCCAAACCTGGCGTACGTTCTTGAAAAACCATATGATGAACCTGGTTTCAATCGATTTTTTCACGGTTCCGACCGCCACTTTCCAAATCCTGTTTGTGCTGGTGGTCCTCAGCCATTGCCGTCGAAAAGTGGTTCATTTCAATTTGACACCCAACCCTACGGCCAAGTGGACGGCCCAACAGGTCATAGAGGCATTTCCCTGGGACACGGCGCCAAGATATCTGCTGAGGGATCGGGACTCGATCTACGGAGCGTATTTCCGTCAACGGGCTAAAAATATGGGCATAAAAGAGGTGATCACGGCAGCTCGAAGTCCCT
>JAAEOA010000316.1 GCA_024223715.1 bacterium | reverse complement strand
GGTTGATTACGTTATCCAGGCCATCAGCCTGGATTTGTATAATGCACTCGGTGCCTTTATTCAACTCATTGTCGTCAACTGCATGATCCTCGGTCGCGCAGAAGCCTATGCTTCCAAAGTACGGCCGACTAAAGCCCTGGTCAATGCGCTGGGCATGGGTATTGGTTTTACCATAGCCCTGCTCTGCCTGGGAAGCGTACGTGAAATACTGGGTAGCGGCACGTTTCTGGGTTTTCCACTATTCGGCCAGGAGTATCAGCAATGGGTGGTAATGATCCTGCCGCCAGGCGGGTTCTTTGTGTTGGGCGGCTGGTTATTGCTGTTTGAATGGCTTAAAGAGCGCAAGATCCAAAACCTTAAAGCATGAGCAATCAGGATTAAAATATGGAACCCACCAGTTTAAATTTTATTTTCTTCAATGCGTTTCTGGCCAACAACTTTGTGCTGGCCCTGTTTCTCGGTTTATGCCCTTTTCTGGGTGTCTCGGGGAAACTGGAAACCGCCCTGCCTATGGGCATTGCGACCACCTTTGTGATGTTGATCAGCTCTATATGTGCCTATTTCATCAATCAGGTGCTGGTCGGTTACAACATTGAATACCTGAGGTTGATTTCCTATATCGCAGTCATCGCGTCTGCGGTGCAGTTGGTGGAAATGACCCTGAAAAAGTTTTCACCCGGCCTGTTTCGTTCACTGGGAATATTTTTGCCGCTGATTACCACAAATTGCGCGATTTTGGGCCTGGCACTATTTCAGACCTTTAAAGAATATAATTTCCTGCAATCACTGATCTACGCGCTGGGTGCCGGCGCCGGTTTTACCCTGGCCATCCTGCTGATGGCGGGTTTGCGCGAACGAATGGACCTGGCCACGTTACCCTCCGTCACACAGGGTGCTGCATTGAGCCTGATGATCGGCGGCCTTTTATCGCTGTCCTTTATGGGTTTCGCGGGGCTGGGTGGATGAGGGATCTAATAATTGTAATAGTCGCCATGCCGGTGCTCATATTATTCTGGGTGGCAACCCAGCACCTGACGCGCCTTTTTTCACTACGCCATCCGGAATTCGGATCCCATCGCGAAGAAGGCGGCGGTTGTGGAAACTGCGGATGCAGTGGTTCGGGGAAGTGTAAAAGGGAAATTACTCACCAATAACACAAAAACTCCCCTCTTTGGCAAAGATGGGCAGGGGGAGATTTGACCACTATCCGAATGCTGTGAACTATTAGAGTGCACTGAACTTGCTAAAATCCCCCTCTATCCCCCTTT
>JAAEOA010000315.1 GCA_024223715.1 bacterium | reverse complement strand
GGCTTAAGCCCGCGCAAAGATCGGACATTAGTGAAAGTGAATTGTGCCACACTGCCTTCAAACCTCATTGAAAGTGAGCTGTTCGGCCACGAGAAAGGCTCTTTCACCGGCGCCCATGCCAGACAGTTGGGGCGATTTGAAGTAGCCGACGGCGCTACTCTTTTTCTGGACGAGATCGGGGAGCTGCCGCTGGAACTGCAACCCAAACTGCTCAGGGTGATCCAGGATGGTGAGTTTGAACGGTTGGGCAGCTCCGGCACGATTAAAGTCGATGTACGGGTGATTGCCGCCACCAATCGTAATCTGGAAGACGAAGTCCGCAGGGGCCGGTTTCGGGAAGATCTTTGGTACCGGCTAAGTATTTTTCCGATTACGGCGCCCCCGCTGAGAGAACGGATGGAAGACATTGCCCTGCTGGTGGACTTTTTCGTAGATAAAATCTCCAAGAGACTGGGGAAGTCCATTGAGAGTATCCCGACGAGCGTTATGAATACCTTACAGGATTATCAATGGCCCGGCAATGTCAGGGAGTTGGAAAACGTTCTCGAGCGTGCGGTGATCAACTCTTCAGGGCCCAAACTAAGCCTGGTGGATGAACTGAAGGAACCCCATAAGGATTTAACGAAGACGCAAAAAACTCTGGAAGAGATGGAGCGCGACCATATTGTCCGGGTCCTTGAGCAGACCAATTGGAAAGTGAGTGGTCGAAACGGGGCTGCAGAAATCCTTGGGCTCAACCGCAGCACACTGCGTGCCCGCATACGAAAATTGGGTATCCACCAGCCTTAGATCCTTAAAAGTTATTTTTGTGCTTTTTGTGGCAAAAAAGTTTCAATACCTCCTGTCGAACTGACTCATTGCATTGGAATATTGGAATAGTGGGTGAATGGGTTTTTCTTGATCGGATTGGATCTCAATTTAAATTTAAAAATAGACCTATTCCGATTTTGAACCCAATATTCCAGTATTCCAATGTTCCAACATTCCAAGAAGCTTCCTACAAAACCTCCTATTTTTCACGGTTTTCCTCAAACAACAGCCTGTTAATTCCTATTCCCTCACTGAGCTATAAACACCACTTCAAAGGATGCCAACCATGGTCATATTTGACCATTGGTCATATTTGACCATATTTTCACGTTAATTCACTCCTCCCCGATCAGCCGCTTTAAAAAAAATAATATAT
>JAAEOA010000314.1 GCA_024223715.1 bacterium | reverse complement strand
TTACGGTCCAAAACGACCCCAATCGCAAGGCCGATGAAAATAGCAAGTGAGACGGAGAGGCCAAGGCTGCTGTAATAGGCCAACTCCCTGAACGTACGTCTGGTTTCTTTTTTCATGGGAATGGCACCCTTTTGCCGCCAAACAGGGCTTGAAACCAAATCGATTTAAAGGTTCAGAACCTAACAAAGGAATGGTTGCAAGTCAATGCAAAATTCATAATTTTTCAGTAAACTTAAATTAAAATTTCAACACGTCGGCAGGAAAAACCGGTCCATCCATACAGGCATGTAAGTAGTGCTCCGTTTCGAGACTTGACTCTACCGCACACCCCAGACATGCACCCATACCACAGGCCATCATGGTTTCAATGGAAACCTGGCACGGCACCTTGTGTTTTTCAGCGATACCGACCACGCACGCCAGCATATCCATAGGTCCACAGGCGACGATGACATCCGGTGCCGTGTGACCCATGGCCTTTTCCAACGGATGGGTGACCAAACATTGATCTCCGGCACTGCCGTCATCCGTAGTGGTCAGTACCGAAACTCCTATGTCCAAAAATTCATTGCTGCATAACAGGTCCTCTTTGGTACGGCCACCGATAAATACCTGATAGTTGGAAAGATCGACCTTCTTACGGTGAAGGTCGGATATCAGAAACACCAGGGGCGCCACGCCAACGCCGCCAGCCACCACG
>JAAEOA010000313.1 GCA_024223715.1 bacterium | reverse complement strand
TGAATATATGCTTCGCCCGTCAACCATGACCAGAATTTTACCGGCAAACCTTCCATTCCAGCCACGTATGGAAACTGCATATGAGACGGCATTGATTCTGGCCACATTTACTCCGGGGACCATTCTCAGGGCTTCAGGAATATTTGCAAAACCCATTCGCTTGATATCATCGGCTGTGATTACATGAACGGCAGCTGGAATTTCGCTCAGTCTTTCGGGTTTTTTGGCAGCTGAAACCACCGATAGGTCCATTAATTCTTCAATAGAGAGCCCATCTAGGTTGGTGTCCGACTCTTCTGCTAATACACCTTCAATTGGTGTGGTAAACAAAAGGCACCCCAGAATTATCACCTGAATTTTTCGCAAAACGATTCCTCCAGTTAAATATTTATTTTTACTTCCGGGTTTAAATAGCAGTTTTTGGGCCACTTACGAAAATTTAAAATGTGGTTAAATGATTATTGAACAATCTGCAGTACAGTTGATTTTTAAAGCTAAATTGTCTTCCAATAAGATTTGGTATCCACCTGGCAATAGCTGGGGCGGGCACTAGGGAAAATGATGATCTGATTTACTACCCGATTTGAAAAAGCCCTCACACACTAAAATTTGGCGTGAGGGCTTTTGATGGGTCAGGCAAATGACAGCAGCTTGTGGGCACCAATAAGGCGCGTTTGAATATCCACACCATGTGGGCAGGCACCACTGCAGGGAGCACTGCAGGCCAGACAGGGAGAACCACCAGCCTGGGGCAACCTGGCGTATTTGCTCATGGCCTGTTTCTGGCGTCCCTGCATGGTGAAATAGGTTGAATATCGCATGATTGTCGATACTGGAACCTGGTCGGGACACGCAGCAAGACAAGTGCTGCAGCCATGGCGGCAGTACATCTGATTATAGGCATGACGATAGTCTTTCAACAACTGATGGTCAGCCTGTGACAGTTGCATTCCTGATCTGGCAATAAAACTGTCCACGGAATCGAAATCGTTTAATGAAATGCAGACCGAATGCACATCCGGATTGGCCAGGGCCCATTGCATGGACAGTTGGCGAAGTTGTAAATCGGTAGTGATGCCATGTTTTTCGACGAAAGGCCTGATTTTTTCGGCCTCTTCCATAACCTGTTCGTTGTATCTGTTCATACGGGCAATGGCGTCATCATGGGACATCTCGCGCTCGATCATGGCATCATACCAGCTTTGGAAATCCTCGCTCAGGTTGTCGGGATCGAGGGGTTCCACACCCAGTCCGCCTGGTGAGGTTTTCATCAGAGTAGTGCCGATGTTATTTTCCTTGCATGCGGTCAGGATTCTTTGACCTTCTTCCCGGGCCATGTGGTTATAGACCAGAAGCATCAGGTCGTAGCGTCCGTCTTCAACTGCTGACAGCAGAACCTTGTCCATTGGCTCGCCTTTGTCACCCTCGGGGCCATGGTAGGAAACTCCGGCATGCTTAAGTTTGCCTTCAGCTTTTAACTGGTCAACGGCAGCATGAAATCCCTCGTGTCCCACCATTTCGACGTTATCCACGTTGTGGATATATAGGGCATCGGCGTAATCGGTTTTCATTCTGCCAAGACAGTTGTTGAAACGATCGACCAACTGTTCCCTGGTCGTTTCAGGAGGGAAGTGCATTTTTGTGGTGATGAATATCTGCTTACGGTCCATGTGTTCCATGGATTCACCGATTCGTGTTTCAGAAGCACCGTTACCATAGGATTCGGCTGTATCGAAATAGTTGATTCCCTTGTCGTAGCAGTAGCGAATCACGTTGGCGGACTGGGGGACACCACCGAAAGAAACATCACAAGTCTTAAATCCCGTCCTGCCAAGAGTGCGGTATTCGCGAATCTTAGATTCCTTTGGATCCTGGGCCACCAAGGGTTTGTTGCCGGCGCAGCCGGTAGCCATGGGAAGAGTTCCCGCAGCGAAAACCGCACCAGCGGTTTTTAGAAAATTTCGTCGGCTGAAACCATCCTTAGAGTGTTTCCTTTTTCGGTTTTCGCTCATGCTTTTCTCCTGTTCTTGATCCATGACTGCTTGTGGTCTGCCTGGTGCTGAGGGGAATAAGGATTCTAACATTGGGTTAAAACCAATGTCAACCAAGAGCAGAACTCAGCAAATTTCTCCCCTAAAATTCCCTCTGGTTTATTAAACCCGGTTGGAAATGAAACCTTGTAAATATGATAAGACAGGTTGTTTGTTGAAGAGCTTTATTCAAATAAATAATTTTTTAAATGAGACAGGACATAAACAATACCATATCTATAGGGTATCCCGACCAGGTGCCGTAATCATTAATTCAGTAGCGAAGACAAGAATCCAAAAATTCTAAAGTCCCACATCTGATGCCATGATAAAATTTTTCATCCCAACAGGGGAGTATTCTTCATGCCTGGTCTTAAATGTCACCCACTTCTGTCCATTGTTATTATCTCAATTTTTTTCACTCTGACAGCCTCGGCCCAAACCGTATCGACCCTGGTTTCTGGCCCTGCTAATTTCGATGATGCCCTTACTTTGGATCCGGAGGGCAACCTGTATGCTTCTTATTATTCTGGTGCCATGGTTTCCAAAATTTCTCCCGCAGGCCTTGTAACAACTTTTGCAACGGGACTTTCCAACCCCAATGGGTCGGTTTGGGGCCCCGACGGAAATCTGTATTTGGCCGAAGCCGGAGCCAACAGGATCTGGAAAATATCCCCCGACGGTGAGGCCACAATTCATAAGTCCGGCATTCATGGTCCGGCAGGATTGGTTTTTGATCAAAATGGAAACCTTATCATTGCCCAGTACGCTGATTCACGCGTCAGCATTCTTGATCCTCAAGGCAATGTTTCAACATTAATGTCCGGCCAGGGGCTTGCCGGTCCGGTGGGATTACAAATGGATGGCGCAGGCAATCTTTATATTGGAAACTTCAATAACGGAACAATATTAAAGCGCACTGCCGAAGGTGAAGTTACCCAACTGGCCGATCTTCCCGGATGGCTGGGATTTATTGCCTTGGTGGATGAAACTATTTACGCCACCGGGTTTCAGGCCAACCGAATTTACCAGATCAATACTGATGGCAGCGGTCTTTCGGTGCTTTCAGGAACCGGATCACCAGGTCGCCAGGATGGTGATGTCGACTCCGCTACCTTCGATGGTCCCAATGGTATTGTAGCTTCACCGGATGGTGACAAACTTTACATTTCTGAATACAATTCCAATTCGCTACGGGTTATTTCCGGTTTAAATGCCACTGCATCGGTCTCGGAAAATGTTGTACCAGACCATAAGGTCCAGTTGAACAATTACCCCAATCCGTTTAATCCCATCACTAATATTAAATATGCTTTGGCCACCGAAGGAATGGTTTGTTTAAAAGTGTTCGATGCCCATGGTCGATTAGTCGAAACTTTAATCGATACTCAGCAGGGTGCCGGTTCACACGAAGTTCGCTTTGAAGGTAAATACCTCGCCAGTGGAGTATATTTTTCTAGGCTGGAAATTGATGGTGAAGTTCAGACAACAAAAATGCTGCTAACGAAATAGTTGAACTATTTTTTGTTCTGTAAAATAGCCCCCTGAAGATGAGCCTTTTAGGGTATGCACTTCAGGGGGTTGGAATTTTTATGTTTCAATTTTTGGTCTCAATCTGGCAGTGTCCAGGTAAGCATCCTGGTCAATGAAGTTTAACAATGACCCATGTAATGCAGGGTTATTCCTGAGTCGATTCGTCAGTGGCGTTATTTGGGCCCTGGTGATGTCCGGTTTCCACAAAAGGCAGACCGGGTAAATCTGCCTGTGATCCAACCTTGCCACAATTCCCCCTCAATGTTAGCTTTCAGCCCATATGCAAGCTGCTGCCTAAGTCCAACAGCCTTACATCTCAATTTTCAGCCCAGCCCAATGACAAAGGACCCAAAAAAATGTCGACCCTGAATTTCACCCTTCCTGATGGCAAAACCCTGGAACTCGAGTCTGGCCAACCATACAGCGAGGCCATTCGCCAAATCAGTGAAGGTCTTCTGCGCAGTTCTCTTGCTGTTACTGTCGACGGTACCCATCACGCTTTGGCTGAGCCAGCCACCACTGGCGGCAACTTGCACATCATTACAAAAAACAGCGACGAAGGCCTCGAGACCCTTCGCCACAGCTGTGCCCATCTTCTGGCTTGGGCCGTGCAGGATCTTTACCCGGGTGTGAAATTTGCTTTTGGGCCCGCCATTGAACACGGCTTCTACTACGATTTTGATCGGGAAGAACCCTTCAGCACCGAAGAGTTGGGCAAAATCGAAAAACGCATGCTGGAATTGGCTCGGCAAAAAGAAGGCATCCAGCGCGAAGCTCTTACTCACGATGAAGCCCGTGAAATGTTCAAAGACCAGCCTTATAAACTGGCCCAGATTGAAGACCTCACCGGCGAAGAATTGTCAATATACCGCATGGGGGAGTTCACCGATTTTTGCGAAGGTCCGCACATTCCCGATACCAAAGATCTGAAGGCTTTTAAGCTGACCAGTGTCAGTGCTGCTCACTGGGTTAAAGATCCCGATGCACCCATGCTCTCGCGCATTTACGGAACCGTCTTTTTCAAAAAGAAGGACTTGGATGCCCACCTGGAAATGCTCGAAGAGGCCAAGAAACGCGATCACCGAAAACTGGGCCGAGAGTTGGACCTCTTTGGAACCGCTGAAGATGCTGGCCCTGGGCTTAGTCTCTGGTTTCCCCGGGGGGACCTATTGCGTGAATCGGTCATCGATTACTGGAAAGAAGTGCACCGTCGCAACGGCTACCGTACCGTAACCACACCCCACATCAGTCAGGCCGATTTATGGCATACCAGTGGTCATATGGACTTTTACCGGGACGACATGTATGTCTTCGAACAGGATGGCAAGGAGCAGGTTGTAAAACCAATGAACTGCCCTCTGCATATTCTTATTTATAAGCGAAAAATGCGCAGTTATCGCAACTTGCCGGTCAAACTGGCCGAACTTGGAACCGTTTACCGGGCGGAAAAACGTGGGGCCCTGCATGGTCTGATGCGAGTTCGTGGATTCACTCAGGACGATGCGCACATCTTCTGCACCCCAGATCAGCTCGTAGATGAAGTGGGCAGCTGCATCGAATTGGTCAAAGAAATCATGGGCCAGTTTGGGTTCAACGAATTTAAAGTGGACTTGT